>NZ_QYUP01000012.1 GCF_003590855.1 Massilia cavernae
GAGCTGGCCAACGTCGACGTCAAGCGCCGGTGGACGGCACCGTGGTCGGCCTGGCCGTGTTCACCCAGGGCGGCGTGGTATCGCCGGGCTTCCGCATGATGGACATCGTGCCGAGCGGCGACGCGCTGGTGGCCGAAGGCCGCCTGCCGGTCAACCTGGTCGACAAGGTGCACGCCGGCCTGCCGGTCGAACTGATCTTCTCCGCGTTTAACACCAACACCACGCCGCACATCCCGGGCGAAGTGACCCACGTGTCGGCCGACCGTTCGGTCGACGAGCGCACCGGCGAGCCGTTCTACAAAGTGCGCGTCAAGGTGACCGATGCCGGCGCCAAGCTGATCGCCACCAAGAAGCTCGACGTCCAGCCCGGCATGCCGGTGGAACTGTTCGTCAAGACCGGCGAGCGCACCATGATGAACTACCTGATCAAGCCGATCATCGACCGCGCCCAGACTTCGATGAGCGAGGACTGACCATGGCCCCAGTCAAAGCGAACGCAACCGCCAGCCGCCTGCGCCGCGGCGCCTGGGCCATCGGCACCATGCTCGCGCTGCAGGCCGGCAGCGCCGGCGCGGTCAGCCTGCAGCAGGCCTACGAGGCCGCGCTGAAGAACGATCCGGCCTACCGCATGAACTTCTACGAGAACGAGGCCGGCAAGGAAAACCGCATCATCGGCCGCGCCAACCTGCTGCCCAGCCTGTCGGGCAGCTACAACGCCAACCGCATCCGAGCCGACGTGACCCAGCAAGTCGGGGGCAACGAGAACCTTACCCATCCGCGCTACATCAGCCGCAGCGGCGTAGTGCAGCTGCGCCAGCCGCTGGTCAACTTCGACGCCTACGCGCGCTACCGCCAGGGCATCGCGCAGACCGACGAGAGCGCGGCGCGCTTCGAGAGCCACAAGGATGAAGTGGCGGTGCGCGTGGTCAGCGCCTACCTCGACGCGCTGTACGCGCGCGACCAGCTGAACCTGGTACTGGCGCAGCGCAAAGCCTACAGCGAGCAGATGAAGGTCAACGACCGCCTGTTTGAAAAAGGCGAGGGTACCAGGACCGATATGCTCGAAACCCAGGCCCGGCTCGACCTCGCCGAAGCCCAGGTGCTGGAAGCCCAGGACAACCTGACCGCCGCGCGCAACACGCTGGAAGGCGTGATCGGCATGGATCCCGGCGAGCTCGATTCGCTGTCGGCCTCGTTCCGCATCGACCAGCTCGCGCCGGCCGAATTCGACGACTGGCGCCGGACCGCGCTGGCCAGGAACCCCGACCTGCAGGCCGCGCGCCTGGCGGTGGACGTGGCGCAGCAGGAGCTGAACAAGGCGCGCGCCGGCCACGCGCCACGCCTCGATTTCGTCGCCAGTTACAGCAAGAGCGATTCCGAAACGCTGACCCAGCTCAATCAGGAATCGCTCAACCGCTCGGTCGGCATCCAGCTCAACGTGCCGATTTATTCGGGTGGCCAGGTCAGCGCGGTGTCGCGCCAGGCGGTCGCCGCGCGCGAACGCGCCAAGGCCGACCTGGACCGCCGCACCAGCCTTGTGCTGGTCGAGCTGCGCAAGGCGCACAGCCTGATGCTGAGCAGCGTCGCCAAGGTGGATGCACTGGTGAAGGCGGTCAATTCGGGCAAGCTGCTGGTCACCGCGACCGAGCAAAGCATCAAGGGCGGCGTGCGCATCAACCTCGACTTGCTGACCGCCCAGCAGCAGCTGGCCGCCACCCAGCGCGACCTGGCGCAGGCCCGCTACAGCTACCTGATCGGCACTTTGCGCCTGAGGGCGGCGGCGGGAACGCTGACCGGCGAGGACGTGATGAAGGTGGCGCGCTTCTTCGAATAGTGCGTTGTTGGTTTTTCAGTCAATGTTGGTATGAAGATCACTAACTGGAGGGCACGCAATGGCAGCGACATTCGCGCAAGTTCAGCAGCTTTACATCGTTGTGATTCAACTTGATTAGAAAAGATTGATTTCCCCCTTGGCTCGGTGCGAGAATAATCCTGTTGAATCTCCTTCATGATCCAGCGGTGTTGTGCGAGGATCAAAAGTTTTCACATGGCGTATGCGCCCCGTTACGGCCGGCAACGATTAAACTCGGGAAAAGAATGGCACATAGAGAAACCAAAGTCCTTACGGCACACGTTCCTCTGCCGCTGGCCGATAAGGTCGACCAGCTGGCCGCCAAACTTGAGCGATCGCGCGGTTGGATCGTCAAGCAGGCGCTCAGCGCCTGGGTCGACCAGGAAGAGGAGCGGAGCCGGCTCACGCGCGAGGCAATGGCCGACGTGGACGCCGGACGGGTCATCGACCACCAGGCGGTACAGGCATGGGCAGACAGCCTCGGTACGGATCAACCGACACGGGCGCCGGTGGTGGACTGATGGAGTTGCGATGGACCAGCAAGGTATTGTCCGATTTGACGCGACTGTACGACTTTCTGGCCACGGTGAACAAACCTGCGGCGACGCGTGCCGTTCAAGCGCTGACCGCCGCTGCCGTCACGCTGGCGTCAAACCCACGTATTGGCGAACGGCTTGATGAGTTCGAGCCGCGTGAGATTCGGCGCATTCTTGTTGGCAGTTATGAGTTGCGTTACGAAATTACCCAGGCCACGATCTATGTCTTGCGGCTGTGGCATACCCGCGAAGAACGATAGCCCCCGCGAAGACGGAAACGGCAACTGTCGTTACCTTCGCGGAAAATATGCCATGCGGGGCCCTTAAGCTCGCTGATGTTCCTGCGGGGCCGCATTCGTCTGCGACGCATTCTGCATGTCCGCATAGCAATGCGGGCACGACACGCCGTACTCATATTCCGGCGCCAGCTGCTGGCGCGGCGTGACCACGGCGCGGCAGGCGAAACACTGCACGGTGGTGGACGGCTCCAGCTTCGGGCTGAGCGCGGTACGGTAGTCGAACACGAAGCAGTCGCCCGTGTAGTGCTCGCCGCCGACGTCCTCGAAATACTTCAGGATGCCGCCTTCGAGCTGGTACACGTTCTCGTAGCCGATGTTTTGCATGTGGATAGCCGCCTTTTCGCAGCGGATGCCGCCGGTGCAGAAGGTCACCACGGTCTTGTCGGCCAGCGCATCCTTGTTCGCCGCAATCACGTCCGGGAACTCGGTGAACTTGCTGATGCGGTAGTCGATGGTATTGGTAAAGGTGCCCACGTCCACTTCGAAGGCATTGCGCGTGTCGACCATGACAACCGGCTTGCCGTTGTCGTCATGGCCCTGGTCGAGCCAGCGCTTGAGCGTCACAGGTTCGACCGCAGGCGCGCGGCCCAGCTCAGGCTTGATCAGCGGCATGCGCATCGTGATGATCTCGCTCTTGAGCTTGACCAGCATGCGTTTGTGCGATTGTTCTTCCGACAGGCTTTCCTTGACTTCGATATCGGCGAAACGCGGGTCGCTGCGCAGCCAGGCGAGGTAGCCGTCGATATTCTCACGAGTGCCGGACAGGAACATATTGATGCCCTCCGGTGTCAACAGGATGGTGCCCTTGAGCGACAGTTGCTGGCAGATGGCCTGGTACTGAGGACGCATCGCTTCGGTATTGTCGAAGGTGACAAACTTGTAAGCGGCGATATTGATGTAGGAAGTAGCGGATTGCATGGCGGGGGTCAGTGCATAAAGACAGGGCATCATTATAAAGCAATGGCCTTATCCAGAGTGCGGCCGTACAATACTTGCACACGGTATATATCCGACAATTAAAAGCCGTTTCCCATGAGATCGCTGAACATCCCCTATAACCCGCGCACCGACCAGCTGCGTTGGCTGGCGGCAACAATGGTGTTCCTGTTCCATTTCCACGGGCAATGGCGTGGCCTCGGCGGCGCGGCGCTTGAGTCGCCGTGGACGGGGCTAGTGACGGAAGGGCACACCGGGGTAGGGCTGTTCTTCACGCTGTCCGGATTCCTGTTCATGCAGATCGCGCTGCACGTGAAGAGCATTAACTACCGCGATTTCATGCGCAACCGCTTCCTGCGGATCTTCCCGCTGTTCTTCCTCGTTTTCCTGGTCGCCACGTCGATAGGCCGCGACAAATTCCAGCCGCAGGACATCTTCTACCTGTTTGCCACCAACCTCGGCCTGGCGCCGACGTCGCAGACGGTGATCACCGGCGCGGCGTGGACGATTTCGCTCGAATTCATGTTCTACGCAATCTTCCCCTTCCTTGCGCGCTTCGCGATGGAACGCGGCCCGCGCTACCTGTTCAGCCTGCTGGCGCTGCTGTTCTTCTTCAAGGTGGCCGCCTACACCGTCAACCAGAACAGCACGCTGATGTTCTTCAGCACCTTCGTCGGGCGTTTCGACCAGTTCCTGATCGGCATGTTGGCGGCAATGCTGTACCAGCAGCATAGTCTCGCGCTGCACCGCCGCGCAGGATGGCTGGTGCCGCTGACCTTCATGCTGGCGATCGCCGGCAGCGCCTTGCAATCGAAGCTGGGCGCCCTCGGCGTGCAGCCGCGTTCGGCATTCTGGATCGTCTGGTCGACCTTGGAAAGCAGCGTGTGGGCCTGCGTGATCCTGGCGTGGGTGTCGTTCGACAAGGCGCTGCCGGCGTGGCTCGAACGCGTGATGATCCACGGCGGAAAGATCAGCTTCTCGTTCTACCTGCTGCACATGGGCGTGCTGCACGTGGTGGCGCAGGCGATGCACATGTACGGCATGGCGGGGAAGGTTACCTGGGCGCACGCGCTGCTGATGCTGCCGCTTGCCTATGCCGCCACCTGGGCCTTGTCGGCGCTGAGCTACAACACCATCGAGGAACCCTTCCTGCGTATGCGGCGCTGCTACGGCGCGGTCAAGCCGGTGCCGCTGGCTTCGGCGGCCTGAGGAGGATCGGTCTTGCGCGGCGCGGGGCGAAATCGCGCGGGTGGAAGTGTCAAGCATTTTCTGGCAACATCCGCCCCGATGCGCAGCATGATTCCCGCCGACAGCCTCCCGTCACGGTAAAATACCGCTCTTTCTCAGCAGGTGAATCGGAACATGAGCATGGATGTCCTCGAAGTGGGTAGTGAAGCGGCCGTTGCGCCGGCCAAGCCAGTGGCCCCGGCATTCGTCCACCTGCGCGTGCACACCGAGTACTCCATCGCCGACGGCCTGGTGCGGATCGACGATGTCGTGGCCGCCGCCGCCAAGGACAAGCAGCCCGCGCTCGCCGTCACCGACCTGGCCAACCTGTTCGGCATGGTCAAATTCTACAAGGCCGCGCGCGGCAAGGGCGTCAAGCCGGTGATCGGCGTCGACGCCTGGATCACCAACGACGACAACCGCGACAAGCCGAGCCGCCTGCTGCTGCTGGCGAAAAACCGCACCGGCTATCTGCAGCTGTGCGAACTGCTGTCGAAAGCCTGGCTGACCAACCAGCATAAGGGCCGCGCCGAAATCCGTCCCGAGTGGCTGGAAGCGCTTGCCACAAGCACCTCGACCCTGTACCCGGACGAACCCCAGGCCAATGGCCTGATCGCGCTGTCTGGCGCCCATTTCGGCGACGTCGGCACCGCCATCGAGAACGGCAACCTGGCGCTGGCTGAACGCTGCGCGCGCCGCTGGGCGTCGGCATTCCCGGGTCACTTCTATATCGAAGTGCAACGCGCCGGCCAGGCCAACCAGGAAGCCCAGGTGCGCCAGGCGGTGGCGCTGGCGGCCAAGCTTGGCCTGCCGGTGGTGGCCACCCACCCGGTGCAGTTCGTGTCGCGCGACGAGTTCATCGCGCACGAGGCGCGCACCTGTATCGCCGAAGGCGAGATGCTCGCCAACGGCAAGCGCGTCAAGCGTTTCAACGAAGAGATGTGCTTCAAGTCGCAGGCCGAGATGGCGGAGCTGTTCGCCGACATGCCGGCTGCGCTGCAAAACTCGGTCGAAATCGCGAAGCGCTGCAACGTCGTGCTCACGCTCGGCAAGCCGCAGCTGCCTGACTTCCCGACTCCGCCGGGCATGACCATCGATGAATTCCTGGTCGCCGAATCGAAGGCGGGCCTGGAGCTGCGCCTGGAGCACCTGTACCCCGATCCGGTCAAGCGCGAGCAAGCGCGCCCGCGCTACGAGTCGCGCCTGAAGTTCGAGACCGATACGATCTGCAACATGAAGTTCCCCGGCTACTTCCTGATCGTTGCGGAGTTCATCAAGTGGGCCAAGGAAAACGGCGTGCCGGTCGGCCCGGGCCGCGGTTCGGGCGCGGGTTCGCTGGTGGCGTACTGCCTGCTGATTACCGACCTCGACCCGCTCAAGTACAATCTGCTGTTCGAGCGCTTCCTGAACCCGGAACGCGTTTCGATGCCCGACTTCGACATCGACTTTTGCCAGGAAAACCGCGACCGCGTGATCCAGCACGTGAAGGACCTGTACGGGCGCGAAGCGGTGTCCCAGATCGCCACCTTCGGTACCATGGCCGCGAAAGGCGCGATCCGCGACGTCGGCCGCGTGCTCGATTTCGGCTACAACTTCTGCGACGGCGTCTCCAAGCTGATCCCGTTCAAGCCGGGCAAGCCGGTGTCGATCGCCGAGGCCATCGAAGAAGAACCGATGCTCAAGGAGCGCCTCGAAAACGAAGAAGAGGTCAAGCAGCTGCTGGACCTGGCGCAGCAGGTCGAAGGCATCACCCGCAACATCGGCATGCACGCCGGCGGCGTGCTGATCGCCCCCGGCAAGCTGACCGATTTCTGCCCGCTGTACACACAGGGCGGCGAGACCGGTGTGGTGTCGCAGTACGACAAGGACGACGTCGAAGCCGTCGGCCTGGTGAAGTTCGACTTCCTGGGTCTGACCACCTTGACCATCCTCGACCGCGCGGTCAAGTACATCAAGCAGCTCGACCCGGTGGAGAAGGACTTCGACCTGGCGCGCCTGCCGCTCAACGACAAGGGTTCGTACGACCTGCTGACCAAGGCCAAGACGGTCGCGATCTTCCAGCTTGAATCGCGCGGCATGCAGGGCATGCTGAAGGACGCGCGTCCCGACCGCTTCGAGGACATCATCGCGCTGGTGGCGCTGTACCGTCCGGGCCCGATGGACCTGATCCCGGACTTCTGCAAGCGCAAGCACGGCGAGAAGTTCGACTACCCCGATCCGCGCACCGAGTCGATCCTGTCCGAGACCTACGGCATCATGGTCTACCAGGAGCAGGTGATGCAGATGGCGCAGATCGTCGGCGGCTACTCGCTGGGCGGCGCGGACATGCTGCGCCGCGCGATGGGCAAGAAGAAGGCCGAGGAGATGGCGGAGCACCGCGAGATCTTCCGCGCCGGCGCCGCCAAGGACGGGCTGTCGACCGAAAAGGCCGACGAGATCTTCGACCTGATGGAAAAGTTCGCGGGCTACGGCTTCAACAAGTCGCACGCGGCCGCGTACGCGCTGCTGTCGTACCACACCGCCTACCTGAAGGTGCACCATACCGCCGCGTTCATGGCAGCCAACATGTCGCTGGCGATGGAAGACACCGACAAGATCAAGATCCTGGTCGAGGACTCGATCGACGTCTGCCGCCTGACGATGCTCCCGCCGGACATCAACGAGTCGCACTTCCGCTTTACGCCGGAAGGCCCGGCGCCGTCGGTGACAGGCAAGCCCGTGACGAACATCCGCTATGGCCTTGGCGGCGTGAAGGGCTGCGGCCAGGGCGCGATCGAGGCGATCATCGCCGCGCGCGAGAGCGGCGGCAAGTTCAAGGACCTGTTCGACTTCTGCAAGCGGGTCGACCGCAAGCAGATCAACCGCCGCACCATTGAGTCCCTCATTCGCGCCGGCGCGATGGACTGCTTCGGCGTGGATCGCGCCGTCTTGCTGGCGTCGGTGGCGTTTGCGGTGGAAGTGGCCGACCAGGCAGCGGCGTCGATCAACCAGGTCAGCCTGTTCGGCGGCGACGACAGTGACTTGGTGGCGCCTCCGGAGTACGTGAAGGTGCTGCCGTGGACCGACAAGCAGAAGCTGTCCGAGGAAAAAGTCGCGCTCGGCTTCTACCTGTCCGGCCACATGTTCGACTCGTATGCCGGTGAAGTGCGCCGCTTCGCACGCACCAAGCTGGCCGACCTCGACCCGTCGCGCGAGCCGCGCATGCTGTGCGGCGTGATCACCGGCGTGCGTCCGCAGATGACCCAGCGCGGCAAGATCCTGATCGTCACGCTGGACGACAAGACCGCGGTGGTGGAAGTGACGGTGTACAGCGAGGTGTTCGAGGCGAACAAGAACATCTTCAAGGAAGACGATTTCCTGCTGGTGGTGGGCAAGGTGTCGGAAGACCGCTTCAACGGCGGCCTGCGCATCACGGCGGAGAAGGTGTACGACCTGACCGCTTCGCGCATCCATTACGGCCGCCAGCTTGGCATGTACCTGCCGCAACCGGTGCCGACGGCGAAGATGGCCGAGGTGCTCAAGCCGCACCGCATGCAGGAGGGCCTGCCGCTGGCGGTGCGCTACAAGCCGGAGGGCGTCGACTGCACGCTGCAGCTGGGCGACGACTGGCTGGTGGCGCCATCCGATGCGCTGACCTTGGCGCTCGAGCAGGTGCTGGGTGCAAAAGAAGTCGCGATCGAGTATTAAGAAAGGCGGCGGATGCGGCCTGCGGCCTTATCCGCCCTACGAAATCATGCATGGGACGTAGGGCGGATAAGCGAAGCGCATCCGCGTGCCCGCATCTAGGCATGCTCGGCCAACCCCTGTATCGCCCGCACCGTCCCGTCCTTCGCCCTTTGCACCACCACCTTCCTGTTACTGGACTCCTGGTCCCGCACCGCCTCCTTGTGCCAGAGGTGGAACACCTCGGTCGCAAACGCCCCGTCCTTGCGCATCACCCCCGCATTAAACAGCCGCACCACGAGGTCCGAATCCTCATGTCCCCACCCGGTAAAGCTCTCATCGAAGCCATTCACCCTATCCAGGTCCTTGCGCCAGACGCCCAGGTTGCAGCTCTTGATGCGGCGCCATGAAAACTTGCGCCGGTGCCGCCCTATGTCCGGCCACTGCACCAGCAGCTGCGCCACCTTGTTGATATGTCCCTTGAAGCGGTACGCCAGCTTCTCGCCCACCCCCGCGCGGGGCAGGTCGATCCGTTCGGCCAGCACCCGGGCGGTCAGGGCAGGGCTGAGCAGCACCCGGCTGCCCGACACCAGGTAGCCGTGCTCCGCCAGCTTGCGGTGCTGGGAGATAAAGTCGCTTTGCGGGATGCAGTCGCCGTCCAGGAACACGATGTATTCGCCGCTCGCCGCCAGCGTGGCGCGGTTGCGCGCCATCGCCGCGCGGAAGCCAAGGTCCTCCTGCCACACGTGCAGGAGCGGCACCGGGGAGCGGGCCCTCAGCTGGTCGATGCAGTCCTTCGTGTTGGCAGTGGAGCCGTCATCAGCGATAATGATCTCGAAATTTAGATCATCCTGGCCGAAACACGCCTCGACGACCGCCCGAAGGGCGTCCGGACGGTTCCAGGTCGTAATGACGACGGAGATTGTTGGCGCGCGCTGCATGTCGGCGAACGTGCTTCTCAGTTAACTGAAGTCTTCAGCATATCCCACCCATGAATGAATGAACAATAGCCTTCTCAATCGAACGCCCTCCAAGCAGGCGATAACCGCCATCCTGATGTTCCTGTTCCCGTTTCTGAGCCTGGTCACCCCGTTCGGCGTCGGGCTTTGCAGCTTCCTTTTCCTGATTGCGGGTGTCTTTGTACTCCGCGACGGTAACAGCGCCTTGCGCCGCCACTGGCCGTCGTTGCGCTGGGTGATCCTGCCCTTCCTGTTGAATTTCCTGTTCGTACTGGGCTGCTACCTGCTGCGCGACCACGCGCTCGGCGCGGTCGAAAAGCCAGTGCGCATGCTGCTGGCCGTGTCGGCGCTGGCGCTGGTCCTGGCCGCCAAGCCGGACCGCAAGGCCCTGTGGTGGGGTGTGATCGGGGGCGCCGCGGGCGCGCTGCTACTGGTCGGCTACCAGCGTGTGTTCCTCGACATGGACCGCCCCGGCGGCCTGCTCAACGCGATCACCTTCGGCGACATCGCCCTGTCGCTCGCGCTGCTGGCGCTGGCCGCCACCGTCGATGTTCGCGCCCACCGCCAGGTAGTGTGGCCTGCACTGGGCGCCGTCGCCGGGCTGGTGGCCTCCATCATGACGGGCACGCGCGGCGGCTGGCTCGGGCTGGCGCTGGCCGCGCTGGTGTTCGTCGCGTATGGTCACGTCCTCCGAAGCTGGCGTTCCCGCGTGATGGTTGTGTCCAGCTTCGCGCTGGTGGTGGCGACCTACTTCATTCCGGCCACCGGCGTGCAGGAACGCGTGCACCAGGGCGTGGCCGAGGCCACCGTCTGGTTCGATGGCGGCAGTGCCTTCAGCAACGTCGGCACCCGCCTCGAACTGTGGAAGGCGGCCGCCACGATGATCGAGGAGGCACCGCTGCTCGGACGCGGCGAGGCGGACTACCTGCAGGCGCTGAAGGAGATGGTGGCGGCCGGCCAGCTCGATCCGGTGGTGCTCACGCTGCCGCATTTCCATAACGAGAGCCTGCAGGCGCTGGTGACCGGCGGCGTGGTGGGCTTTGCGATCTGGGCCGGCATGATGCTGGCGCCCTTCATGTTCTTTGCGCACGCCCTGCGCGAGCGCAAGGCCAGCGCCCAGGAATTCGCGCTGGCGCTGGCTGGTATCCTGCTGGTGACGGGCTATGTCGGCTTCGGGCTGACCGAAGTGATCTTCTGGTCGATCAAGGGCAGCCTGTTCTACGCGCTGATGGTGTTCCTGCTCATGGGCCTTTACCTCAACGCGAAAGAATCGCATCTCCAGGGTCACTGATATGCCAAATACAATCAACGTCGTCGAGCCTTCGCTGACCACGGCCGCCGGCCACTGCTACAGCTTCATCACCGCGCTGAGCCGGCGGGCAGACGAATCGCGCCGGCTGCGCCTGTGGGCCGACCGCAAGATCGAGGTGAGCTTCGGCGCCGATGTCGAAGTGAAGAAATGCTTCTTCCGCCGCATCCGCAAGGTGCAGAGCTATTTCCTGTACAAGGACCTGATCAAGGCGCCGGGCAAGCTGTTCGTCTCGACCGCCCGCTACGCCGACCTCCTGATGATCGACTGGGCTGCGGCGGGCCTCATCCCGCCGAAGAAGGTCTACCTGTACGTCCACTGGTTCAAGCCGAGCGAGCGCAAGATGGCGCGCCTGCGGGCGATCGCGCGGCGCCAGCCCAACCTCGAAATCTACGGGCCGACGCCTTCCGTCACTACCGTGTTCGAGCAGGCCGGCTTCGCCAATGCGCGCGTGGTACCCTATCCGATCTCGCAGCCGGGCGGACAGGCCGCCCCCGGGGAGCACGCCTTCAAGCACCTGCTGTTCGCCGGCGCCGCCCGCAGCGACAAGGGATTTTCCGAAGTCGTCAGCCTGGTGGAGCACATGCACAAGCTTGGGCTACGAATCCCGTGGTGATGCAGACCTCCGCCGAGCAGGCCGGCAAGTACGACGCCTCGGTGCGCGCCGACCTGGCGCGCCTGGAAGGCATCGGCTACCCGCAGCTGGACATCCGCGGGACGACGCTGTCGCCGGACGAGTACGCGGACCTGTTCAAGGGCGCGGTATGCCTGCAGCTGTACGACGCGCAGGCTTTCGCGGACCGCATCAGCGGCGTGACGCTGGACGCCTTCTCGCACGGCAGCCCGGTGATCTCGACGCCGGGATCGTGGATCGCGCGCATGGTCGAGCGCTTCGACGCCGGCAGCGTGGTGCCGGACACCTCGCCCGAAACTGTGCTGGCGGCGGTGCAGCAGCAGATCGCCGGCTACGGCGCCCTGGCGGCGCGCGCGGCCGCAGCCGGCGCTGTCCTGCAGGAAGAGAACAGCGCGCAAACCTTGTTTGACCTTTTGACCACACGCGCCTGACGCAAACACAATGAAAAACCAGACCGTGGCCGAGCGCCTGTTCAAGATCGTAAAGCCTTACCGCGGGCGCGCTTTCATGTCGCTGCTGGCGATGGCCGTCGCGGCGTCCACCCAGCCGATGCTCGGCTGGGCGCTGCAGCTCCTGCTCGACAAGGGCTTCGGTCCCAACAAGGTGGAATTCAGCCTGTGGCTGGTGCCGCTGATCCTGCTGTCGATCTTCCTCGTGCGCGGCGTGTCCACCTTTGCCACGGCTTACCTGAACAACTGGATCATGAGCCGCGTGCTCAACGACCTGCGCCGCATGGTGTTCGAGAAGCTGCTGCGCCTTCCGGTGGCGCGCTTCCACGAGGAGTCCACCGGCAAGGTGATCAACACCGTCATCGGCGACGTGCGCCAGGTAGTCGACATGATCAACTCGGTGTTCCTCGCCTTCGTGCGCGATACGCTGACCATCATCGGCCTGCTGGCCGGCCTGCTGTTCCTGAACTGGCAGCTGACGCTGATCGCGCTGGTCGTCATTCCGCTGACCGCGGCGATCGTGCGCACCACCACCAAGCGCCTGCGCCGCCTGAATCGCGAAAACCAGCGCGTCACCGCCGAAATGACGCAAGTGGTGGAGGAGGCGGCGCGCGGCCACCAGGTCATCCGCGTGTTCTCCGGCGAGAAGTACGAGCGCCGCCGCTTCGAGCAACGCAGCGACGCGCTTCGCGGCTTCACCCAGCGCGCAACGGTGGCTGCCGCCGCGACGGTGCCAATCACGCAGATCGGCACCGCGATGGCGGTCTCGGTGGTCATCGTGATGGCGCTGCGCTCGCAGATGACGGTGGGCGAATTCACCAACTTCGTCACGCTGATGCTGATGCTGCTGCAGCCGCTGAAGGCGCTGGTCGAAGTCAACGGCCCTATGCAGCGCGGCATGGCGGCGGCCGAAACCGTGTTCGGCATGATCGACGCGCCGGTGGAACCCGATCCGGGCACGAAGGTGCTGGGCCGCGCCCGCGGCCACCTGAAGCTCGAGGACGTATCGTTCCGCTACTCCGAACAGAACCCGCTGGCGCTGGACCGCGTCAACCTGGAAGTGCTGCCCGGCCAGACCGTGGCGCTGGTGGGCGTGTCCGGCGGCGGCAAATCCACCTTCGTCAACCTGGTAACCCGCTTCTATGCGCCCAACGCCGGCCACCTCACGCTGGACGGCGTGCCGTACGAAGAGATCGCACTGACCAGCCTGCGCGCCCAGCTGGCGATGGTGAGCCAGAACGTGGTGCTGTTCGACGACACGCTCGGCGCCAACATCGCCTACGGCGCGGAAGTCGTGGACCAGGCGCGCCTGTCCGCCGCCATCAAGGCGGCTCACCTGTCGGACGTGGTTGCCGCGCTGCCCGAAGGCGTGGACACGCAGATCGGCGAGAACGGCATGCGCCTGTCCGGCGGCCAGCGCCAGCGCGTGGCGATCGCCCGCGCCATCTACAAGGACGCGCCGATCCTGATCCTGGACGAAGCGACATCCGCCCTCGACAACGAATCCGAACGCGCAGTGCAGGCCGCGCTCGACACCCTGATGGCGGGGCGCACCACGCTGGTCATCGCTCACCGCCTGTCCACCATCGAGCGCGCCGACCGCATCGTGGTGATGGAGCAGGGCCGCATCGTCGAGGCAGGGCGCCATGACGAGCTGCTGGCGGCGAACGGCATGTACGCCAACCTCTACCGTCTCCAGTTCACCAAGACCGAAGCATGAGCACTCCACGCACCCTGATTATTTCGCCCAACTGGATCGGTGACGCCGTGATGGCGCAGCCGCTGCTCCAGCTGCTTAGGAAGCAGCATCCGTCACGCCCGATCGATGTGCTGGCGCCGCCGTCGGTGGCGCCGGTATGGCGCGCGATGAAGGAGGTCGACAGCGTGCTGGTGACGCCTTTCCGTCACGGCGCGCTGCAGCTGCGCGAACGCTGGAACTACGCACAGGTGTTGCGCCAGCGCGGCTATGCCGATGCCTACGTGCTGCCCAATACCCTCAAGTACGCGCTGATTCCGTGGCTGGCGGGTATTCCGGAGCGGGTCGGCTACAAGGGCGAGATGCGTTACGGCCTGCTCAACCGGCTGCACCACGACGATATTCCGCCGCGCCCGATGGTGTCGTTCTACGCGGCGCTGGCCGATGCGCCCCGGGACCGCTTGCGCGCCAACGTGCAGCGTCCGACGCTGACGGTAAGTCGGGATCAGTCGGATGCAGCCCGTGCCCAGCATGGCCTTGTGCCCGGCAGGCCGCTGGTCATGTTTGCGCCGGGCGCGGAGTTCGGATCGGCCAAGCGCTGGCCCGCGTCGCACTTCGCGGCGCTGGCGCGGGAGATCATGCAGGAGAATCCGGATGCGCAGGTGGCCTTGCTCGGATCGCCCAAGGACAGGGAAGTGTGCGAGGAGATTGTCGCGCTGGCGCGGGCCGACTCGGTCCGCGTAAGTAACCTTGCCGGCGCCACGAAGCTGGATGAGGCGGTGGCGCTGATCGCTTCCGCCGATGCCGTGGTGTCCAACGACTCTGGCCTGCTGCATATCGCCTCGGCGCTCAATCGCCCGGTGTTGGCGATCTACGGGCCGACCGATCCCGCCCACGCGCCACCGTTTTCCGATATGGCGAAATCGCTGTCGCTGCGGCTCGACTGCGCGCCTTGCCGCGAGCGCGAGTGTCCGCTCGGGCATCATGCATGCATGCGCAAGCTGAGCGCGGATATGGTGTGGCATGAATTGAGGCCGATGCTCGACTAGCAGGACGGCTGAGCGTGTTGCAAACTGGCGACATTAACCCGGCGCGCAGCAGCTCCTTACCCACCTTGGGTAAGGCCGCAAAGAATCGATAGCCCGCCCTTATCTTCGCCGATATACTCATTTTCATAATACAAATGAGGGGGCCGAATGAAAGGCGTCATATTTGTGGAGTTTATGGAGCTGGTTGAATCGCGCATGGGCCTCGACATGCTCGACCGGATCATCGGTGAAGCCGACTTGCCCAACGATGGCGCCTATACTTCGGTGGGCACCTACGACCACGCGGAACTGGTGCGCATGGTCACCGCCCTGTCGAATGCGACCGGCGTGTCGACGCCGCAGCTGATCCTGATGTTCGGCGAACACCTGTTCACCCGCTTCAGCGTCGGCTATCCGGCCCTGTTTGTCGAGGCGCACAATACCTTCGAATTCCTGGAGCGGATCGACGGCGTGATCCACGTCGAAGTGCGCAAGCTGTATCCGGACGCTGAACTGCCAAGCCTGTCCTGCACCCGGCCGGCGCCGGGCGAGCTGGAACTCCTCTACAGATCACCGCGCGGTTTTGCCGACCTGGCCGAAGGCCTGATCAATGGCTGCATCAGGCACTTCGGCGAAGCGATCACGGTGGTCCGCACCAACCTCGAGAAGGAAGGCAACATGCACCGGGCGCGCTTCCAGCTGGCGCACGCGAACCCATGATGGACCAGCTGGCCAGCACGGTCGCATCGCGCAGCCTCGCGCGCGAGCGGGCGGCGCGCAAGGAGGCTGAAAGCCTGCTCGAAAAAAAGAGCCGCGAGCTGTACGACATCAACCTCATCCTCAACCAGCGCCAGCTGAACGCCCACCGGCAAGAAAGCGAAAGCCGCTACCGGACCCTGGTCGAACTGATGCCCGACGCGATCTGGATCCACAGCGGCGGCAAGATCGTCTTCATGAATCCGGCGGCGCAGCGCCTGTTCGGCGCCAGCGCGCCCGAGCAGCTGCTGGGGACCGAGGCGCTGGCGCGGATACCTGAAGATTTCCGCGCCCAGATGGCGCAAGGCATATTCGGCAACCTGGCTGCAGCCCAGAAACAGCCGCGCCGCGCGCTGCGCGTGGCACGCCTCGACGGCTCGCTGGTCGACGTCGAGTTCTTCGGCTGCGCGATCCGCTTCAACGATGCCGCTTCGGTCATGAACGTCGCGCACGACATCACCGAACGGCGCCTGCACGAGATGGCGATCGAACACCAGGCCACGCACGACCTGCTGACCGGCCTGCCAAACCGCGCTCTGTTCCTCGACCGCCTGACGCACGCAATCCGGCGCGCGGAGCGCCACGGCGACCGGCTGGCAGTGATGTTCATCGACCTCGACAAGTTCAAGAACATCAACGACACGCTGGGGCATGCCAGCGGCGACAACCTGCTGCGCATGGTGGCCGCCCACCTCAAGCAATGCGTGCGGGCGTCCGACACGGTGGCGCGGCTGGGCGGCGACGAATTCGTGCTGCTGCTCGATGAGCCGCTGGGCGAAACCATGCCGGCCACGATCGCCGCGTGCGTGGCGCAGCGGCTGGGCGAGCCGGTCATGCTGGGCGGCCAGGAGCATGTGGTCACCGGCAGCATCGCGCATCAGTCTTTCCCCCAGACGGGACGGACGCGCCGAGGCGCTGCTGCGCCACGCCGACATCGCGATGTACCGCGCCAAGGAAAGCGGGCGCGACAGCTTCCAGTTCTTCACGCAGGAGATGCAGAACCTGCTCGACGCCCGCGTCGCGCTCGAGCAGGGCCTGCACCGCGCCTTGCAGCGCAACGAGTTCGTGCTGCACTTCCAGCCGCAGGTGAACCTGCGCAGCGGCAGGATCGTCGGCATGGAAGCGCTGCTGCGCTGGCAGTCGCCCGAACTGGGACTGGTCCCGCCGCTGCAGTTCATCCCGGTGGCCGAGGAGAGCAACCTGATTAACGCGATCGGGATGTGGGTGTTGGACAAGGCTTGCGCCACCCTGCGCGCCTGGCTCGATGCCGGTTTGCCGGTGGTGCCGATCGCGGTCAACGTCGCTGCCTCGCAGTTCTCCGACCAGGGCATGGACCAGCTGGTGCGCGCCACGCTTGAACGGCACGGCGTCGAACCACGGCTGCTCGAACTCGAGCTGACCGAAAGCCTGTCTATGGAAAACCCGGAGGCGTCGATCGAACTGATGCGCCGCCTGAACGCGACCGGTATCGGCATGTCGATCGACGACTTCGGCACCGGCTACTCGAACCTGAGCTACCTGAAGCGCTTCCCGGTCCACAAGCTGAAGATCGACCAGTCGTTCACGCGCGGACTGACCAGCGACCCGGAAGACCGCTCGATCGTGACGGCGGTGATCCGCATGGCGCACAGCCTCGGGCTGTGCGCGATTGCCGAAGGCGTCGAAACCGAGGGCCAGCTGCGCGTGCTAGCGGCCGAAGGCTGCGACGAAATCCAGGGCTATTATTTCAGCCGCCCGCTACCGGAGCAGGCGATGGTGGCAATGCTGGAGCGCGGCTTGCGCATGGATCTGGCGCCGCTGGCGCCTTCCGTGAGGCGCCGCACGGTGCTGCTGGTCGATGACGAACCGCAGGTGCTGTCGACCTTCCGCAAGGTGCTCGACGGGCGCGGCTACGACGTGATGACGGCGCACGGCGTGGCCGAAGCGTATGAACTGCTGGCCGGGCATGAGGTAGGGGTGGTGATCTCCGACCAGGAGCTGCTTGGGCACACGGGAATCGACTTCTTCCAGCGCATCAAGAGGATGTATCCGCGCACCGTGCGCGTGCTAATGACAGCGGACATCAGCCCGGCCAACCTTGCCGACGCCATCAACAAGGGCGCGATCTACAAGTTTGTCGCCAAGCCGTGGCAGGATGAGGCAATGGTGGCGCTGCTGGCCAGCGCGTTCGCCCACTACGAGCGGCTGTAGGGCGCCCCCTTGGCTGCGCCAGTTCGCCTCGAGCTGTTGTACGATAATGCCTGATAACTCCTCATGGAGCAGGCGATGTACATGGTGTACTGGACGATTGTCGACGAGGATGCTGCCACTCCCCACGCCCAGGGTTTCGACACCAGCGAGATGGTGGCGGCAATGACCTTCATGGAAGCGCTGCGCAAGCGCCAGCGCGCGGGCGAGGGCGTGCAGTTCATTACCATGTGCTCCGAACATCCTGACCTGGTCGGCCATCCCGGCGTCGACGTCACAGGTCCCGACTACAACTGGAAAAAGCGCCGCCGCTAAGCCGCGCCGAAGGCTTCGTCCAGCGACAATATCCTGCCGGTGTCGGCAGCATCGTATCCGGTCAGTTCGTCGACCCGCGCATGATATTCCGGTGTTTGCAGGATGGCGATGAACTGCCGCATCAGCGGTTCGCCGGCGGCGTCGAGCCGCATCGCGAAGAAGTAGCGTTCGCGCACCAGTGGAATGAAATCCAGGCCGAAGCGCTGCGCGGCCGTGCGTACCCCGAAGCCTACGTCCGCCATGCCGCTGGCGATATATGCCGCCACCGCCGAATGGGTGAATTCGGCGCTGCTGAAGCCGCCGATATCGTGCGGCGACACGCCCTGCGCGGACAGCATCAGTTCGAGCAGCATGCGCGTACCCGAGCCGACCTGCCGGTTAACGAAGCGCACGCCGGGCCGGGCCAGGTCGGCGAGTTCCGCGATGGACAGGGGATTGCCCGCGGCGACAAACAGGCCCTGGTGGCGCACCGCGAGCTGGACCAGGCAATGCTGGCCAGGATCGAGCCAGCGCGTGTACCAGGCCATCGCCGCCTTTTCGTATTCGCCGCATGGCACGTGGAAGCCGGCCAGGTCGCACTCGCGGCGCGCCAGCGCCGCCACCGCATCGGTGCTGTTCCGGTAGCGCAGTTCGATCGGCATCTCGACCTTGTCCAGGTGGGCCATCAGCGCGGCCACCGCGAATCCGTGGCTGGCGTCCATGCGGATCATCTGCAGTTTTTCGGCCGCCATCTTCCCCAGTTCGCTTTCCAGTTCGGACGCCAGGCTGTCGAGCGTCGGCGACAGGCGGGCGGCGATGCGGCGGTCGGCCCAGACCAGTTTTTCGGCCAGCGGCGTCAGGCTGGTTCCACGCCCGCGCCCGGTCTGGAGCAGGCTGGCGCCGAACAGCCGTTCAGCCTCGCGCAGCAGTCCCCAGGCGTAGCGATACGACAGCTTGACCGATTTCGCCGCCTGCGCGATCGAGCCCTGGTCCTGTACAGCTAGCAGCAGACTGAGCAGTGCCGACGTGTCCAGCGGCGCTTGCGCATCGAAACTAATTTCCCAGTGGGGACGGATTTGAACTTTGAACATAGGCTAAAAATAGCCTATTTTGAACATTCATGCACCGTGTTATTCTCCAAAACTACGAGTAGAAATGTAGGCTAAATATGCTTTTTTTGAGCATATTTGCGTGCGGGCCCGAGATTAAACTGGAACCACGAACATTGACGTCCTCCCCAACCTATAGGTTGGGGATTCCTACAGCTAGCGTCGCACGTCCGCGACGGAGAATGTTTATCGCAGCATTGAGATCACGATCATGTACCGCTCCGCAATCACAACAACGCCATTCTTTCGCATGTTCTGTGAACATGCTTCCAAGGTCTGCGATACCTTTCGGTCCCGCCCTTGGGCATCGAATCTGGAAAAGATTTTCGCAATCCGAGCAGATCTGGGTGGTAAAGCTTTCGTTCACTTCTTCAAACCAGGCGCCATGCTTAACAGCCTTGTACGCCAGTTGTGTGCGGAAGGACGACCAGCCGACATCGTAGACGGACTTCGCCATGCTGGTCTTGGCGAGCGCGGAAGCATTGATATTACCGACCACAATGTAGTCGAACGCGCCGACAATGGCGCTGGTGCAGGTGTGCAGGTAATGGCGGCGGCAATTGGCAATCTTTGCGTGGATCGCCGCGACCCGCTTCTTCTTGCGCGCGCGCTGGGCAACCGCCAGCGCCGCCTCACTGGCACGGTAGATGTGCGGCGCCGCGATGCGACTGCCGTCGCTCAGCATGGCCAGGTCTTTCAGACCAAGGTCGATTCCCACACCGCGCACCGGCAAGCGGGCAGGCGGCGCCGGTACTTCAAGGACGATATTGAGGAACCAGTTGCCGCGCCGGTCGCGCGAGAAGTTGGTCCCGTCGGTGATTTTGCCCTCGGGCAGCGCGCGCGAATGGAACACGCGGAAGGTATTGCCGGCGAAGCGGAAGGCATTGCCTTCGCGTTTCAGTTCACGTCCTTTCAACGGCACCCAGCCCGAGGACTTCCTGCCCCGATAGCGAAGGTAGGGACGGCGCGACTGGAAGCGCGACCTGGCGTACTGCTGGCACACGTCGTTGACCGTACCCGAGTGAAGGCCAAGCTCCTTGCTGCACCCGGTGGTGAGCTTGATCAGGTCGAAACCGGTATGCCAGCGGCGACCGAAACGCAGCGCGTCCTTTTGTCTGTCGTTGCAGTAGTTCCAGACGAAGTTGACTGCCCGGGCCTGCTTGTTCAACAAGCCGGTCAGCGACTTGACGCGGTAGCGGTAAACCAGTTTCATCCAGGTTCGACAGTCATTCTCGGCCATGGTTCCACACTTAAGACCAAGACATCGACTGCTGCGCAGTCGGCTCCTTTCACTCCCCGTCCCGAAGGACGACGTTTCTCGGAGCAAATCTGATGAACCATCCAATCATTCCCATCGCCGTGCAGGGAGCCAGCCGCGAGCGCAAACGCCAGGCGCCCAAGGGCCGCCGCGTCGACCCGCAGGCCCTGGCAGAGGTGCAGAGGCTGCTGGGCGCCGAATCGCGCCAGCCGGACCTGCTGATCGAGCACCTGCACAAGATCCAGGATGTGTACAAATGCCTGTCCGCCGCCCACCTGGCCGCGCTGGCGCAGGAGATGAAGCTGGCGCAAACCGAGGTGTACGAGGTGGCCACCTTCTACCATCACTTCGACGTCGTCAAGGAAGGCGAGGAGGCCCCGGCGGCGCTGACGGTGCGCGTATGCGACGGCTTGTCCTGCGAAATGGCGGGCGCGCGCGAGCTGCTCGACAGGCTGCCCACGATCCTCGGCCGCGAGGTGCGCGTCATCGGCAGCCCGTGCATCGGCCGCTGCGAGCAGGCGCCGGCCGTACTGGTGGGGCAGCACCCGGTGCCGCACGCGAACGTTGAATCCATCGCCGCCAGGGTAGCGGCTGGCGAAACCACCCACGTCCCCGAAGGCTTTATCGATTACGACGCCTACCGCGCCGCCGGCGGCTATGCACTGCTGCGCGAATGCGTGGAAGGGCGGCGCGACGCCGAGGCGGTCATCGCCACCATGGAAAGTTCCGGCCTGCGCGGCCTTGGTGGCGCGGGCTTTCCGGCCGGGCGCAAGTGGCGCATCGTTCGCGCCGAAGCCGGCCCGCGCCTGATGGCCGTCAACATCGACGAGGGCGAACCCGGCACCTTCAAGGACCGCCATTACCTCGAACGCGACCCGCACCGATTTATCGAAGGCGCACTGATCGCAGCGTGGGTGGTTGGCGTCGAAACTATTTTCATCTACCTGCGCGACGAATACCACGGCTGCCGTGCGATGCTGGAAAAGGAGCTGGACAAGCTGCGCGCCGATCCGTCAATGGCTGGCATGCCGAAGCTTGTGCTGCGCCGGGGCGCCGGCGCATACATCTGCGGCGAAGAATCCGCGATGATCGAATCGATTGAAGGCAAGCGCGGCATGCCACGCCTGCGTCCTCCCTACGTGGCGCAGGTCGGCCTGTTCGGGCTGCCCACGCTGGAGCACAATTTCGAAACCCTGCACTGGGTGCGCGACATCCTGGAAAAGGGCGCCGACTGGTTCAGCAGCCATGGCCGCAATGGACGCAAGGGCCTGCGCTCGTTCTCGGTATCGGGCCGCGTAAAGGAGCCGGGCGTCAAGCTGGCGCCGGCAGGCATCACGGTGCAGGAGCTGATCGACGAATACTGCGGCGGCATGCAGGACGGCCACCAGTTCTACGGCTACCTTCCAGGCGGCGCGTCGGGCGGCATCCTGCCCGCCTCGATGAACGAAATTCCGCTCGATTTCGACACGCTGCAGCAGTACGGCTGCTTCATCGGATCGGCGGCAGTGGTAGTGCTATCGAACCAGGACACGGCAGTCTCCGCTGCCCGTAACACGATGCGTTTCTTCAAGCACGAGTCATGCGGCCAGTGTACGCCGTGCCGCGTCGGCACCGCCAAGGCGCTGGCGCTGATTGAGCAGGATCGCTGGGATATTGCGTTGCTCGACGAACTGTCGCACGTGATGCGCGACGCATCGATCTGCGGCCTCGGGCAGGCGGCGCCCAACCCCGTCGATTGCGTTGTCCAATACTTTCCACACGAGCTTTCCAAATGAGCGCGCTGACCAGGTTTGAAATCAATGGCCGCGAAGTCGAGGCGGCGGCAGGTGAAACGCTGATCGAGGTTGCCGACCGCGTTGGTATCGATATTCCCCGCCTTTGCTACAAGGAAGGCATGGACACGGCCGGCAATTGCCGTTCGTGCATGGTGGAGATCGACGGCGAGCGCGTGCTGGCGCCTTCATGCTGCCGCTATCCGGCGGCGGGCATGAAGGTTCGCACCGACAGCCCGCGCGCGGTGGCGGCGCAAAAGATGGTGCTGGAGCTGCTGCTGTCGGACATGCCGGAAACCGACTACACGCGCCACAATGAAGTGGACGCCTGGGCGCGCAAGCTGGCGGTCGGCAAGCCGCGTTTCGCCGCGCGCGCGCAGCCGCAACAGGACGCGTCGCACGCCGCGATCACCGTCAACCTCGACGCCTGCATCCAGTGCACGCGCTGCGTGCGCGCCTGCCGCGACGAGCAGGTCAACGACGTGATCGGCCTCGCGTTCCGCGGCGACCACGCGAAGATCGTGTTCGACATGGATGACCCGATGGGCGCGTCCACCTGCGTCGGCTGCGGCGAATGCGTGCAGGCCTGCCCAACCGGCGCGCTGATGCCCGCGCGCGACGCGGCGCTTGCACTGCCCGATAAGAAGGTCAATTCGGTCTGCCCGTACTGCGGCGTAGGCTGCCAGCTGACCTACAACGTCAAGGACAACAAGATCCTTTACGTGGAAGGCCGCGACGGCCCCGCGAACCACGAACGCCTGTGCGTGAAGGGCCGCTACGGCTTCGACTACGCGCACCATCCGCACCGCCTTACCAAACCCTTGATCCGCCGCGCCGACGCGCCCAAATCCGGCGACTTCACGATGGATCCGGATCGCGTGCTGGACGTGTTCCGCGAAGCGACGTGGGAAGAAGCCCTCGAAGCGGCGGGCGGCAAGCTCGCGAACATCCGCGACACCTACGGCAAGCGCTCGCTGGCGGGCTTCGGCTCCGCCAAGGGCAGCAATGAGGAAGCCTACCTGTTCCAGAAGCTGGTGCGCACTGGTTTCGGCAGCAACAACGTCGACCACTGCACCCGCCTGTGCCACGCCTCGTCGGTGGCTGCGCTATTGGAGGGAATAGGCTCCGGCGCGGTATCGAACCCGGTGATGGACGTGACCCGCGCCGAGGTGGTGATCATCATCGGCGCCAACCCTACCGTGAACCATCCGGTGGCGGCGACCTGGATCAAGAACGCCGTCAAGGCCGGCACGAAGCTGGTCGTGTGCGATCCGCGCCGTTCCGACTTGGCGCGCACCGCCCACCGCTACCTGCAGTTCAAGCCCGACACCGACGTCGCGCTGCTGAACGCCATGATGCACGTGATCGTCAGCGAAGGCCTGGTCGACAAAGGGTTCATTGAAAGCCGCACCATCGGCTACGAGGAACTGGAACGCAACGTGGCCGGCTACAGCCCCGAGCTGATGGCGCCGATCTGCGGCATCGACGCCGACACCATCCGCTACGTGGCGCGCCTGTACGCCACGTCGAAGGCGTCGATGATCCTGTGGGGCATGGGCATCTCGCAGCACATCCACGGCACCGACAACGCGCGCTGCCTGATCGCGCTGGCGCTGATGACCGGCCAGATCGGCCGTCCCGGCACCGGCCTGCATCCGCTGCGCGGCCAGAACAACGTGCAGGGCGCCTCCGACGCTGGCCTGATCCCGATGATGTTCCCCGACTACCAGCGCGTCGACAACCCGGCCGCGCTGGCGAAGTTCGAGCAGGCCTGGGGAACTGCGCTGGACAGCACGCCGGGCCTGACCGTGGTCGAGATCATGGACGCGATCTTGCGCAAGGAAGTGCGCGGCATGTACATCATGGGCGAGAACCCGGCCATGTCAGATCCCGACGCCAACCACGCGCGCGAATCGCTGGCCGCACTCGACCACCTGGTGGTGCAGGACATCTTCCTGACCGAGACCGCCTACCTGGCCGACGTGATCCTGCCCGCCAGCGCCTTCCCGGAAAAAACCGGCAGCTTCACCAACACCGACCGCCTGGTGCAGATCGGCCGCCAGGCCATCGACCCGCCCGGCGACGCGAAGCAGGACCTGTGGATCATCCAGCAGATGGCGCGCAGGCTGGGCCTCGAATGGCAGTACGGGCACGTGTCGGAAGTGTTCGACGAGATGCGCCGCACCATGCCCAGCATCGGCGGCATCACGTGGGAGCGGCTGGAGCGCGAGCACGCGGTCACCTATCCATGCGCGCAGGAGGGCGACCCCGGCGAGCCTGTGGTCTTCACCGAAACCTTCCCGCGCGAGTCGGGCCGTGCGCGCTTCGTCCCGGCCGACATCATCCCGGCCGACGAACGCCCCGACACCAACTACCCGATGGTCTTGATCACCGGCCGCCAGCTCGAACACTGGCACACCGGCAGCATGACGCGGCGTGCCGCGGTGCTGGACGCGATCGAGCCCGACCCGGTGGCGCTGGTGCACCCGCTCGACCTGTCGGCGATGGGCGGCAAGCCGGGCGACGTGATCACCATCGAGTCGCGCCGCGGCACGGTGACGCTGTTCGCGCGCGCCGACGACAGTTCGCCGCGCGGCGCCATCTTCGTCCCGTTCTGTTACTACGAAGCAGCGATCAACCGGCTCACCAACGCCGCGCTGGATCCGTACGGAAAGATTCCTGAGTTCAAGTACTGCGCGATCCGCGTATCGCTCGGGGGCGAAGTGGCGGAACAGGGCTCGTACGGCGGAGGACAGATACTGGAAGACATGGCACAATCGTCAACATGACAGCGTCCCCTTTCCGGTATCGGCCACAACTGTCGGAAGCCTCCGCCAGCCTCACCCATGACGTCGAGGTGGTGGACGAGCGCGGACGCCGTTCGACCATCGCGATTCCCGCCGAACGCCCGCTCACCGTCTACGTCGACAAGCGCGAACTGGTCACCCTGATGACGCTCGGCGGCGCGCCGGAAGCGCTGACGCTCGGCTACCTGCGCAACCAGCGCCTGGTGCGCTCTATCTCCGACGTGGTATCGGTGCAGGTGGACTGGTCGGTCGATTCGGTGGCCGTCGTCACCCGCAACGGCATTGCCGACGTCGAGGAACGCACCTCGAAGAAGGTAGTCACCACCGGCTGCGGGCAGGGCTCCGTGTTCGGTGGCTTGATGGACGATATCGACAAAATCGCGCTGCCGCCGGACGCGCGCCTCGCGCAGTCGACCATCTACCGCATCGTCGAAACCATCCGCACCCAGCAATCCATCTACAAGCAGGCCGGCTCCGTACATGGCTGCGCGCTGTTCACGAAGGCGGGCGAACTGCTGTATTTCATCGAGGACGTGGGCCGCCACAACGCGGTCGACGCCATCGCCGGCCGGATGTGGCTCGACCAGCTCGAAGGCGGCGACAAGGTGTTCTACACCACCGGCCGCCTTACCTCCGAAATGGTGATCAAGGGCGCGCAGATGGGCATCCCCTTCCTGCTGTCGCGCTCGGGCACCACGCAGATGGGCCATATGGTCGCCGAAAAAGTCGGCATGACGCTGCTTGCGCGCTGCACCGGCAAGCACTTCCTTCTGCTGACAAGGCACGGCAGCATCGATTTCGAGCCGCAGCTGCTCGAGGCAGCGCCGCGCATCGCCTGATGTCGCTGATCGACGCCACCATTGCCGCCTTCGGCCTGCTGTTGTCGGGCGATGCGGCGCTGTGGCAAATCATCTGGGTGTCGCTCAAGACCACCGCCGCCGCGCTGCTGCTGGCGGCGCCGTTTGCGGTAGTGCTTGGGTACGTCATCGCCAGCCATCGCTTCGCTGGCCGGCGCATAGCGATCTGGCTGGTGCAGGCGGCGCTGTCGCTGCCGACGGTACTGATCGGCCTTCTCCTGTACCTGCTGTTGTCGCGCCATGGGCCGCTGGGCGCGATGCACTGGCTGTTCTCCCAGCCCGGCATCGTCTTCGGCCAAGTGCTGATCGTCCTGCCCGTGCTGGTGGCGTTCACGCTGGCCGCGGTGCAGGCGGCCGACCCGCGCTTCGCCGAAACGGCCGTCGCGCACGGCGCCTCGAAGCTGCGCGTGATGGCGGCGGTGCTGCACGAAGCGCGCTTCGGCGTGATGGCCGCCGTGATCAGCGGCTTTGGCCGGGTGATCTCCGAGGTCGGATGCGCGCTGATGGTCGGCGGGAACATCGCCGGTGAAACCCGCACCATCACCACCGCCATCGCACTGGAAACCAGCAAGGGCGATTTCGCGCAAGGGATCGCGCTTGGCATCGTTCTGGTGACGATCGCACTCGTGATGAACGGCGCGCTGATGCTGCTGCAGGGCGACGCGCACGCGGCGGGAGGCGTGCGGTGACCGTCCTGCTCCGCATCGCAAGGCTGCACAAGCAGTTCGGCGACCGCATTCTGTTCGACATCGCGCCGTTTTCGCTGGATGCCGGTCGCGCCTACGTGCTGACCGGCGTGAATGGGTGCGGCAAAAGCACCTTGCTGCGCATCCTGGCGGGGTTGGAGCTTGCCGGTACTTCCGGCGTGGAGTTCGCGGGCGAGCCGGTGCAGCTGGACCCGTATCCCGCCGCGATGCGCGCCGCGATCGTCTACGTGCACCAGCATCCCGTGATGTTCTCGACCAGCGTGGCGGACAATGTGGGTTATGGCCTGAAGGTGCGCGGCACGCCGAATGCGAAGCTGGCGCGGATCGTGGATGACGCGATGGAATGGGCGGGCGTGTCGCACCTTCGCGGCAGCGATCCGGCGCGCCTGTCCGGCGGCGAAAAGCAGCGCGTGGCGCTGGCGCGCGCCAAGGTACTGGAACCGAAACTGCTGCTGCTCGACGAGCCCACCTCCAACCTCGACGGCGCGGCGCGCGAGCAGGTGCTGGCGCTGATACCGCAGCTGCTTGAAGGAGGAACGACCGTGGTCATGGCCTGCCATGACCGCGACCTGATCGGCCTGCCCGGCGTGGTCCGCATCAAGCTGCGCGACGGCAGGCTGGAAAGGCGCAACACCAACCGCGGCGAGCCGCCGCTTTCACTTGTAACCTGACCGGAGAACACATGCACCTGCGTAGCTTCCTCGCACTTGCCGTCCTGGCCATCGCGCCCTTCGCCCATGCGCAGCAAACGATCCGCCTGTCCACCACCACCAGCACCGAAAACTCCGGCCTGCTGGCCTGGCTGCTGCCTGCCTTCGAAGCGAAAACCGGCAGCAAGGTGCGCGTGATCTCGGTCGGCACCGGCAAGGCGCTGGAACTGGCAAGGAATGGCGACGTCGACGTCACGCTGGTTCATGCGCGCGGGGCAGAGGACAAGTTTGTCGCGGAAGGCCATGGCATCGACCGGCGCGACGTGATGTACAACGACTTCGTTGTCGCGGGACCGGCGGCCGATCCCGCTAGAGTTAGCGGCGGCAAGGACGTCATCGCGGCGTTCAAAAAGATCGCGGCCAGCGATGCAAAATTCATCTCGCGCGGCGACAACTCCGGCACCGACGTGATGGAGAAATCGTACTGGAAGACGGCGGGCGTGCAGCCTGCCACCGGCAAGTACGTCTCGGCGGGCCTCGGCATGGGCGAAGTGCTGAACATGGCGGCGGAACTGCAGGCCTACACGCTGACCGACCGAGCCACCTATAGCAGCTACAAGGCGCGCACCGGGCTCGAGGTGCTGGTGCAGGGCGACCCGCGGATGTACAACCCCTACGGCATCATCGCCGTCAATCCGGAGCGGCACAAGGGCGTCAACCACAAGGGCGCGATGCAGCTGATCGACTGGATCACCTCAAGCGAAGGGCAGCAGAAAATCGCATCGTTCAAGCCGCAGGGCCAGCAGCTGTTCTTCCCTTCGGCATCGAAGCCTCAGGCAGGCGCAATCAGCCGGTAGCCGACCGCGGTTTCGGTAATCAGGTAGCGCGGCTGGGCCGGATCATCCTCGAGCTTGTGGCGAAGGTGCCCCATGTAGATGCGCAGGTAGTGGCCGTTTTCCGAGTTGGATGGACCCCACACCGCGCGCAGCAGCTGCGGGTTCGTGACGACGCGGCCGACGTTTGCCACCATCGCCGCCAGCAGCCTGTATTCGGTGGGGGTCAGGTGGACATTTTGCCCGGCCTTTGTCACGCGCCGGTCTTTCAGGTTGACTGCGACGTCGCCGAACTGAACCACGCCATCATCGGCGCCGCTTCCCGTGCGGTTGCGGCGCAGGGTTGCGCGCACTCGTGCCAGCAACTCCCCGACGCCGAAAGGCTTGGTGAGGTAGTCGTCGGCGCCGGCGTCGAGCGCGCGAATCTTGTCCGCTTCGTTGGTACGGGCGGACAGGACGATCACTGGTACCGCAGACCATTTTCGTACGTCCTGGATGAACTCCACGCCATCGGCGTCCGGGAGCCCGAGATCAAGTATGACCAGGTCCGGCTTGCGCGTGCCGGCGTCGATCAGGCCGCGTTGCATCGTGCCTGCTTCGAAGACCTGCCATCCTTCCTCTTCCATTGCGCTGCGCACGAAACGGCGGATCTGCGGTTCGTCTTCAACCAGCAGGACGGTGGGCGTGGGGTCACTCATTTTCGGGTTCCATACGTTCTGATTCAAGGTCGGGCATTGCCGGGGGCGTCCCGAGCGGCAGCGAGAAGACGAAAGCGGCGCCACCTTCCGGCGAGGCGCCGGCGTCTATTTTTCCACCGTGCGCCTCGACGATCGCGCGGCAAATCGCCAGGCCAAGGCCGACGCCCGGCTTGGCGGACTCGCGCTCGCCGCGCGCAAATTTTTCGAACAGGGCTTCCTCTTTTCCGGGTGGAAGCCCGGCGCCGTTATCATAAACGATGACGTTGACGGAGCTGCCGTGCAGCTTCGCCTCGATCACAATGCGGGAGCCCGGCGGCGTGTATTTGGCGGCGTTTTCGACCAGGTTGCACAAGACCCGTTCGATCAGGACCGCGTCGAAGCGCACCAGCGGAAGGTCGCGCGGCACTTTCGTGACGACCACGTGCTGGCGCAGCGTGAGCGCGCTGGCGCGCAGGGCGCTTCCCACCGCCTCCTCCAGCGCGTGCCACTGGAGGTTGAACCTGATCTCGCCGCTCTGGATGCGGGCCATGTCCAGCAGGTTCGCTACCATCGCGCTCATGCGCAGGGCCTCCTGGTGCAGGGCCTGTGCCGCGTCGAGCTGCGAAGGGGCCAGCGCGGGGCGCGACTCGGCCAGCGATTCGGACAGTCCGACAAGTGAAGTGAGGGGTGTGCGCAGGTCGTGCGACAAGGCCGCCAGCAGCGAATTGCGCAGCCGCTCGGACTCCATGTTGACCAGCGCGCCCTGCGCAACCTCGATGTAATGCACCCGTTCGAGCGCAATCGCGGCCAGTGCGGCGAAGGTGTCGAGTTGCTGCCGCTGTTCCGGAATCAGGATCCAGCGCGGATGCTCCGGTTCGATCGCAAGCACGCCGCGCGTGCGCATCGGCGCCACCAGCGGCAGGTAGAAGATTGGGCTGGCCGGCAGGGTATCGGTACCCAGCCCGGCATTCTCGGCATGGTCAAACGCCCACTGGGCGATGCCGAGATCCAGCGACACCGGCGGAGCGGCTTCGCTCGTGGCGGGCGGCTGCAAGCGGCCTTCGCCGTCCGGCACCAGCAGCGTGGCGCGGGCGCGGAATGCCTTGCCGAGTACGGCGCGGGTGGTGTCGAAGATCTGTTCGGTTTGCAATGCGCCCGACAAATCGCGCGCGAATTCGTACAGGGCGCGCGCGCGGCTTTCCCGGTGTGCCGCCACGCGCGCCTGGAAGCGCAGTCCGGAGGTCAGGTGCCCCGTGATCAGCCCGACCACGAGCATTACCGCGAAAGTCACCAGGTACTGCAGGTCGGATACCGCAAAGCTGAAGCGCGGAGGAACGAAGAAGAAATCGAAGCAGGCTACGCTGATGCAGGTGGCCAGCACCGACGGCCCGCGTCCGAAGCGTACTGCGACAAGTACCACCACCAGCAGGAACAGCATGGCGATGTTGGCCAGGTCGAGGAAGGCGAGCATCGGCGTGGTAATGAGCGCTGCCGCCAGGCTTGCACCGGCGGCGACCGCGTAGCCGACGGCGCGGGTCTTGAAGGCAGCCGGATTGGCGAAAGCCCCGGTCATCCGCGGCTCGGGCTTGGCGGGGCGATTGGCCGCGTCGCCAATCTCGATCAGGTCGATGTCGGGAGCGCTGTGTGCCAGAGCGCGGATATGCGGCGTGCGCCACGGCCAGGAAGGATGGCCGCGCCCGAGCGTGATCTTCGACAGGTTATGGCTGCGCGCATACTCCAGCGCAGCCTGCGCGATGTCGCGTCCCGACAGCACCGCGGTGCTTGCCCCGAGGTCCTCGGCCAGCTTCAGGGTTTTCAGGATGCGTTCGCGCTCGTCAGCCGGCAGGCGCTGCAACGCGGGCGTTTCGACATAGATGGCATGCCATTCCGTGCCGAGCTGGCCGGCCAGGCGCGCCGTGCTGCGCACCACATGGTCGCAGCCGGGACGCGGTCCGACGAGGGCCAGCAGGGAGGCGCCGGTCTTCCAGATCGCATCGATCGATTTTTCGACGCGGTAGGCGCGCACGTCGTCCTCGATGCGGTCGGCCGTGCGGCGCAAGGCCAGTTCGCGCAGGGCGATCAGGTTGCCTTTCCTGAAGAAGTTTTGTGACGCGCGCTGCGCCTGCGGGGCCTGGTACACCCGCCCGGTCCGGAGCCGCGACAGCAGTTCATCGGCAGGCAGGTCGACCAGCACGACTTCGTGCGCCTCATCGAACACCGTATCGGGAACGGTTTCGGCCACGCGTATGCCTGTAATGCCGCCGACGACATCGTTCAGGCTTTCGAGATGCTGGACATTGACGGTGGTAAGCACGTCGATGCCGGCGTCCAGCAGCTCCTCGACATCCTGCCACCGCTTCGGGTGGCGCGAACCGGGCGCGTTCGAATGCGCCAGTTCGTCCACCAGGATCAAGGGGGGATGCCGTTCGAGGGCGGCGTCGAGGTCGAATTCGCGCAGCGTCTTGCTGCGGTATTCGATCTCCTTGAGCGGCAGCTGCTCGAGACCCTCGAGCAGCGACGCGGTTTCGCTGCGGCCGTGGGTTTCGATCACCCCGACCAGCAGTTGCTGGCCATCGGCCTGCAGCTTCCGGGCCGCCGCCAGCATGGCGTAGGTCTTGCCCACGCCGGCGGAGGCGCCGAAATAAATGCGCAGCCGGCCGCGCGCAGCCCTGGACTCCTCGGCCTCGATGTGGGCAAGCAGGGCGTCCGGGTCGGGCCGGTTTGCGTCAGTTGGAAACATGGGATCGCATCAAAGCTTCGTTACTTGGAAGTATGCGCACTTTCCGCGTCCAGTGCCAGATTCAGCGCGAGCACGTTCACACGCGGCTCGCCGAAGAAGCCGAAATACCGTTCCTGTGTGTGTTCCCCGACCAGTTCAAGCACCTTTTCGGGCGATATGGTGCGCTCGCGCGCCACCCGCCCGGCCTGGTACACGGCTGCGGCGACGCTGATTTCCGGATCCAGGCCGCTGCCCGACGCGGTCACCAGGTCCACCGGAATTGCTGCGGTGTTGGCCGGGTCGGCCGCCTTCAGGGCGTCGACGCGGCCCTGGATGGCTGCCGTCAGCGCCGGATTGGTCGGGCCCTGGTTGGAGCCGCTCGAACCGCTGGCGTTGTTCGGCATTGGGCCGGTGGCCGATGGACGGCCCCAGAAATAGCGCGGCGACGAGAACGACTGGCCGATCAGCATCGAGCCGACCGGCTGGCCCGCGCGCGAGACGATGCTGCCTTCCACCTGCTCGGGAAATGCCACCTGGCCGATGCCGGTGACGGCCAGCGGATACAGGACGCCGCAGACCAGGGTGAGTGCGCCGAACAGGACCAGCGCGGGACGAAGGGTTGATTTCATGTTTGCTCCGAAAAATGTAGGGTCAGGCCAGGTTGAGCATCGCCAGGATCATGTCGATCAGCTTGATGCCCGCGAACGGGAGCAGGATGCCGCCGAGGCCATACACCAGCAGGTTGCGGCGCAGCAGCGCGGCGGCGCCTATGGCGCGGTATTGCACACCTTTGAGCGCGAGCGGAATCAGGCACACGATGATCAGGGCATTGAAGATCACCGCCGACATGATCGCCGAAGAGGGGCTGGTGAGCTGCATGATGTCGAGCGATTTCAGCTGCGGATAGGTGCCCACGAATGCCGCCGGGATGATCGCGAAGTACTTGGCGATATCGTTCGAGATCGAGAAGGTGGTCAGCGAGCCGCGCGTCATCAGCATCTGCTTGCCGATTTCGACCACTTCCAGCAGCTTGGTCGGATTCGAATCCAGGTCGACCATGTTGCCGGCCTCCTTGGCCGCCTGTGTCCCGGAGTTCATCGCCACCGCGACGTCGGCCTGTGCCAGCGCGGGTGCGTCGTTGGTGCCGTCGCCGGTCATGGCCACCAGCCGGCCCTCGGCCTGGTAGCTGCGGATCAGTTTGAGCTTGTCTTCCGGCGTGGCTTCGGCCAGGAAGTCGTCCACGCCCGCTTCGGCGGCGATCGCCGCCGCGGTCAACTTGTTGTCGCCGGTGATCATCACGGTCTTGATGCCCATGCGGCGCAGCTCGGCGAAGCGCTCCTTGATGCCGCCCTTGACGATGTCCTTCAGCTCGATGACGCCCATGACCCGGCCGCTGTCGGTCACCACCAGCGGCGTGCTGCCGCTGCGCGAGACGTCTTCCACCGCACGCGCCACTTCGGCCGGGAACGGATGTCCCAGTGCCGTCACGTACTGGCGCACCGCGTCGGTCGCGCCCTTGCGCACTTGGCGCGTGTCGATGTCGATGCCGCTCATGCGCGTCTGGGCAGTGAAAGGCACGAACACGTGGTGCATGGTGGCCATCTCGCGACCACGGATGTTGAAACGCTCCTTGGCCAGCACAGCGATGCTGCGGCCTTCCGGCGTTTCGTCGGCCAGCGATGCCAACTGGGCGACGTCGGCGAGCTGCTGTTCGCTGACGCCCGGAGCCGGAATGAAGCGCGACGCCTGGCGGTTGCCCAGTGTGATGGTGCCGGTTTTATCCAGCAGCAGCACATCGACGTCGCCGGCTGCTTCCACTGCGCGGCCTGAGGTGGCGATTACGTTCGCTTGCATCATGCGGCTCATGCCCGCCACGCCGATGGCCGACAGCAGGCCGCCGATGGTGGTCGGGATCAGGCACACCAGCAGCGCTACCAGCACTGTGATCGATACCGGCGAGCCGGCGCCGGCCACGCCGACCGAATACAGCGAGAACGGCAGCAGCGTCATCGTCACGATCAGGAAGATGACGGTCAGGGCCAGCAGCAGGATGGTCAGCGCGATCTCGTTCGGCGTCTTCTGGCGGCGCGCGCCTTCGACCATGGCGATCATGCGGTCGAGGAAGGTCTGGCCAGGATCGACGGAGACCTGAACCACCAGCCAGTCCGACAGCACGCGGGTGCCGCCGGTGACGGCGCTGAAATCGCCGCCCGACTCGCGGATGACCGGCGCCGATTCGCCGGTGATGGCGCTTTCATCGACCGAGGCCACGCCTTCGATCACTTCGCCGTCGATCGGGATCACGTCGCCCGCTTCGACCAGCACATAGTGTCCCTTGCGCAGGTCGTCGGCCTGGGCCGGCAGCCAGGTGGTGCCGTGCTTTGGCGTCGCCAGCTTCTTCGCCATCACCGTCTGTTTCATCGAGCGCAGCGAAGCCGCCTGCGCCTTGCTGCGGCCCTCCGCCAGCGCCTCTGCGAAGTTCGCAAACAGGACCGTGAACCACAACCAGGCCGAGGTGGCCAGGATAAAGCCGGAACTGGCTTCGCCCTGGCCGAACAGGGATTGCAGGTACAGCAGGGTGGTGATGATGCTGCCGATGAAAACGACAAACATCACCGGGCTGCGCAACTGGACGCGCGGGTCAAGCTTCTTGAAGGCGTCGACGATGGCCGGGCCGATCAAGGAGGAATCGAAAAGCGTCAGGCCGTGGCGTGACGTACTTGCTTGAGGCATCGTATGCTCGTGGGTGCTCATTTTATTTATCCGTGAAAAGCTGCAGATGTTCGACAACTGGGCCGAGCGCGAGGGCCGGGACATAGTTCAGCACGCCGATCAGCATGACCACGCCCACGAGCAGGCCGATGAACATCGGGCCATGCGTCGGCATGGTGCCGGAGTTGGCCTGCAGCCGCGGCTTGGCGGCCAGCGAACCGGCGATAGCCAGTACCGGCACGATGACGGCGAAGCGGCCGAACCACATGGCGATCGCCAGCATGGTGTTATAGAACGGGGTGTTGGCCGACAGTCCAGCGAACGCGCTGCCGTTGTTGTTGGCCGCCGAACTGAATGCGTACAGCACTTCCGAGAAGCCGTGTGCGGCCGGATTGGCCATGCCGACCTTGCCGACGTCGAGCAGTACCGCAATCGCGGTTCCCGCCAGTACCAGCGTTGGCGTCACGAGGATCGTCAGCGACATCATCTTCATGTCGTAGGCCTGGATTTTCTTGCCCAGGTATTCCGGAGTGCGGCCGATCATCAGGCCCGCAATGAACACGGCCATGATCGCGAACACCAGCATGCCGTACAGGCCGGAACCGACGCCGCCGAATACCACTTCGCCAAGCTGCATCAGCACCATGGGCACCATGCCGCCCAGGGGCGTGAACGAGTCATGCATCCCATTGACGGCGCCGCACGACGCAGCGGTAGTCACGGCGGCGAACAGGGCGCTGGCACTGATGCCGAAGCGCGTTTCCTTGCCTTCCATGTTGCCGCCGGCCTGGGTCAGGGTGGCAGTCTGGTCGACGCCCATCGGCGCTAGTGCAGGGTGGGCCTGCTGTTCCGCGACCATGATCGCTACCGTGGCGGCGACGAAGATCACCGTCATGGCCGCCAGTACCGCCCAGCCCTGGCGCTGGTCGCCGACCATGCGGCCGAATGCGAAGCACAGGCCAGCCGGAATCAGGAAGATCGCCAGCATCTGCAGGAAGTTCGACAGCGGGGTAGGGTTTTCGTAAGGGTGCGCCGAATTGGCGTTGAAGAAGCCGCCGCCATTGGTGCCGATCATCTTGATGGCTTCCTGCGACGCGGCCGGGCCCATCGCGATGGTCTGCGTGCGCGCAACAACGGTTTCCGTCAGCGCTACGCCTTTCGCATCAAGCACCGGTTGTCCGTCCGCCGACTTCACAGGCAGGGTATAGGAGACCGGATCGATCAGGGCGACTTCCTTGTAGGGCGAGAAGTTCTGGATCACGCCTTGCCCGATCAGGACGACCGACAGCAGGAGCGACAGCGGCAGCAGGACGTACAGGGTGCTGCGGGTCATATCGACCCAGAAATTGCCGATCGAGCTGGCCGAGCGCGAGCTGAAGCCGCGGATCAGCGCATACGCCACAGCGATGCCGGTGGCGGCGGAGAAGAAGTTCTGGCACGTCAGCGCGAGCATCTGCGTCAGGTAGCTCATGGTTTGTTCGCCGCTGTAGCCCTGCCAGTTGGTATTCGCAACGAAGCTGACCGCAGTGTTGAACGAGGAATCCGGGGACACGTTTGCCATCGCTTGCGGGTTGAGCGGCAAGTACGACTGGAAGCGCTGGATGCCATAGACGAACAGCGCGCCAACCGTATTAAAGATCATCAGGGCGATCGCGTAGCCCTTCCAGCCCATTCCTTTGCCGGCATCGACGCCGGCGGCGTGGTACAGAAGGCGTTCAACGGGGCCAAGCCAGCCAAGGCCGGGAACGCGGCCGCCGTCGCCGACGCGCGCCAGGACGACACCGAGCGGGTAGGCAAGCGCAAGCAGCGCCACGAGGAAGGCGGCGAGAAGGAGAGCGGATTGGGTCGTCATCACAGGTCCTCCGCTTTCAGCAGGGCGACGATCAGGTAGACCAGCAGGGCGGCCGACACGATGGCGCCGATAATGTAGAAGTGGTTCATTGCGTGCCTCCCAGTTTGGCGCAGCCGGCGGCGAACGCCACGACGAGGGCGAATCCCAGCAGGAGGCCCCCGATAAATACAAAGTCCATTACACCCTCACCATTGTTGGTTTTGATAAGAAGAAGAGTAGCCAGATCAGGCTAAAAATTTTGTAAAGACCTGGCGGCGGGATGTAAACAAGGTGTAAAAATCGCGCCGCCGGGCATTGATCAGAAGGTCTTGCTGACGGTCAGTACGAGTGCGTTCTTGCCGAGGAATTTGCCGTTTGTAGGCGATGCATACGCGGTCTTGCCGGCATTGGTACCGATCAGCGCGAGTGCGCCGGTGACCACGCCAAAGTCCTTGGTGATGCCCACTTTCCAGTCGGTATAGCTGGCGGCCGAGTTGTTCTCCACGCGCTGGTGGCCGGCGTGCAGGTTGATGATCGTGCCGGCAGCCGCTTCGATGTTCGCGCCCAGGTCGAGGTAGCCGCTGTTCTTGCTGTCGACGAAACCGAACAGGTTGGTCACTGAGTGCGAGTATTTGGCGTAAGCGGGGCCAAAGCCGAGCTGGCCATAGATTTCGGTCGTGTTCGCGCTGACGAAACCGGGCACGTGGGCCAGGCCGTTCGATGGATACACATAGGTCAGCACGCCGATGTCGTAGGCAAGGTCCGCGCCGAGCTGGCCGCGCTTGCCTGCGTACAGGTCGAGTTCGATGTTTCCATCGCCGCCTGCGTCCTTCGTCCATTTGATGGTGGAAGCCCAGGCGCCTGCGTAGAAACCCGACGGGGAGTGAGCGTAATCCACGCCGCCCTGCAGCGCGGGCTTCAGGCGCGTCTGCGAAATGCCGCGGTAGCGGTAGTCCGAGGTGGCGGCTGCGTTGAAACTAATCTCGTGTTCAGGCTTCGCTTCTTCGGCGCGTACGTAGCCGGTCGCCAGGACCGCCAGTACGGCGGTAGCGAGAATCGTCTTCTTCATGATGAATCCTTACTGTGGTTTTTAATCGATAAGCTTATGCAGTCGTGGGCATGGAAGCCACGAAGGAAAGCTTATCGAAGCCGGCGTAAAGATTTTCTAAAAAGGCGAAGGCGCGCTGTAAACGCACTTGGAAAACGGGAAGGGCGGCTGAATTATTCCTGTTTGCGGTAGGCGCCCAGGATGCGCAACACTTCCTCGGCCGCGGGCGCCGACGACGCAGGGTTCTGTCCCGTGACCAGGCTTCCTTCGGTGACCACATACGGGTGCCAGTCCGGCCCGCGGCTGTAGCGGGCATCGCTTTCGAGCAGCGCGTCTTCCAGCAGGAAGGGAACGGTTTTCGACAGACCGACCGCTTCCTCCTCGCTGTTCGAGAACCCGGTCACGCGCTTGTGGCGTACCAGCGGGCCGCCGTCCTGCCCGGTGGCGTTGATGAAGGCCGCCGGCGCGTGGCAAACGGCCGCCACCACCTTGCCGTCCCCGTACATGGTTTCGATGATCTTGATCGACCGCTTGTCGGTGGCGAGGTCCCACAAAGGACCGTGGCCGCCCGGGTAGAACACGGCGTCGTAGTCGCCGTCGGAGATCTCGGACAGCGGAAGTGTGTTGGCCAGCGCGATGGCGGCTTCGGGATCGTCCTTGAAGCGTTTGGTGGCTTCGGTCTGGGCACCCGGCTCGTCGCTCTTCGGATCGAGCGGCGGCTGCCCGCCTTTGGGCGACGCCAGCGTGATGTTGGCGCCGGCATCCTTGAACACGTAATAGGGCGCGGCGAATTCCTCAAGCCAGAAACCGGTTTTCTTGCCGGTATCGCCCAACTGCTCATGCGAGGTCAAAACCATCAGGATTTTCATCAGGGAGTCTCCGTAGTTTGATACGGAAGCTTACCCTGAAATGGTCAGCGCACGCTCTCCAGTACGAAGCTCTCCTGGCGGCAACTTTTATAGCTGCGCTTGATCTGGCCTTCGCTGCAGCTTCGCGACGCGCCGGCCTTGTCGTAGCAGACGTGGACCTCGCGCAGGTAGCGCCCGCCGCCTGCGCAGAACGGCAGCACCGAATACGGCTGGGTTTTCGGGTTGGCTGCCTTGAACGCCTTGACGAAGTCGTTGTAGCTGGTGCGCACCGGCGCCGTCGGACGCTGGAACGGGGCCGGGATAACGACCTGGTTCTTCAGCTTCGCCGACAGGTTGAAGTAGCCGGTCGGTCGAGGGCCCGAGCAGGTGCCGTGCTTGTTCACATTCGTGGCCCGACCAGTTTGGCGGATTGGACAGCGGCGGTACTTCCGCCTTCACCTGCGGCGAAAGCTTCTCGGTCGAGCAGCTTTCGGATAAGCCATGCTCGTATTGCGGCCACATCCGTGCAGCACAAAGCCAGCCGCGGCCAACGGCGCACTGCTCGGTGTCGTGCGCGCCGTGGCCGTACGACGGCGACCAGCTGAGCGCACCGCGTAGGAGTCCGAACTGGCCGGGCTGGCCGGACGGCCCGCGCGCCTGCGCGCAAGTGGACAAGCTGACCAGTGCGGCCAGGAGGAGATGGTTCAGGTAACGCATTTGGCAGCCTTACATCAGGACAAAAACAGCGAGTTGGATTTTACGCTATAGAGCTGTCGGCGGTGCGAAGGAATGTCTTGAGAGGCTAGGGGGATCAGTGCACCACTGGGGCTTTGGCCGCAGTCTGGTGCGAATACACTCCCGTTATGGTGCATATGCCGTGGCGCATGCGGTAAAGTAACGACTTTTCCGTCTGTCGCACTTATTCATTCCACAATAAAGCAGTCTATGGCAATCAAGAAGTCCGAACTCTATTCCTCCCTGTGGCAATCCTGCGATGAGTTGCGCGGTGGCATGGACGCCAGCCAGTACAAGGACTACGTTCTCGTCCTGCTGTTCGTGAAGTATATTTCTGATAAGTATGCTGGCGTGCCCTACGCGCCCATCGTGATTCCGCACGGCGCCAGCTTCAACGACATGGTCGCCCTCAAGGGCAGGTCCGACATCGGCGACCAGATCAACAAGAAAATCATCGGTCCGCTGGCAAAGGCCAACAAGCTGTCGGACATGCCCGACTTCAACGATCCGAGCAAGCTGGGCAGCGGCCAGGAAATTGTCGACCGGCTCACCAACTTGATCTCCATCTTCGAGAACAAGGCGCTCGACTTCAGCAAGAATCGCGCGGAGGGTGATGACATCCTCGGCGACGCTTACGAATACCTGATGCGCCACTTTGCCGCCGAAAGCGGCAAGAGCAAGGGCCAGTTCTACACACCGGCCGAAGTTAGCCGCATCATGGCGCAGATTATCGGCATCCGCAGCCCGCAAACGAACAACGGCACGACTGTTTATGACCCGACATGCGGGTCAGGTTCGCTATTGCTGAAAGTGGGTGACGAAGCTCATGCCAAAGTCACGCTGTACGGTCAGGAGAAGGATGCGGCCACTTCCGGCTTGGCGCGCATGAACATGATCCTGCATACAACCCCACGGCGGAAATCAAACAGGGCAACACCATCGCCAATCCCCTGTTCACCGGCGACGACGGCTCGCTCAAGACCTTCGACTACGTCGTCGCCAATCCGCCGTTCAGCGACAAGCGCTGGAGCACCGGCATCGATCCGCTCAACGACCCGTACGAGCGCTTCCAGCATTTCGGCACTCCGCCCGCCAAGCAGGGCGATTACGCCTACTTGCTGCACATCATCCGCTCACTTAAGAGCACCGGAAAAGGCGCCTGCATCCTGCCGCACGGCGTGTTGTTTCGCGGCAATGCTGAGGCCGACATCCGCCGCAGCCTGATTCGCAAGGGCTATATCACGGGAATCATCGGCCTGCCCGCCAATTTGTTCTACGGCACCGGCATACCTGCCTGCATTATCCTCATCGACAAAGAAAACGCCCAGAGCCGCAAGGGCATCTTCATGCTCGACGCCAGCAGCGGCTTCATGAAGGACGGCCCGAAAAACCGCCTGCGCGACTGCGACATCCACCAGATCGTCGACGTATTCAACCGCCGCGACGAGAGCGACCCGAAATACGCGCGCATGGTCGGCATTGAGGAAATTGAGAAGAACGACTTCAATCTCAACATCCCGCGCTACATCGACAGCCAGCAGGTCGAGGATATCCAGGACATCGAGGGCCATCTGAAAGGAGGCATTCCCAGCGCCGACGTGGATGCCTTGCAGGCGTACTGGAAAGTTTGTCCGCAACTGCGGCAAACCCTGTTCAGCGCCAATCGCCCCGGCTACCTCGATCTTGCCGTCGCCAAGCAAGCCATCAAGCCGGGCATCTATGAGCATCCAGAATTTGTCACCTTCATCGGCGGCATGAATGCCCTTTCGCCGACTGGCAACAGCGCAGCACCCAAACGCTCAAGGACCTGCAAGCCGGCTGCCATCCGAAGATCGTCATCGACCACCTCGCCGAAGACCTGCTCGCGCATTATGCGGACAAGCCGCTGATCGACAAGTACGCGGTGTATCAGCATCTCATGGACTACTGGGCAACGACGATGCAGGACGACTGCTACCTGATCGCCGCTGACGGATGGAAGGCCAAGACCTACCGCATCATCGAAACCAACAAGAAGGGCAAAGAAGTCGACAAGGGCTGGGCCTGCGATCTCGTGCCCAAGCAACTCGTGGTCAATCGCTACTTCGCCAGGCAGCAAGCGGCCATACGCGAACAGGAAACGGCGCTGGAAAGCGTTGCCGCGCAAATGGCCGAAATGGAGGAAGAACATGGCGGGGAGGATGGCGCCTTTGCCGAACTCGACAAGGTGAACAAGGCCAGCGTCAGCGCCCGTCTGAAAGAAATCAAGAGTGACAAGGAAGCTAAGGAGGAAGCCGAGGCGCTTCACGCTTGGCTCAAGCTCTGCACGCGGGAAGTCGACCTCAAGAAAACCCTGAAAGAAGCCGAGGCCGAACTCGACGCACTTGCTTATGGCAAGTACCCGACGCTTGGCGAGGCCGACATCAAGACGCTCACGGTCGAGGACAAATGGATGGCTACGATCTCCGCCGCCATTCACGGCGAAATGGACTGCATCAGCCAGTCACTTACCCAGCGCGTCAAGGAACTGGCCGAACGCTACGGGACGCCGCTGCCTATATTGACCGGCAAGGTTGCCGATCTGAGCGCCAAGGTCGCCGCGCACCTCCAAAAAATGGGGTTCCAGCCATGAGCAATGAAATTCTTCAGATCACGACCTCCCCTGACTATCGGACTCTGCTGGAGCAGATTTCCGGCACCTACACCCAAGGCCGCTACCCAAATAGTGCGACGCTGTCGCACCAATTGGGTTGGTCGCATATCGTCGAACTGCTGAAAATCGACGATCCGCTGGAACGCGGTTTTTACGAGCAGCAAACCGGCCGCGACCTGCCCGACCGCGTCGCATTGTGCCGGGAACTGGAATTGAGCTTGCCCGAGGCGAAGCAATGAGCGCGATTCCAGTGGGGCACAAGCAGACCGAGGTGGGGGTGATTCCGGAGGATTGGGCTGCCAAATTGCTTGGAAGTGTGATCAGGTTGCAACGCGGTTTTGATCTCCCATACCGTAACCGACGGCCAGGGCCAATTCCGATTATTTCTTCATCGGGTGTATGTGCCTACCATGACGAACCTCAGGCAATTGGTCCCGGCGTTGTTACTGGTCGATATGGAACGATTGGCGAAGTATTTTTTGTAGACGAAAACTACTGGCCACTGAACACGACGTTGTTCGTAAAGGAATTTAAGGGTAATGATCCGTTATTTATCTCTTTCCTTCTTCGTACGATTGACTTCCATTCACACAGTGGAAAAAGTGGCGTTCCAGGCATTAACCGTAACGACCTTCATGAACTTGTTGTTGCATGTCCACCCTTCGTTGAGCAAGGCATCATCGCCGAGGCGTTGAGTGATGCGGACGCCCTGATCGAATCGCTGGGGCAACTGGTCAACAAAAAGCGCCACCTCAAACAAGGCGCCGCGCAGGAATTGTTGACCAGGAAAAAGCGCCTGCCGGGATTCAGCGGCGATTGGGAGGTTAAGCGATTCGGGGATGTAGTAGCGCCACGTAATGAGCGGATTGACCCATGGGAGAGCGGAGTACAGGAGTTCTGCATTGAGTTAGAGCACATCGGCTCCTCAACTGGCGCGCTCTTGGGGAATACGAGCACGGGTGAAAATTCATCACTAAAGTCTGTGTTTCGTGCCGGGGACGTACTGTTCGGAAAACTTCGTGCTTACCTTAGAAAATATTGGCGGGCAGATCGTGCTGGCGTGTGTTCGACCGAGATTTGGGTTCTCGCTCCAAGAGAAAATCTAATAACTGGCGAATATCTGTTTCAGCTCGTCCAGACAGATAAGTTCATAGAGGTTGCAAGTTATTCTTACGGCACTCACATGCCGCGATCGGACTGGACCGTCGTCAAAAACTACGAACTATCTATTCCCCTTGACCCAGAAGAGCAAACCGCCATTGCCAACGCCCTCTCCGACATGGACTCCGAGATTGCCGAACTTGAGGCGAAGCTCGCCAAAGCGCGAACCATCAAGCAGGGCATGATGCACCAGCTCCTCACTGGAAAGATTCGATTGATATGACTATCGGCCAACCAGAACGCGCCACCCAGCACCGCGTCGCCGCCCTGTTTCGTGACGAACTGGGCTATCGTAACCTGGGCGATTGGACCGACCGCCCGAACAATAGCAACGTCGAAGTCGCGCTGCTCACTGCCTACCTGAGCAAGCGCGGCTACAGCACCGCACAGATCGGGCGGGCGCTCGACCGCTTGCATACCGAGGCGATCAACCCCAATCGCAGTCTCTACGACAATAACAAGGCGGTGTACAGCCTGTTGCGTTACGGTGTGCAAGTGCAGGCGGCGCTGGGCCAGAATACCGAGACGGTCTGGCTGATCGACTGGAAAGAACCGACGCTGAACGACTTCGCCATCGCCGAGGAAGTCACGCTGCATGGCAACCACGAGCGGCGGCCCGATATCGTCATCTACGTCAACGGCATTGCTGTCGGCGTGCTGGAACTCAAGAACAGCCGCGCCGATATTGGCGAAGGCATTCGGCAGAATCTTTCCAATCAGCAAGCGGCGTTCAATGAATGGTTCTTCAGCACAGTCCAGTTCATTTTCGCCGGCAATGATTCCAAAGGGCTGAAATATGGAACGATCAAAACTGAGGAGAAGTATTTCCTGAGCTGGAAGGAAGACGAGGCGGATAACAGCCGCTTCAAGCTCGACAAATACCTGCTGAAGATGTGCAACAAGGCGCGCTTGATTGAGCTGATGCACGACTTCGTGCTGTTCGACGGCGGAGTCAAGAAGCTGCCACGTGTGCACCAGTATTTCGGCATCAAGGCGGCGCAGGCGCATGTGCATCGCCGCGAGGGCGGCATACTCTGGCATACGCAGGGCAGCGGCAAGAGCATCGTCATGGTTTTACTTGCCAAGTGGATTCTGGAGAACAAGCCCAACGCCCGCGTGGTGATCGTCACCGACCGTGACGAACTGGACAAGCAGATCGAAGGCGTTTTTATTGCCGCCGGTTACCCGATGACCCGAGCTGGCAGCGGGCGCGACCTGATGGCCCGGCTTGGGCAGGCGACGCCACGACTGCTGTGTTCGCTTGTGCACAAATTCGGCAAGAAAGGCGTTGACGATTTCGAGCAGTTCATCAAGGAACTGGACGCGCAACCCTGCCCGACAGTGGGCGAGATTTTCGTGTTCGTCGATGAGTGCCACCGCACCCAGAGCGGCAAGTTGCACCGCACGATGAAGGCGCTGATGCCCAATGCGGTGTTCGTTGGCTTTACCGGCACGCCGCTGCTCAAGCGGGACAAGCAGACCAGTCTGGAAGTGTTCGGCGGCTACATCCACACTTACAAGTTCAGCGAGGCTGTCGAGGATGAAGTGGTGCTCGACCTCGTCTACGAGGCGCGCGACATTGATCAGCGCCTTGGTTCGGAAGAGAAGATCGACGCATGGTTCGATGCCAAGACCAAGGGTTTGAACGATTGGCAAAAGGCGGCCCTGCGCGAGCAATGGGGCACGATGCAGAACGTGCTCAGTTCGAAGGCCCGCATGGATCGGGTGGTGGCCGACATCGTGTTCGACTTCTGCGTCAAGCCTCGCCTGTCCAACCAGCGCGGCAATGCCATCCTGGTCGCTTCCAGCATTTACGAGGCATGCAAGTATTTCGATCTGTTCCAGAAAACAGTATTCAAGGGCAAGTGCGCGGTCGTCACTTCGTACAACCCGCAAGCGCAGAACATCACGCTGGAAGACACCGGCGCCAATACCGAGACCGACAAGCAGTTCATCTACAACAGCTACACGGCTTTGCTGCATGACGTCGAGGCGCTGCCCGGAAAATCCAGGACCGAAACTTACGAGGACCAAGCCAAGACGCTGTTCAAGGAGCAACCGGCGAACATGCGCTTGCTGGTCGTGGTCGATAAGCTATTGACCGGCTTCGATGCGCCAAGCTGTACCTACCTGTACATCGACAAGAGCATGCAGGACCACGGCTTGTTTCAGGCGATCTGCCGCACCAACCGGCTCGACGGAGACGACAAGGATTTCGGCTACGTCGTCGATTACAAGGATTTGTTCAAGAAGGTCGAGAACGCCATCGCCGTCTATACGTCCGAACTGGACAAGAGTGCTGGCGGCGTCGATCCCGAGGTGCTGTTGCAGGACCGTCTGAGCAAGGGCCGCGAGCGGCTCGACAATGCGCTGGAAACTCTCGCGCTATTGTGTGAGCCGGTGGCGCCACCTCAGGGCGAGTTGGAGCACATTCATTACTTCTGCGGCAATACCGAAATCGCGGACGACCTGAAGGCGCACGAGACGCAACGCGTTGCGCTCTACAAGGCGATGGTGGCGCTGGTGCGCGCTTACGCCAATATTTCGGACGACCTCGGCAGGGCCGGTTACGGCGACGCCGATATCGACCGCATCAAACAGGCGATTGACCGTTACCTGAAGCTGCGCGAGATCATCCGCAACGCCGCCGATGAAAAACTGGACATGAAAGCCTACGAGGCCGACATGCGCCACCTGATCGACACCTATATCGAAGCGAGCGAGCCAAGGACGATTTCGCCGTTCGACGGCATGCCGCTACTGGAATTGATCGTCAAGACCGGCATCGCAAGCGCCATCAACAGTCTCCCTGCGGGACTAAAGGGCAGCAAGGACGCGGTCGCCGAAACCATCGAGAACAACGTCCGCAGCAAGATCATCAAGGAACACCTGAACGATCCTGCCTATTACGCCAAGATGTCGGCGCTGCTCGACGAGATCATCGCGGCGCGAAAGGCCAAGGCAATCGAGTACGAGGAATATCTGAAGCAGATCGCGGAATTGGCGAAGCGGGTCGAGGCGGGACAGGCCGATGACACACCGGAGCAACTGAACACGCCGGGACGACGCGCGCTATACAATTTGCTGCGGCAAGGCGCTTCTGGCGCTGGCAGGCTTCATCTGGCGCAATCCGCCGCGCACTATGATGTGGTCGGATCCGATGACGTGCTGGCGCTGACGCTCAAGATCGATGAAGCCGTCAAACACACGCGGCCCGATGGCTGGCGCGGCGTCCAGGCCAAGGAAAACGTCATCAAGGCTGCCTTGTACGGGATTTTGCTGGACGTGGACGAGGTCGAACGCATCTTTCTCGTCATCCGGCAGCAGAAGGAATATTGACCTTGATGCAATTCAAGTTGGGCGACATTGCCGTCGAAGTCGTGCAGAAGGACATCAAGAATCTCCACTTGAGCGTCCATCCCCCCGCTGGCAAAGTGCGCATCGCCGCGCCCCTGCGCATGGACCTCGATACCATCCGTGTGTTTGCCATCACCAAGCTCTCCTGGATCAAGAGCCAGCAGAAGAAACTGTGCGATCAGGCACGCGAAACCCCGCGCGAATACCTCGACCGGGAGAGCCACTACGTTTGGGGTAAGCGTTATCTGCTCAAGCTGGTCGAGAAGGACGCGGCGCCGACCGTTGAGATCAAGCACAACAAGATGATTCTCCAGTTGCGGCCCGCAGCCAGCCACGAGAAAAAGCAGGAAGTGCTTGATGCGTGGTATCGCGAGCAGCTTAAAGAAGTGGTTCCGCCGCTACTTGCCAAGTGGGAAAAAGTTATAGGCGTGAAGGTCGGAAAGTTCTTCGTGCAGAAGATGAAAACAAAATGGGGTAGTTGCAGCCCTGGCTCCAAAAATATCCGCATCAACACCGATCTGGCCAAGAAGCCTTTGCAGTGCCTTGAATATATCGTAGTGCATGAACTCACGCACCTGCTGGAGCACCACCACAACGAGCATTTCACCGCGCTGATGGATGCCCACATGCCGCAGTGGCGGCAGTATCGCGAGCTACTGAATAGCTTGCCGCTGGCGCATCAGGAGTGGAGGTATTGATGGGGGGAGGGTAGTTCTTTGGCGCAGATTTATATCCATCTGTCACGCGCGTTCATGCAAGCGCCCACGGCCAGATCACATTGCCGCGCCGGTCTTTGCGTTTCGTGACGATGGCCGCGGACAGTGTGCCGTCGATACTGGCTGTTAGCTGACGGCCTCTTAGTGCCAGCTCTGAGCGCGTAGCGGCATCTGGCTCCCACAGCACCGCTTCCATGCATTCCATGATCGCCGCTCGTTCGGCCAGTATCTTCGGATGGTTGAACAGCCAGCGGGTGAAAGCGAAGCTATCCGGCTGGCGATGCCAGAGCATGCCGTACATCTGCATGTACTCGCGCGCAGTCTCGGGTTCGGCTAGGTTTGTGCCATGCCAGATCGCCAGTGGCGCAGGATTCGGATTCCCAGCGAGGATTTCCGCGATGTAGGGATTGGCGGCAAAGCCACGGCGCAGGGCTGTGGCGGCGGCCACCCAATCGTCGCGCAGTATGTGGCACAGAGCCAGTTCGTAGAAGTACGGCGGATAGCCGTCCGCCTCTTCCTCAAGCACGGCTCGCGCACGATCATGGTCGCCGGCCCGCAGCAATTCAGAGCCAAGCAGGAAACGTACGCCCTGATTGTCGTTGGGATTCCTGGCCAGCATCAGTTCTATGAGAGTGACCGCATCCTTGTGGCGGCGCAGGCGCATGTACGACAGCAGCGCGACGTGCATTGCCCGCAGATACGGCCGATTGTCGAGGTGTCCCCATTCAACGCGGCCAGTGAAACCTTCGGGAATAAGCCGATTGGAAATGCTTAACCCCACCAGTGCCGTATCCAGGGCTTTTTTCGGCTTGCCCTGCTGATGCCAGTGGGTTGCGATATGCGCGTACGCGTCAACGAAGTCCGGTGCTTCGGCCAGCAGCCGTTCCAGTGCAACCAGATAACGCTTATCGCCAATCTGGCCGGACTCGTACTCATCCAGCAGTCCGTCGAAATCAGCCATAACGGCGTCGTATATCTCATCGGGGTAAGTAAATACGCCGGACTCGGCGTCGAGGACTTCAAAGGTAAGCGGCATGTTGTGCTGGTTATCTTGCGTTCGAGAAGGTCTTCCGGACAGGACTGCTCAGCCAAGAAGGAAAATATTTCAAATCGAATTTCAATCACATCAGTATGACGTCGTACTGCTCCTGGTGGTAGCTGTTCTCCACCTGCAGCGAAATGCGTTTTCCGATGAAGTCGCCCAGCATCGCGAGGTGCTGCGATTCTTCTTCCAGGAACAGGTCCACGACTTCCTGCGACGCCATGATGCGGAATTCGCGCGGATTGAACTGCTTCGCCTCGCGCAGCAGCTCGCGCAAGATCTCGTAGCAGATCGTGCGGCTGGTTTTCACCTGGCCCTTGCCGGAGCAGGCCTTGCATGGCTCGCACAGGATATGGGCCAGCGACTCGCGCGTGCGCTTGCGCGTCATCTCCACCAGGCCAAGCGCCGAGAAGCCCGACACCGAAACCTTGGTGCGGTCGCGCGCCAGCGCCTTTTTCAGTTCAGCGAGGACCGCGTTGCGGTGCTCGTTGTTTTCCATGTCGATGAAGTCGAGGATGATGATGCCGCCCAGGTTGCGCAGCCGCAGCTGGCGCGCGATGGCATGCGCCGCCTCGAGGTTGGTCTTGAAGATCGTGTCCGCGAAATTGCGGCCGCCGACGAAGCCGCCGGTGTTCACATCGATGGTCGTCATCGCCTCGGTCTGGTCGACGATCAGGTAGCCGCCCGACTTCAGGTCGACGCGGCGGCCGAGCGCGCGCAGGATCTCCTCCTCGACGCCGTACAGGTCGAACAGCGGGCGCTCGCCGGTGTAGTGCTGCATGCGCGGCAGCACGCTTGGCGTGTAAGCCTGGCCGAATTCCAGCAGCTTCAGGTAGTTCTCGCGCGAGTCGACCTGGATGGTCGCAGTCTCGTCGTGCACGAAGTCGCGCAGCACGCGCTGGGCCAGGTTCAAGTCCTGGTACAGCAGGCTGGTGGCGGGACGGGTGCGGGCGCCGTTGACGATGGCGGCCCAGGTCTTGCGCAGGTAATCGACGTCGGCGGCGAGGTCGGTGTCGGAAGCGTCTTCCGCCATCGTGCGCACGATGTAGCCGCCTTTTTCTTCCGGCGGCAGCAGGCTTTGGAGGCGGGTGCGCAGCAGTTCGCGGTCCGATTCCTTTTCGATTTTCTGGGAGATGCCGATGTGGCAGTCCTGCGGCAGGTAGACCAGCATGCGGCCGGCGATCGAGATCTGCGTGGACAGGCGCGCGCCCTTGGTGCCGATCGGGTCCTTGATGACCTGCACGGTCAGCACCTGGCCGTCGAACAGGATTTTCTCGATCGGGGTAGGCGCGACGTTGGTGCCTTCGTGGCTGCGGGCTTCCCAGATATCGGCGACGTGCAGGAAGGCGGCGCGTTCGAGGCCGATGTCGATGAAGGCCGACTGCATGCCGGGCAGGACGCGGACGACCTTGCCGGAATAGACATTCCCCGCCAGTCCGCGCGTGAGCGTGCGCTCGATGTGCAGTTCCTGGACGGCGCCTTGCAGGACCAGCGCGACGCGCGTTTCCTGTGGGGTGATGTTGATCAGGATGTCTTCATTCATGGGCGGGGGCGGGTGCTTGGGAAAGCATGATGATACACGGGCGCGGGGGATTGGGATGCCGTATTGGCGGCTCGCGCGGAGGCGGTGGAGCAGGGGTTTCGAATCGCGTGCGATTCGCCTGCGTAACGACATCCGCTTGCAAGCGGATGTTCCTTCCCGAAGAATCCGCCCTACGGCACAGGGCAGACCAGACAAGTAGGGCGGATAAGCGCGAAGCGCGCATCCGCCGAATCATGGCGCTACGCCAGCGGCACACCCGCCTTGCGCAACAGGATCGCCGTCTCGTAAAGCGGCAACCCCATGATCCCGAATGGCTTCCCTCGATATGCTCGACGAACAGGGCAGCCAGTCCCTGGATGCCGTACCCGCCGGCCTTGTCGTACGGTTCGCTGGTGGCACAATACGCCTTGATGGACGCCGCCGACAGCTTCGCAAACCTCACATCCGACACTTGCGTCACCTGCGCCGCGATATTCGTGTAGTGCACCGCGATGGAAGTGAGCACCTGGTGCGTCCTCCCCGAGAGCCGCTCCAGCATCGCGACCGCCTCATCGTGGTTGGCAGGCTTGCCCAGGATCTCGCCATCGATGGTGACGGTGGTATCCGCCGCCAGCACCGGCCGCAGGGTCAGGCGGCGCTGGTGCACCACCTTCCATGCAAAGGCCGCCTTCTCGTTGGCCACGCGCGCAACATACGTGCGCGGGTCTTCGCCAGCCAGCACGTCTTCCGGCACGTCCGGCCCGCGGATGGAATCGTTACGCAACATGAGGAGTTCGAACTCCACGCCGATCTGGCGCAGCAGCTCCCGTCTGCGCGGGCTTTTGGAAGCGAGGTAGATTTTCTTGTCGACCGGTTTCATCGAGAGTTCCAGCGGTTTATCAGACGCGATGATAAGGGTGATTCTGCGTGATCGACCACGCCCTATACAACTGCTCCGCAAGCATAACACGCACTATCCCGTGCGGGAGGGTCATGCTGGAAATGCGGATGAGGCCTTCGGCCTTGGCTTTCAGCGCTGGATCGAGGCCGTCCGCGCCGCCGATCAGGAAGGCGGTGTCGCGCCCGTCCTGCTGCCAGAGTTCGAGCTGCTGGGATAACCCGACGCTGGTGAGGTCCTTGCCGCGTTCGTCGAGCGCGATGATGCGCACGCTTTTCGGCAGAACTGCTTCGATGCGCTCGCGTTCGAGCGCCATGGCGGTGGCCGCCGTCTTGCTGCCGGAACGGTCCACCGGCTTGACTTCCTTGAGCACGATGCGCAGCTCGGGCGGCATGCGCTTCGTGTACTCGGAAAAGCCGGCTTCGATCCAGGCCGGCATCTTGTGGCCAACCGCAGCGATGATAAGCTGCATATGACGATTACTCTGCTACTTTTTTTACCGCGCGCTTGATGACTTTTTTCACCGGCGCCGCATCGGCTGGCGCTTTCTTCGGCAGTGCCTTCAGCGCTTTCACGGCTGCGGTTTCGCTCTTGCTTGGCGCGACCTTGACGACCTTGCCGGCTGGAGCCGCGGCCTTCTTGGCCGCGGCCTTCTTCGGCTTGTCTTCGGTGGCTGCGGCAGCCTTCTTGGCCGGCGCCTTGCGTTCGCGTACCGGCTTGACTTCCGGCGCTTCCTGGGTGGCTGCCAGGTGCTTGGAACGGGTCTTCGGCGCAGCTTCGGCCGCTTCGGCGGTCGACTTGCGCTTGGCCGCGCCCAGCTTGACCGGCTTGTCGCCCCAGATTTCTTCAAGGCGGTAGTACTGGCGGATCGGCGCCTGCATGATGTGGACGATCATGTCGCCCAAGTCGACCAGCACCCATTCGCCGGTGTCTTCGCCCTCGACGCCGATGACGTCGCCGCCGGCTTCCTTGACCTTGTCGCGAACCGACGCGGCAAGTGCCTTAGTCTGGCGGTTGGAAGTACCGGATACGATCGCGATGCGGTCGAACAGGCTGGTCAGGTGCATCGTGTCGAACAGGACGATCTCCTGGCCCTTGACGTCTTCAAGTGCGTCGACGACGATCGCTTGCAGTTTTTTGATATCCATTAGTTTTTGTATAATTTATGTTGTTGAATATAGTCTAGCACTACCGGCGAGATAAGCGAATTTGCCTGTTCTCCCCGTTGTAATGCGGTACGGATCTCGGTGGCGGAAATATCGACCGCCAGCGCTTCTGCCAGGAACACCTTGCCTGACGGGGTAGAGCGGAGCTGCGCAATGCCGCTCCGGCGCTTCTCAAGTTCTTCGGCCACGGCGGCGGGGAGGGCCGCTTCGGCCAGGTCGAAACCGGGACGGGCGCCCACGCCGATGTGGGCGTAATCGAACAGATGGCGCCAGTCGCGCCAGGTGTCCAGTTGCTGCAGCTGGTCGGCGCCGAGCACGAACACGATCGAGGCATCGGGACCGAGTTCGGCGCGTACGTTTCGCAGTGTGTCGATGGTGTAGGTCGGCGTGGCGCGCCCGACCTCCTGCAAATCGATGGTGACCGCCAGCCCCGCCTCCTGGAACGCCAGTTCCAGCATGGCGATGCGGTCACCGGCACTGGTACGCAGCCCGCTTTTCTGCCACGGGTTACCGGCCGGGACGATCCGCAGCTGGTCGGGTTTGAGCAGGCTTTCAAACAGGGCGGCCAGCGCCACGTGTCCGTGATGGACGGGGTCGAAACTGCCTCCCAGCAGTGCGACGCAAAATGTCACGTGGGAAGCCAGTCGCGGTGGACCAGGAAGTCGGTGTACAGTTTCGCTTCCGCGCTGCCTGGTTCCGGCTTCCAGTCGTAGCGCCATTTGACGATTGGCGGCATCGACATCAGGATCGCCTCGGTCCGTCCGCCCGACTGCAGCCCGAAGTGGGTACCGCGGTCGAACACGAGGTTGAATTCGACATAGCGCCCGCGCCGGTAGGCCTGGAAATCGCGTTCGCGTTCGCCGTACGGCATGTCCATGCGGCGCTTGAGGACAGGCAGGTAGCCTTTCAGGAAAGCGTCGCCGACGCTTTGCGTCATTGCGTAGCTCTGGTCGAAGCCGGGGGCGTTGAAGTCGTCGAAGAATATCCCGCCCACGCCGCGCGGTTCCTTGCGGTGCTTCAGGTAGAAGTACTCGTCGCACCACTTCTTGAAGCGCGGGTACAGGTCGTCGCCGAACGGTTGCAGTGCGTCGAAGCAGGCCTGGTGGAAGCCGCGCGCGTCTTCTTCGAAGGGGTAGTAGGGCGTCAGGTCCATGCCGCCGCCGAACCACCACACCGGCTCCTGGCCTTCGGCATGCGTGGTGAAGAAGCGCACGTTCATGTGCACCGTCGGCGCGTACGGATTGCGCGGATGGAGCACCAGCGACACACCCATCGCTTCCCAGGCGCGGCCCGCCAGTTCCGGGCGGCTGGCCATTGCGGACGGCGGCAGGTTGGCGCCGGTGACGTGCGAAAAATTGACTCCGCCGCGCTCGAACACATTGCCTTCCTCGATCAGCCGCGACACCCCGCCGCCGCCTTCAGGGCGGGTCCACGCATCGCGCAGGAATGGCTTGCCGTCGACTTCTTCCAGCGCCTGCACGACGCGGGACTGGAGGTCGATGAGCCATGCCTTGACGGCCGATGGGTTGGGGGATGACATGGGGGATTGGTCGGGGAATAAAAAAGTGAGGACAGATTGTACACTGTCCGGGTGTTTTATGGTAAGTGGAGGGAGGGGAAGTCGACTTCGACTTTCGGTGGCCCGACTGGAAACGGCCAGGCCCGGGCTGCGCGGCCGCCGATGTTCCGGTCCGTACTTTCCGGTCGTTGACACCCATGATCCATGAGTGTTATATTTTGGCCATAAGCGTGGGAACGTTTCCAATCCGTGTTGCGACAGGCCGTTGCCGACCGCGAGTGGACGACAGATCCGACCGCAAGGAGACAGTATGTTCAGGGCAAACAGGCTCGCGCTTGCGATCGCGATCGCAAGCGCGTTCGGCATGAACGCCGCGGCACACGCGGCAGGACCGAAGGCAGAGGTCATCCACTGGTGGACCTCGGGCGGCGAAGCGGCCGCCATCAAGGCCGTTGCCGACGCCTACCGCCACGCCGGTGGCGCGTGGGTCGACAGCGCCGTAGCCGGCAGCGAGCAGGCACGCGCCGTCGCGATCAATCGCATCGTCGGCGGCAATTCCCCTGCCGCCGCGCAGTTCAACACTTCCAAGCAATTCCTGGATGTGATCGACGAAGGCATGCTGAGCAACGTCGACACCATCGCGCGCCAGCAGGGCTGGGACAAGAGCCTGCCCCAGCCGATCATCGACGTCATCAAGGTCAAGGGCCACTATTACGCGGTCCCGGTGAATATCCACATGCCGGCATGGATCTGGTATTCCAAGGCCGCCTTCAAACAGGCCGGTATCGCGAAAGAACCGGCCACGATGGACGAATTGTTCGCGGCGCTCGACAAGCTCAAGGCCCGGGATGGTCGGCTGGCGCATGGCGGCCAGTCGTGGCAGGAAACATCGTATTCATGGCAGAGTGTTGGCCAACGTCGGCCAGGGATCCTCTTACCTGCGGTGTTCCGCGACCGCGATCCACGCGCCATCGAATCGGCTGCCTTCAAAAACTGTGCTGCTGTCCTTCAAGCGTCTTGCCGTCGTATGTCGACGTTGGTTCCGCCAGGCCGCAACTGGAAGCACGCAACCGCCATGCTGACACCGCAGGGCCGGCGTGCAGATCATCGGCGCCTGGGCAAGGGCGATTCAATGCGGCAAGCAGAAGCCCCGAAAGGAATCTCGGCTGCATCCGGCTTCGGTCAGACCCCACTAGCCTGGTCCGGGCGACGCCTCTCTGTGTTCCCAGGACCAGCATCGGAGACGCTCAACGGCGCAAGCGATCTGGGCCGGCGTGCTGGTCGCGCCGGCGGTCCAGCTGTGAATTCAGACAAGGCGAAAGGCTCGATCCGGTTGGCGCGCATGCCGACGCGTCGAAGTTGGATATCTGCCGCAGGCCGGCCTTGCCAATCATAAGGACAAGGTCGTCCCGCAAGGCATCGGCGAGGTAATACCCTACGCTCGGACCAGAATGGGGTTGGGACCGATGTCCTTACCAGCGTTCTGGAACACAGGCATGCCGGTCGACAAGGCGCAAAAGAGCATCGCCGCGGCGCTGGCGCGACTAGGATGGGCAGCAGGACCCGATTCCGCAAGGCCGTACCATTCGCCGGCTGCTGCCGATGGCGCTGACGGTGCTGGTCGCTACCTGGGCACGGTGCTTGTGGTTCGATCAGGGTGGTCGGCTGTCGAATTCACGCGCTTGCCGTCCGATACCTTTGTCGGCCTGCGCCAGTACAACGCGCCTGTTGAGAAACAGAGCCTGGCTGCCCTTCGCTGCATACACCTCGCGCTGTAACGGCGTGCTGTTCATACGTCGCCTGCATGGTGATCGGTTTCCTGCCTGGCCGATGGTTCATTCGACCAGAACGTGAACGCGGCGAGGGCGTGCTGGCTGCGATTTCCTTTACCGTATGCGTGTCCTTCGGCCACCGGCCTGGTATGCGGCAGGGATGCTCACGCCCGGAACGAGAATCGAAGGGGCGTGCCGCGCCCGCTCCAGATGCGCGTTCGGCTGGATTCATCGACACGGCAACATGTGATCTACCACATCGTGAATGCGAACACGTGTGAAGGCCTCGGCCTGGGTGATGGCGCTGATGCTGGCGCCTGCCGCATTGACGACGCATATCTGGAGGGCACGCCCGGGCTGGACGGCATCCCGGCCTGGCGCGTGACCATGTCGAATCGTGCTGCCGATGCTGGGGCCACATCGCGACGCGTTCACTGCTGCTCTCGACGCCGTCGTCAAGCCTGTTCGACGCGGTCGTCGCGATGAACCCAGGGCGGGCGCCTGGCATTGCCAGCGAAGTGCCGGCCAAGTTCATCATGGACAAGACACCTGTTCGGGGCGTGCCAACATCGCGCTCGCGTCGGCTTGGCGGCGTGATGCTGCTGGTTCCCGGCTGTGGCGCTGCTTGCCCCATACGCGTAATGCACGCAGCCAACGAGCGCGCATGACAAGCGCAAAATCCATCCTTTCACGCCGGCCCGCCTGGGTATTTAATTTTGTCTTGGCCAGCGCCGGCTGTTTTTCCTGGCTGCCCGCTGTACGTGATGGCCGGTCCACCTCGCTCAAGCCGTCGACGAAACCGGCTTCGAGGAATGTCTTCGCGCTGCCGCTGCGTCGCCCACGCTCGACCGTGGCGCGAAAGCCTGGAGCGGCGCCTGCAGACTCGGCGCGCCTTGGAAGGAATCCCGGGGCGGCTTCTGGAATTCGGTCCGCGATCGCCGTGCCGGCTACCATTTTGCCGATCCTGCTGGGCGCCTTGAACGGCTATGCGCTGTCGTTCTGGCGTCCGCGCGGCGCCAGTCTCCTGTTCGGCATTTTGATGGCCGGCGCCTTCATCCCGGTACAGGTAATGATGTTCCCGCTGGTGCGGATGATTGGCGCGTTGGGCCTGTTCGGCTCACTGGCGGGCATCGTGCTGGTCCACATTATCTTCAGCATGCCGGTCATGACGCTGCTGTTCCGGAACTACTACGCGGCGCTTCCGCACGAGCTGTTCCAGGCCGCGCGCATCGATGGCGGCGGGTTCTTCCGAATCTTCGCGCAACTGATGCTGCCGATGTCGCTGCCCATCATTGTGGTCGCGGCCATCATGCAGGTCACGGGCGTGTGGAACGACTATATCCTCGGCCTGGTGTTCGCAGGGCGCGACAACCTGCCGATGACGGTCCAGCTCAACAACGTGATCAACACCACCACCGGCACGAGGCTCTACAACGTCAACATGGCGGCAACCGTGCTCACCTCGCTGGTGCCACTGGCGATCTATTTCATTTCTGGCCGCTGGTTCGTGCGCGGTATCGCCGCCGGCGCGGTAAAGGGTTAATTCAATGTCGAACGTGCGTCTGCGGAATCTGTGCATCAGCCTTGGCGGGAACGAGGTCATCAAGGACCTCGGGCTGGACGTGGAGGAGGGCGAGTTCCTGGTGCTGCTCGGCCCTTCCGGCTGCGGCAAGTCGACCCTGCTGCACAGCATCGCAGGCCTGATCGATGCCAGTGCCGGCAGTGTCGAGATCGGCGGTCGCGACATGACTGATGCCGAGCCGAGCGAACGCGGCATCGGCATGGTGTTCCAGTCGTACGCGCTGTATCCGACCATGACGGTGGAAAAGAACATGTCGTTCGGGCTGCGCATCAACGGCACCCCGAAAGCCGAGATCGAACGCCGCATCCAGCGCGCCGCCGGGATGCTGCAGCTGGGCCCCCTGCTTGGGCGCAAGCCGGCCCAGCTGTCGGGTGGGCAGCGCCAGCGCGTCGCGATCGGACGCGCGCTGGTGCGCGAGGCAGGCGTGTTTCTGTTCGACGAACCGCTTTCGAACCTGGATGCCAAGCTGCGCACGGAGCTTCGGCGCGAGCTGAAGCTGCTGCACCGGAAGCTCGGTTCGACCATGATCTACGTGACCCACGACCAGGTCGAGGCGATGACGCTCGCGACCCGCATCGTCGTGATGCGCGCCGGGAAAGTCCAGCAGGTCGGCACGCCGGCCGAGGTGTATGAGCGGCCGGCCAACCTGTTCGTGGCCGGTTTCCTGGGCGCGCCCGCGATGAACTTCATGCACGGCGCGCTGGGCGCGGACGGCAGCTTTACGGCCGGTACGCTGAAGCTTGCGCTGGCGCCGGCCGCTGGCGGTGCGCGCGCGGCGGTCTTCGGCATTCGGCCCGAGCATGTACGGATCGGGCAAGGCGCGCCGCTGTCCGGCACCGTATCGCTGGTCGAGCCGATGGGCAATCACCAGGTCGTGTGGATCGAGTCCGGCGGCCAGCTGCTGTCGGCACTGGTTCACGATACGCGCAGTTTCACGCCTGGCGCGGCAGTCAGCTTCGGGCTCGACGCGGCGCGGGGCTCGCTGTTCGACCCGGTCGGCGAACAGCGCGTGTAGGCCATTCACAGGGGGAGATATGGAAGAAAGAGTTCAGGCACTGCGGATTCGCTCATGGGTGGCGCGCGCGCTTCTGGCGCCGCTGCTGGCCGGCAGCGCGATCGCCGCACACGCAGCAGCTGGTGGCGTGCAGGCTTGGGTCACAACCGGCGACCAGGCCAGGCTGCTGGCGCGCGCGCCGGATGCATGGTTCGGTCGCGCCACGCCGGCCGCCATCGTCATCGATGTCGATCCGACCCAGCGTTACCAGGAGATGGTCGGCTTCGGCGCCGCCATCACCGATGCCTCCGCCTGGCTGATCCAGAACAAGATGACTGCGCCCCAGCGCGCGGCGCTGCTGCGCGAGCTGTACGGGGCCGCGCCCGGCCTTGGCATGAGCTTTACCCGGCTGACCATCGGGGCCTCGGATTTTTCGCGCACCCATTACAGTTTCGATGACATGCCGCCCGGCCAGAAGGACCCCGGGCTGGCGCGCTTCTCGATTGAGCCGAACCGCGCCGACGTGCTGCCTGTCGTGAAAGCGGCGCTGGCGATCAATCCGAAGTTGCGCGTGATGGCTTCACCCTGGAGCGCGCCGGGCTGGATGAAAAGCAGCGACAGCCTGGTGCAGGGAACGCTGAAACCGGAAGCGTTCGCACCGTTCGCCGAATACCTGCGCCGCTACATCGATGCCTACCTGGCCGAAGGGGTGCCCATCTTTGCGCTCACCGTGCAGAACGAACCTCACTTCGAGCCCGACAATTATCCCGGCATGCGGGTCGACCCGGCCACGCGCGCTGCCTTCATCGGCGGGCACCTCGGGCCGCTGCTGGCCAGGCACCACGGCGACACCCGCATCCTCGACTGGGACCACAACTGGAACGAGCCGGGCTCGCCGGCGGCGGTGCTGGCCGATCCGGTGGCGGCACGCTACGTCAGTGGCGTGGCCTGGCATTGCTACGGGGGCGATGTGCGGGTGCAGGCGGCGCTGCACGACAGCTATCCGGACAAGGAAACCTATTTCACCGAGTGCTCGGGCGGGGAGTGGGCGCCGCGCTGGTCCGACAACCTGAAGTTCTTCGTACGTACACTGATGATCGGCAGCACGCGCGGCTGGGCCAAGGGCGTGCTGCTGTGGAACCTCGCGCTCGACGAAAACCACGGCCCGCGCCTGGGTGGCTGCGCCAACTGCCGTGGCGTGGTCACGATCGATTCGAACACCGGTGAAGTGACGCGCAATGTCGAGTACTATGCGCTGGCCCATGCCAGCCGCTTCGTGCGCCAGGGCGCGCGCCGGATCTTCTCGAGCAGCGGCCACGACCAGCTCGACAGCGTCGCGTTCCGCAATGCCGACGACGGCTCGATCGCCCTGCTGGTCTTCAATAGCGCGCAGGAGCAGCGCCGGTTCTCGGTGCGCGTCGGCGCGCGCAGCTTCGGCTATGCGCTGCCGGCCGGGAGTGCGGCGACCTTTACCTGGAACGGCACGCGCTGAGGCGCGGCGGCGCAAACACCTTGTGGCACGCGCCACAGATGCAGTATTCTTTTAACAAGCAGAGTCAGACGAGAGCATTCAAGAGGAATTCGTGGCGACAATCAAAGACGTAGCCCGCCTCGCGGGCGTTGGCCTCGGCACTGCATCGCGCGTGGTGAGCGGCAAGGGATCGGTTTCGCCGGCCACGCTGGCGCGCGTGCAAAAAGCCATCGAACAGCTCGAGTTCCGTCCTTCGCACGCGGCCCGCTCCCTGCTGTCGGGCAGTACCCAGATGATCGGGGTGTACATCCCTATCCTGAAGGGCACGTTCTACACCCCGATCCTGCAGGTGATCGACACCGAACTGCGCGCTGCCGGCCTGCACATGGTGGTCGCGTTCGGCGTGGGGCAGGGCGACGCGCGGCGCCAGGCCCGTGAAGGGATCGACTTCCTGCTCGAATGCGGCTGCGACGGCCTGATCGTGATGAGCAACGCGCTGACCGACGCCGACATCGTTGCGCTCGGACCCAAGTGGTCGCGCCTGGTCGTGCTGAACCACTGTTTCGAGAGCATCCGCGAGCAGTGCTTCACGGCCGACCATGTGGCCGGCGGCGTGCTGGCCGCTCGCGTCCTGCTGGACCAGCGCCACCGCAA
>NZ_QYUP01000111.1 GCF_003590855.1 Massilia cavernae
ATGCGATTGCAGCGCGCCTGCGTCCTGTCGCTGATGAAGGCTACACCCTGAAAGACGCAAACGCACCGAAAGTCCTGCTGGCTGGCGACGCTGTCTACACCGCCAACTGCGCAGCCTGCCACACAAGCGGCGCGGCCGGCGCACCGAAGCTCGGTGACGCAGGCGGCTGGGGCGCGCGTATCGCCCAGGGCTACGACACCCTGGTCAAGCACGCGGTTGAAGGCATCCGCGCCATGCCTGCAAAAGGCGGCAACCCTGACCTCGATGACGTGGAAGTGGCGCGCGCGGTGGTGTACATGGCGAACAAGTCGGGCGCCTCGTTCAAGGAACCTGCAGTCCCTGCACCGGCCGCTGCAGCAGCTGCGGCGCCGGCTGAAGCGGCTCCTGCGGCAGCGCCAGCGGCGGAAGCAGCGGCACCTGCCGCGGCAGCACCTGCTCCGGCAGCAGCACCTGCGGCCCTGGCGGCCGACGCGGGCAAAAATATATACAACGCATCGTGCGCAGCCTGCCACACTGCCGGCATTGCCGGTGCGCCGAAGTTCGCCGACAAGGCAGCATGGACCGCACGCATCAAGCAAGGCGACGCGGTAATGTACGAGCACGCGATCAAGGGCTTCACCGGCAAGACCGGCATGATGCCTCCGAAGGGCGGTTCCACCGCTTCGGACGCGGAAGTGAAAGCGGCTGTGGATTACATGGTTGCAGCTGCGAAGTAATCGTCCCGGCTTCGAAAAAACCGCTCACTCGCTGGGCGGTTTTTTTTCGCCGCGATGTTTGTGCCGCGTGATGCGCGGACATGGCGGAATGCGCCCGTTGGACTTTTCCACCCTTCTATGAACACTACGTTGTCAAGGGCTTTTCTCTCAAGTCCACCCATCTCCCGGCTGTATCGCTGATGTCAAGGAGGGGGTAATCCTTGACATCAGCGATACAGCCGTACACTGTCCGGCTTGGTGCAAAGGCACGCTCTACGCCTTTGCACCATGTCGACCAATCGTGCGTCTTGCTCGCCACGGATTTTCATCACGATGACTCTGTGATTCGGTACCCAAGCAACTGGTATGGCATTTTGAAGCTCTCGGTCTGCGACGTGAGACTTAGCTCACCACCTTCTATCCGCTGACGGCTTGGCCGCCTAGCCTGATACTGCATGCGCTTACGCTTAAGTTGACCGTGATGCGTACAGGCCCCATCTACTATTGGCGGTTGTCATGTAACCGGGGCGGAACACGGGCCTGTCTACTTCAAACTGCTCACTACCTTGCCAGACACCTTCTCACAACATCATCACCAAATCAAACAACGTGTCAGTGGGCCGCCGTCTTCAGCCTTGCCCCGTCGGGCACGACGTCATGCTCCAGATATCGCCACAATGCGATGACCAGGCGCCGTGCCACCGCGACGATGGCGATCCGTCGGCCGCGCTTGCTTTTGCTGCCGCCGGTGCGCTCCGCAAACCATCGGCTGATCGCACTCTCGGGCTGGTAGCGTAGCCAGAACCAGCTCATTTCGATGAGCAGCGATCGGACGCGTCGGTTACCCTGCTTGCTGATGCCCTGGTCAGCATGGCTGTTCCCGCTGTCGTAAGGCTGCGGGACTAGACCCACCGCAGCGCCAACCTGCCTTCGGTTTTCGAAGTTTCGCCAGAACAGTTCCAGCACCAGACGCTCGCTTCCCACATCACCGATTGCCCTGAGCCGCTGCAGCTTGCTCACCCGGTCCTGAACCGTCGCCGGCAGCTGCTTGAACCAGGACTTCTCCAACTCGTTGTACTGCTGCTCCACGAGCGCCATACGCTCGCATTCACGCAGCAGCCTTTCCAGCAGGTGCTGCGGCAAAGGGGAGCCGTCGTAGCAGCGTACCTTGCCTTGCTCAAGCCGCTGCTTGAAGTCCCCTGCAACGGCGGTCCAGCAGCCCACAGTGCGCAGCAGCTTGCGCATCCTGTCGCAGTGTTGCAGCACCTCTTTCTGCAGTTCGCCACGGTCGCGGGCCAGGTGCCGTTGCCCTTCGGCCTCCACCGGCGGGATCCGAATGATGCGCATGGCGTCTCGCTTGCCGCCCAGCCAGGCCCGCAGTGCGCTCACCAAGGCGATGGCGTCCAGCCGGGTCAGTCTTTGCCCGGCGCGCGTGGCGCGCCACCTGAAGGCTCGCCGGATCGCATATCACGGCCTTCACTCCGAACTGTTCCAATGCCCGCGCTATCCAGAACCCGTCCTGGCCCGCCTCGAACAAAACCACCACTCTGACGTTCTCGGGCAGCCCCCACTTCTCCTTGCACCGGGCGATCTCAGCAAGCACTTGCCGCAGCCGTTGCATCGGTTCTTCCCCGTCCACAGTCCTGATCGCGGCGTTCTCGCGCTGACCGTCGTGGAGGGCGATCTTCCACTTCTTAGATGCAAGTTCGAGGGACACTGCCAAAATCAATTCGGCAGGCGTAAAATAATTTTCACGGGCTGGCATCATCTCGTTCTCCCTTAAAGATATTGGTGGAACTTTAACTTTAGGATGAATTTGAGATTATTGCTGGCCCGCCCTCCTCATACATAGTATCTACGCCCTTCGATACGAGCTAACGATGGGCGTAAAAAAAGCCGCTCCTTGCGGGAGCGGCCTTTTGCCGAAGCGGGTTCGCTTAACCCGCTTCATACCTTACCAGATGATCACGCGGTCCTGCGGCGCCAGGTACATCTTGTCGCCTTCCTTCACACCGAACGCTTCATAGAAGCCCGGCTGGTTGCGCATGGTGCCGTTGGCGCGGAACTGGCCTGGCGAGTGCGGGTCGGTCTTGACCTGTACGATCTGCGCCGCTTCGCGCATCTTGCTGCGCCATACCTGGCCGAAGCCCATGAAGAAGCGCTGGTCGCCGGTCAGGCCGTCGATCACCGGCGCTTCCTTGCCGTTCAGGGACAGCTTGTAGGCCTTGTACGCGATCGCCACGCCCGAGTTGTCGCCGATGTTCTCACCCAGGGTCAGCGCGCCGTTCACGTTGTAGCCAGGTACAGGGCTGAAGGCGTTGTACTGCTTGACCAGCATGTCGGCCTTGGCCTGGAACTTGGCGCGGTCTTCGGCCGTCCACCAGTCGCGCAGGTTGCCGTCGCCGTGGACTGGCTGCCCTTGTCGTCGAAGCCGTGGCTGATCTCGTGGCCGATCACCGCGCCGATCGCGCCGTAGTTGGCCGCGTCGTCCGCGCGCATGTCGAAGAAACGGCGGCTGCAGGATAGACGCCGGGAACACGATCTCGTTCATCGTCGAGTTGTAGTACGCATTCACGGTCTGCGGCGTCATGCCCCATTCCTCACGGTCGATCGGCTTGCCCAGTTTGTTGACGTTGCGCTTGTAGCCGAAGGTACGGGCGCGCATCACGTTGCCGACCAGGTCACCCTTGTCGATGGCCAGGGTCGAGTAGTCGCGCCACTTGTTCGGGTAGCCGATCTTCGGCGTGAACTTGGCCAGCTTGGCCTGGGCTTCCTTCGTGGTCGCAGGGCCCATCCAGTCCAGCGTGTCGATGCTTTGCTTGTACGCTTCCAGCAGGTTTTTCACCAGGACTTCCATACGCTCCTTGCGCTCGGCCGGGAAGTGCTGGCCGACGTACAGCTTGCCGACCGCTTCGCCCATCGCGCTTTCGACGGTCGATACGCCGATCTTCCAGGTCGGGCGGTTCTCGGTCACGCCGGTCAGCGTGGTGCCGTAGAACGCGAAGTCGGTGTCGACGAAGTCCTTCGACAGGTATTCGGAGTAAGCGCGCAGCAGCTGCCATTCGAAGTACAACTTCAGGGTCGCCAGTTCGGTCTTGGCCAGCACCTCGTTGAAGCCCTTCAGGTAGCTGGGCTGGTTGACGATCACGTAGTCGACCTTGTTGGCGATGCCGGCTGCCGACAGCGCGGCCTTCCAGTCGTAGCCAGGGGTCAGCGCGTCCAGCTTGTCCACGTCGGTCTTGTTGTAGCGCTTGACCGGGTCGCGGTTGTCGACCTTGGTCCACTGCACTTCGGCCAGCTGGGTCTCGAAGTCGACGATCGCGCGCGCGGCTGCGACGGCGTTCTTCTCGCCCGCCATCGCCAGCGTCTTCTCGACGTGCTTCTCGTAGGCCGCGCGGGTCGTGACCATCTTCGCGTCGTCTTTTTTCAGGTAGTAGTCGCGGTCAGGCATGCCAAGGCCGCTCTGGGTCACATAGGCCGCGTACTTGGTGGATGCACGCGCGTCCTGGCCGACGTAGATCGCGTAGGGAACCGGCACGCCGATCTGCGACAGGTGGGCGATCATCGCCGGCACCGCCTTCTTGTCCTTCAGGCCGCGGATGCGCTGCAGCTCGCCGGCCAGCGGCTTGTAGCCCAGCTGCTCGCGGCGTTCCTGGTCCATGAAGCTGGCGTACAGGTCGCCGATCTTGCGCGCTTCGGTGCCAGCCTTCTGGGCCTTGTCCTTCTGCGCCGCTTCGATCAGCGCCAGCAGCTGCGGCTGGGTGTCGTCGCGCAGCTTGGCGAAGCTGCCCCAGCTCGATTTGTCGGCCGGGATCTCGGTGGCCTTCAGCCACTTGCCGTTCAGGTGGGCGAAGAAGTCGTCCTGCGGACGCACGGCAAGCTCGATGAACTGCACGTCGATGCCCGACACCGGGCCAGTTGCTGGCTTGCCGACGTCGGCTGCGCTGGCGAATGCCGCCATCAGGCTGAGGGACAGGGTACTCAGGAGGTATCGTTTCACAGGACTATCCTTATGGGGGGTCTCGAAAAATGGCTCATGGCCGTTTAAACACGTCATCGGGCAGCGGTAGCTGCCCTGGGCACTACAATTTCATCTCAAGCTTAACACTCACGGTGCGGTAACTGCGAGCCTCGCCGAAGGACATCTGGGCCAGTCCGCCGGTCGTCACCACACGGCCAGTCTCGTAATCTTCGCCCAGCAGGTTGTTGCCCGCGATGCGCAGCTGCAGGTCGTTGCTGAATTTCCACAGGCCGTACAGGTCAAGCTGGCGTTTCGGGCCGGTCGTCACGCGTTCGGTGAGGCTGGTCTGCACGTGGGTCGCCGGGGTCCAGTTGAAGCCACCGCCCAGTGTCAGCGGCAGGTCCTTCATGCGGTAGTCCATGCCCACGTTGGCGGTCTGGGCGGCCTGCTGGTCGAGCCGGTTGTCCGGGCCGGGGATGCCTTCGACGTCCGACCAGAAGCGGCTGTAGTTGGCGCGCAGGTCGATGCTGGGCGCGCCTTCCATCAGTTCCTCGAGCTGGAACTTGGCTTCCAGTTCGATGCCGCTGGTGCGCGCGCTGCCGATGTTGGCCGGGCTGGATACCCAGCGCGGCCCGAGCGGCGTCTGGCGCAGCGTCACTTCGCGGCGCATCAGGTTGTCGATGTTGCGGACAAAGGCGCTGGCCGACAGGATGCCGTTGCGGCCCAGGTAGTGCTCGTACGCGAGGTCGATGCCCTTGGCCAGTTCCGGCTTCAGGTCGGGATTACCGATGCGATCGGGACGGGTGGCGCTGTTCAGGCGCGAGAAGGTCGGCGCGGCGATCAGGTCGTTCAGGTCGGGCGCCTTGTAGCTGTGGGTGTAGCTGGCGCGCACCTGGTCCCGCTCGAAGCCGGGAATGCGCCATACCGTATGCAGCACGGGGCTGAACACGCTGGTGTTGTTCTCCACAGCCTCGCCGGCGCGGGTGCTGGTGGTGCGGATGCCTTCCCAGCGCAGGCCGAAGTAGGCCGACCACCGCTGCGTGATGTCCCATTCGTCCTGGATGAAGGCGGCGATGCGGCGCGTGTCGGCCGACAGGTCGGAACCGGAATCCTCGAATTGCGGCAGGCCGTTGCCGAGCGAGACGCGGGTCTGCTCGCGGGTGCCGCCTTCCACGTCCCAGCCTGCTGCCAGGTTGTGTCCTTCGCCGGCCGGCCTGGTGTACTTGCCGCCGAAGCTGGCGCTGGCGCTGCTCGACTTGTCGCCATCGACGAAGCGGTCGGTCAGCTGGCCGGCGGCGTTGTAGTGGAAGCGCTCCGAATCGCTTTTACTGCGTCCGCCGCCCACGCCGAATTTGACGTCGACCTTGCCGCCGCCTTCGAACTTGTGCACCCAGTTGCCGAAGCCGCGGGTGAAGGTCTGGCTCGAATCGGAGACGGACTGCGACAGCGCGTACTCCGGGACTACCTCCCCGATGTTCTGGACCAGCGCACTCTCGGTGGTGCTGTCGGTCTTGCCGTGCATGAGGAACTGCTGGTAGGTCAGCGTGTCGCCGTTGTCGAATTTGTACGACAGGCGCGGGCCGAGGTGCAGGCGGGTCGAGCGGCGGTCGCCCATGCCGAACACTTCCTGCTCCTTCTGGACCTCGCCCGTCGCGGTGACCACGTCCTGGTCGAACGAGAAGCTCTCGTCATGCTCGCGGCGCACGCCCACCGACGCGTTCAGCAGCCAGCTCACGCCACCAATCTTGCCCGGCACCGTCAGCGACACGTCGGGACTGTGCAAGCCCTGCTCGATGCTGTCGGTGACGCGCAGCTGGATGTCCTTCTGCTGGTAGCCCTCGCGCAGCACGATGTTGATGGTGCCGGCGATGGCGCGGGTCGAAAACTCCGCCACCGGCCCGCGCATGATCTCGATGCGTTCGACCTGGTCGGGCGCCAGCGATTCCAGCGAGAAGCCGGCCGGCGGACGCTCGCCGTTGACCAGCATCTGAGTATAGCCGCTGCCCAGGCCACGCATGCGCACGCCCCCTCCGCCACGTCCCGGCGCGCCGCCCATCGTCACGCCCGGCAGGCGCTTGAGGATTTCGCCAACGTTGCTGTCGCCGTTGCGGTCGAGTTCTTCGCGGCCGAACACCATTTTCCCCGCGGTCGAATTGCGGCGGGTTTCGGTGTCGTTGGCGCGGGTGCCGGTGACCATCACCGATTGCAACTTGTTCTTGGCAGCATCAGCGGCTACCGCTTCCGGCGCGACCGGGCCGGCCGGCGGGTCTTGCGCCTCTTGCGCGAACGCATAGCCGGCGGCGCCACTCAACAGGGCGGCGCAGGCGAGGGGAATCATTTTCTTCATTATTGCCAGTCAGGATTGTGTACAGCTGATGAAGCCAGCGGCTTCAGGTAGGGCTGAGGGTTGACCGGCATTCTAGCGTTCGTTTCCTTCTTATAAACGTCATGACGCCGTTTTTTACTTTTCGATACACAAGGACACAATGTATGCATCAGGTTTCCTTGCGCTGCCCGTGCGTAGGGGCGGCAATCGGGTTTATACTGGCCTCGCGAACTCAAGCGCACGTTGAATTTCTAGCATCGGTCAGGTGATCTCATGGGCTCCACACTCAAAAATTCCAGCCTCGTAGGCTTGGGCGTCATCGCCGGCGTCGCCGTGTCGATGCAATTTTCCGCGCTGGCCCAGCGTCCGGTCGACCCTGGCATGCCGCTGGAGGAATTGCGCCAGCTCGCCGACGTCTACGGCCTGATCAAAAGCGACTACGTCGAGCCCGTGCAGGACAAGAAACTGCTGACCGAAGCCATTTCCGGCATGGTCGCCTCGCTCGACCCGCACTCGGCCTACCTCGACAAGAAAGCCTTCCGCGAACTGCGCGAAGGCACCGAGGGCAAGTTCGTCGGGCTCGGCATAGAGATCGCCGAAAGCGAGGAAGGCTACATCCGCATCGTCGCGCCGATCGAGGATTCGCCCGCCTACCGCGCCGGCATCAAGGCCGGCGACCTGATCACGCGTATCAATTCCGCGACCATCCAGGGCCTGGCGATCGACGAAGCGATCAAGAAAATGCGCGGCGAACCGAATACCAAGGTCACCCTGACCGTGTTGCGCAAGGAAGCGCCGCAGCCGCTCATGTTCACCATCGCGCGCCAGGAAATCGTCCAGAAGAGCGTCAAGGCCAAGATCGTCGAGCCGGGCTACGCCTGGCTACGCGTGTCGCAGTTCCAGGAGCCGACCGTGGACGACATGGCGGCCAAGATCACCGCGCTGTACAAGGAAGACCCTAACCTCAAGGGACTGGTGCTCGACCTGCGCAACGATCCGGGCGGGCTGCTGCAGGGCGCCATCGGCGTCTCGGCCGCCTTCCTGCCGAAGGACGCCGAAATCGTGTCGACCAACGGCCAGCTGCCGGACTCGAAGCAAAGCTTCTACGGCCGCCCCGAGTACTACATGCTGCAGGGCGACGGCGACGCGCTGGCCAGGTTGCCGGCCGCGGTCAAGAACGTACCGATGGTCGTGCTGGTCAACACCGGTTCGGCATCGGCTTCCGAGATCGTCGCCGGCGCGCTGCAGGACTACAAGCGCGCCATCGTGATGGGCAGCCAGACCTTCGGCAAGGGCTCGGTGCAGACCGTGCGCCCGCTGACCAACGATACCGCCGTCAAGCTGACCACCGCGCGCTACTACACGCCGAAAGGCCGCTCGATCCAGGCCAAGGGCATCGTGCCCGACCTGTTGGTGGACGAATACGCCGACGGCGACGGCCTGAACGGCCTGCGCATGCGCGAAGCCGATCTCGAGAAGCACCTGTCGAACGACCGCGACAAGGAAGACGCCGTGGCCCGCAACGACGAGATGGAAGAGCAGATGCGCATCATCGCGGCCGAACGCAAGCGCGGCCCGCTGGAATATGGCGGCAGCGCCGACTTCCAGCTGAAGCAGGCCCTGAACCACCTCAAGGGCAAGCCGGTGCAGCTGTCGCTTACCCACGCGAAGACCACGCTGGCGCAACGGGGCGGCAAACCCGCTTCGCCGCTCAAGCCGTAACGCCACTCCGCACTACCGCCGCACGCCCTGTTGCAGGGGCGCGCCGCCCCTTCCCCGCCCCTCCCGTTTTCGTGCACTCGCTCTAAACTGCGCGTGTAGAATCAGCGCTGCCTGCCGCGTCCCGCGCGGCTTACCCTATTTGAAAGTTTATCGATGAAACAAGTCGTCATCAGCGGCACTGGCCTCTTCACGCCGGCCAATTCGATCACGAACGAGGAGCTGGTTGTCGCCTTCAACGCCTACGCGGAACTGTTCAACGCCGAAAACGCGCAAGCGATCGCCGAAGGCAGCGTCACCGCCATCGAACCGTCCAGCGCGGCCTTCATCGAAAAGGCGTCCGGCATCAAGTCGCGCTACGTGATGGAAAAGTCGGGCATCCTCGACCCCACCCGCATGACCGCACGCATTCCGGAACGCGGCGATGACGAACTGTCGCTGCAGGCGGAAATCTGCGTCAAGGCCGCGCACCAGGCGCTCGATAACGCCGGCCGCAGCGCGGCCGACATCGACATGGTGCTGGTCGCCTGCAGCAACATGCAGCGCGCCTATCCGGCAATGGCGGTGGAAGTGCAGGATGCGCTGGGCATCGAAGGCTTCGGCTTCGACATGAATGTGGCCTGCTCGTCGGCCACCTTCGGCATTCAGACCGCCATGTCGGCGATCCAGAGCGGCCAGGCGCGCGCGGTGCTGGTGCTGAACCCCGAGATCACCAGCGGCCACCTGAACTACCGCGACCGCGACAGCCACTTCATCTTTGGCGACGCCTGCACGGCGATCGTGATCGAGGCGGCGGAGACGGCCACGGGCAGCGACCAGTGGGAAATCCTGGAATCGAAGCTGAAGACCAGCTTCTCGAACAACATCCGCAACAACTTCGGTTTCATGAACCGTTTCGACGAATCGGGCGTGGGCAAGGCCGACAAGCTGTTCCGCCAGCAAGGCCGCAAGGTATTCAAGGAAGTGTGCCCGATGGCCGCGGAAATGATCAAGGCGACGGTGGAGAACGCGGGCCTGCAGGTGTCGGACATCTCGCGTTTCTGGCTGCACCAGGCCAACCTGAACATGAACCAGCTGATCGCGCGCATGCTGCTGGGCCGCGACGCAGGGCCGGATGAGGCGCCGGTGATCCTCGACACGTATGCGAACACCTCGTCGGCCGGTTCGATCATCGCGTTCCACAAGCACCATGAGGACATGCCGTCCGGTGCCAATGGCGTGATCTGCTCGTTCGGCGCGGGTTATTCGATCGGCTGCGTCGTCGTCCGAAAAAAATAATCAGACCCGTAGGGCGGATAAGCGAACGCGCATCCGCCATTGCGTGCGTCAACGTGGCGCCGGCAACGGCGGGTGCGCTCTGCTTACCCGCCCTACGTCCCTTCGTTCAAAGCCGCGCCGCCAGTTCCGCCCCTTCCCTGATCGCCCGCTTCGCATCCAACTCCGACGCCAGCGCCGCCCCGCCAATCTTGTGGAACCTCGGCCCGCCCGTGGTCCCTTCCGGCGGCATCAGCTCGGTCAGGCTGTCCTGCCCCGCGCAAATCACCACATTGTCCACCTCGATCAGCTTCTTCTCGCCGCCCACGGTCACATGCAGGCCGGCGTCGTCGATGCGGTCGTACTGCACGCCCGCCATCATCACCACGCCATTGCGGCTCAGGGTCGCGCGGTGCACCCACCCTGACGTCTTGCCCAGCCCCGCGCCCGGCTTCGATGCCTTGCGCTGCATGAGGTAGCCGCGCCGGCGCCGGCGGCACCGGCTTCACCAGCCCTCCCGCAGTGGTGGCGTCCAGATCCACGCCCCACTCAGCCGTCCATTCCCGGATCGGCACCGGCAGCGGATGTCCCGGGTTATGCACCAGGTACTCGCCCACGTCGAAACCGATGCCGCCGGCGCCGATGATGGCCACGCGCCTGCCGACCGGCGCCTTCTTCTGCAGCACGTCGACATAGGACAGCACCTTGCTATGCCCGATGCCGTCGATCGCCGGCATGCGCACCTTGATGCCGGTGGCGACGATCACGTCGTCGAAGCCCACCGCCAGCAGTTCCTCGCGCGTCACGCGCTGGTCCAGCTTCACCTTCACGCCAGCCAGCTCGATCTGGCGTCCGAAATAACGGATGGTCTCGGTGAATTCCTCCTTGCCTGGTATCTGCATCGCGATCCTGAACTGGCCACCGATGTTGTCGTTCGAATCGAACAAGGTCACGTCATGGCCGCGCTGCGCCGCCACCGTCGACGCCGACAGGCCCGCCGGTCCCGCGCCGATGACTGCTACCTTGCGCGGTGCGCGCGTCTTTTCGTAGACAAGCTCGGTCTCGTGGCAGGCGCGCGGGTTCACCAGGCAGGTGGCGCGCTTGTTCGAGAAGGTGTGGTCCAGGCAGGCCTGGTTGCAGCCGATGCAAGTGTTGATTTCGTCGGTGCGTCCCTGCGCGGCCTTGGCCACGAAGAAGGGATCGGCCAGGAAGGGCCGCGCCATCGACACCAGGTCGGCGTCGCCACGTCCGATGATGTCGTTGGCCTCGAACGGCATGTTGATGCGGTTCGACGCCACCACGGGAATGCTCACCTCGCGCCGCAGCCGCCCCGCCACGCTGGCGAACGCCGCGCGCGGCGCCGAGGTGACGATGGTGGGAACGCGCGCCTCGTGCCAGCCGAAGCCGGTGTTCAGGATCGTCACGCCGGCCTGCTCGAGCGCCTTCGCAACCGCGGTCACCTCTTCCCAGCTGTTGCCGCCTTCGACCAGGTCGAGCAGCGAGTGGCGGTACATGATGATGAAGTCTTCGCCCACCGCCTGGCGGATGCGGCGCACGATTTCAAGCGGCAGCCGCATGCGGTTCTCGATGCTGCCGCCCCAGCGGTCGGTGCGCAGGTTGGTGCGCGCGCACAGGAACTGGTTGAGCAGGTAGCCTTCGCTCCCCATCACTTCGACGCCGTCGTAGCCTGCCTTCCGGGCCAGCTTCGCGCAGCGCGCGTAGTCGCGGATGGTGGCTTCGATGCCGCTTTCGGTCAGCGCGCGCGGCTTGAAGGGTGAGATCGGCGACTTGACGCTGGACGCGGACACCGCCAGCGGCTGGTAGCCGTAGCGGCCCGAATGCAGGATCTGCATCAGGATCTTGCCGCCCTCTTCGTGCACGGCGTTGGTCACGCGGCGGTGGTTGATCACGTCGCCGGCGAAGTTCATGGTGCCGCCGAACGGCAGCAGCCAGCCCTGCCGGTTGGGCGAAATGCCGCCGGTGACGATCAGCCCGACGCCGCCGCGCGCCCGCTCGCGGTAGAACTCCGCCAGTTTGCCGTAGTTGTAGAAGCGGTCTTCGAGGCCCGTGTGCATCGAACCCATGATGACGCGGTTGCGCAGCGTGGTGAAGCCAAGGTCGAGGGGAGCCAGCAGGTGCGGGTAGGAAGTAGGCATTGTGGTTGTCGTTGTAAGCGTCAACCAGCATTAGAACCCGGTTCGGCTAGGGGCCGGGTTCTAATCGAATGCCCCGTGCCTTATTGCGCCGCGTGGCCCGGGCCGCGCAGTTCGGCGAAGTGTTCGATGTTGCCGATCTTGACCGTCACCGGGTTCAGGCTGGCGTTCGGCGACATCGAGCGCCACGCGAACAGCCACTCCTGTTCGCCGGCTTCGGCGATGGTCTTGGTGAAGGCCGCGCCGAGCGCGGCGCGCACGCCGTATTCGACGGCGCCGTCGATGCCGGCCCAGTTGGGCAGCGTGCGCTGCACCGCGCGGTGCAGGCGTTCGCCGAATTCCTCGGTATTGTGGATGGCCAGGCAGCTGTCGGCCGAATGGATGTCGAACAGCGCTTCGTCCCAGGCCTTGGAGAACGACAGGGTCAGGAAGTTATTCGACGGGACCAGGCGGAACAAGCCTTCCTTGAGCGCTTGTTCGAGTTCCTCGCGCGGCGCGTAGCGGTACAGGGTCGGGGGGCGTTGATAGTCATGCATAAATAGGGTTTCGGTTAAGCGGTCTTGCGCGGCGCTTGCCGCACGCGCAGGTGGCTGCGCTCGCGCATCGCCTTGGAAGCGATGAAGATTTCGCGCAACAGGAAATAGAAGCTGCCGATCAGGGCGAACACCCCGCACACGAACAGGCCGGCGATGTACCGGTCCAGCGGCAGGTTGGTGGTATCGCCCAGGAACAGCAGCGCGATGGTCAGGCAGATCAGGAAGCCGCAGGCGGTGCTGAGCGCGATCGATACGTTGATCAGGTGCGAGCGGCGGTCGAGCACTTCCAGCTCGCTCATGTACCCTTCATGGTGGCCGATCTCGAGGCGGTCTTCCAGTACGCGCGAGCGGTCGATGATGCGCGCCAGCCGGTTGGTCAGCACCATCAGCATGGTGCACACGCCGGTCAGCAGGAACACCGGTGCGATCGCCAACTGGATGACGTGGCCTATGTCGCTGAGTTTGATATCCATGGGTGGGGCAAAGTATGTTGGCGGTGTTGTGGCTCTAGTGTATCAGGCCGCCGCGCAAAACCGGGCCTCAGTCGAAACGCCCGTTCCGCTTGAACTGCTCGGTGGACTCCACCAGCGCCTTCGCGATGCCGGTTTCCAGCGCGCCGTGGCCGGCGTCCGGGATCATGCGCAGCCGCGAGCCCGGCCACGCCTGGTGCAGGCGGTAGGCCGATACCGGCGGGCAGATCACGTCATAGCGGCCCTGCACGATCACCGCCGGCAGGTGGGCGATGGCGCCGACGTTGCGGATCAACTGCTCGTCGCTGAAGAAGCCGAGGTTGGCCATGTAGTGCGATTCGAGGCGGCCCACGCCCAGGTCGAGCGTGTCCGAAGCCGGCTCCTCTTCCTGCGGCAGCAGGAACACGCGGCGTCCTTCGAAACGGCTCCATGCGCGCGCCGCCGGCCAGTAGACCGCCGGGTCGTCCGACAGCAGGCGCGTGGTGTAGGCCTTGAGCAGGTCGCCGCGTTCCGCTTCCGGGATCGGCGCCGCGAATTCGTCGTACAGCTCGGGATAAAACCACCGGATGCCGTTGATGAACCAGTCGATTTCGGCCGCGGTGCACAGGAAGATCCCGCGCAGGACGAAGCCGAGGCAGCGTTCGGGATGCGCCTGGCCGTAGGCCAGCGCCAAGGTCGAGCCCCACGAGCCGCCGAACACCAGCCACTTGTCGATGCCGAACTTCGCGCGCAGCTTCTCGATGTCGGAAATGAGCAGCTGGGTGGTGTTGTTGCGCCATTCGCCGAGCGGCATCGACTTGCCTGCGCCGCGCTGGTCGAACAGGATCACGCGGTAGTGCTGCGGGTCGAAAAAGCGGCGGTGCTGCGGCGACAGCCCGGCGCCGGGGCCGCCGTGCAGGAACACGACAGGCACGCCGTTCGGATTCCCGATTTCCTCCCAGTAGATCGTATGCAGGTCGTCGATTTCGAGCATGCCCTGGCGGTTAGGCTGGATCGGCGGGTACAGGGAGGGCGGGTTCGCGGGCATGGCTGTTCTCTTCTGGGTCGAGCCAGAATTGTAACGCACTAGAAAAACGTGTTCACGGCATGGCGCACGGTGTAGTCGTCGTCCACCGCCAGCAGCAGCGGCCATTTGTCGAAGGTGGTGCATGGGTGCGAGATGCCGCAGCCGACCAGGTCGCCCACCGCCAGCGATTCGCGCAGCGCGCTGCCCTCGGGGATCTGGAGGTAGGCATGCTGGTCGTTCATCTTGACGATCGCAAAGCCCTGCGGCAGCGCTTCCGGCCTGCCCGGCCCGGGCCGGTGCACGTACAGCGGCAGCGGCAGGTCGATGTCGTAGGATGCGTCGCGCTTGCCCATCGTGAGGATCGCCAGGCCCGGTTCGGGTCGCGACTGCACCATGCTCCACACTTCCAGCGCCGGCTGCAGCCGATCGCCAGGTGCGTGCGACTCGCGCTCGTCGAGGTCGCCGATCAGGCGGTGGTAGGAGCCGTGGTCGCTGGTCAGGTAGCAGCCGCTGCGCAGCACGGCGCGCACCGGGCGCGACAGCCCTCCCATCTTTTCGAACCCGCGCGCGACCAGGTCGAAGTAGGCGGAACCGCCCGCCGACACCATGATTTCATCGGCGCCGAACAGCCCTTCGGCGTCGGCGTCGCGTGCCAGCTGCGCGATCTGGGCGACAAAGGCATCGACCGCGCGCACGTCAGCCGCGCGGTCGCCGGACACCAGCAGGCCTTCGTAGCCCTCGATACCGGCCAGCTGCAGGCCGGGCGCCGCGGCTACGGCGCGCGCCACCGCCATCGCCTCTTCCGGCGTGCGGCACCCTGCCCGTTTTCCGGCTAGCCCAAGTTCGACCAGCAGCGGCAGCGGACGCGCCAGCGCATGTGCAGCCACCGCCGCCTCTAAGCGCTGCACGCCTTCGATGGAGTCGACCAGCGCTATCAGCTCGAAGTCGGGATCGCCGTGCATCAGCTGCAGGATGCTGTTGATGTCCGCCTTCGCCACCAGCTGGTTCGCCAGCAGCACGCGGCGCACGTTGAAGCGGTGCGCCATCTGCACCTGCGTGGCGGTGGCCAGCGTGATGCCCCAGGCGCCATTGGCCAGCTGGGCGCCGAACAGCTGCGGGCTCATGGTGGTCTTGCCGTGCGGGGCCAGCGTGGCGCCGTAGCGTTCGCAGAACGCGCGCATCCATGCGAGATTGTGCAGCAGCGCCGGAATTTTCAGCAGCGCCACGGGAAAACTGGTGTCGGCGTGGAGCACGTTCCAGCCTTGGACGCCGATCGCTCCCTGGGGCAGCGGTTCAGTAATCGGCAGGCCCTTGACGCCGGGCTGCAGCAGTTGTTCGTCGAGCGCGCCCAAGGCCAGGCTGTCGCGCGGGAGTGTTGGACTAGTCGACATCTCATGCCTCGTCTTGTTCGTCATCGGCCAGCAGCTGCTGCAGCCGGCGCGGATAGTGGTTCAGGAAGTCGCGGGTGATCGCGTAATGCTCGGTATCTTGTCATGGCCGCGCCAGCACGAAGGTCACCTCATCGTCGCCGGCAGCCAGGCTGCGTTCCCAGCCCTGCGCAGCGTAAAAACGCTCGGCCCGCGTTCCGGGGCCAGTACCGAGTACCACCCTGGCGTGCCCGAGCTGGAACAGGTAGCCGGTCACCAGCGCCAGCAGGCCCTTGCCGATGCCCTGGCCTTCCTGGGCCGGATCGACGAACAGCGCCCACACCGAACCGTTGTGGCGGTCGGCATACGCGAAACCCGCGATGGCGCCGTCGCGTTCGCACACCCAGCCGCGTCCCAGCGGCTCAAGATAGTCGATGTACATCTGGCGCGTGATGCGAGCCGGGTCGCGCACCCGGTTTTCCTGGACCGCGAGGCGGATCGCCGACATGGCGGGAATATCGTTTTCGACCGCGATGCGGTAGCTGAGTTTGTTCAAATTGCTTTCCGAAAGTGAAAAAAGCACTGCGCGAGGCAGTGCTTTCGTTGTGCGGCAGTACTCGTCCCGCTTAGGACATGTGCTGGCCGCCGTTGATGGCGATGTTAGCGCCGGTAACGAATGCTGCCTCTTCCGACGACAGGTAGGCCACCAGTCCCGCGACTTCTTCCGGCTTGCCGAGGCGCGCCATTGGAATCTGCGGCAGGATCTTGGTTTCCAGCACTTCCGCCGGGATCTCGGTCACCATCTTGGTGCCGATGTAGCCCGGCGAGATGGTGTTGACCGTGACGCCCTTGCGCGCCACTTCCAGCGCCAGCGCCTTGGTGAAGCCGTGCATGCCGGCCTTGGCCGCCGAATAGTTGGTCTGGCCGAACGCGCCCTTTGATGCGTTCACCGACGAGATGTTGATGATCCGTCCCCAGCCACGTTCGACCATGCCGTCGCACACAGGCTTGGTCATGTTGAACACGGAATCGAGGTTGGTCGACATCACAGCGTCCCAGCTTACTTTGTCCATTTTCTTGAAGGTCATGTCGCGGGTTATGCCCGCGTTATTGACCAGCACGTCAACCTGGCCGACTTCCTCCACGATTTTCGCGACACATGCCTGGGCCGAATCGTAATCAGCCACATCGCACTCGTAAGCCTTGAATTCATAGCCCATATCACGGGTCGATGCGAGCCAGGATTCGACTTTCTTGTTACCTGGCGAATACGTCGTCACTACCTTGTACCCCAGCGCGGCAAGTTTGAAACATACTGCTTCGCCCAGCCCGCCCATGCCGCCGGTTACCAATGCAACTCTAGCCATTTGCTCTCTCCGTTATATATGGAACTTCCCTGTCAAAACTGCGGGGGTGTCAGTCCCGCTCTACTGCCAATGCAACTCCCATGCCGCCACCGATGCACAAGCTGGCCAGGCCACGCTTGGCGTCGCGGCGCTGCATCTCGTACAGCAGGGTCACCAGCACGCGCGCGCCGGAGGCGCCGATCGGATGGCCCAGCGCGATGGCGCCGCCGTTGACGTTGATCTTGCTGGTGTCCCAGCCCATTTCGCGGTTGACCGCGATGGCCTGGGCGGCGAACGCTTCGTTAATTTCCATCAGGTCGACGTCGGACGCAGTCCAGCCGGCCTTCTTCAGGCAAGCCTGCGACGCCGATACCGGCCCCATGCCCATGATGGTCGGGTCCAGGCCGGACGACGCATAAGCCTTGATGCGCGCCAGTGGCTTGAGGCCCAGTTCCTTCGCCTTCGAGGCCGACATCATGATCACCGCGGCGGCGCCGTCGTTGAGGCCCGATGCATTGCCGGCGGTGACGCTGCCCTGCTTGTCGAAGGCGGGACGCAGGCTGGACAGCGATTCCAGCGTGGTGCCGTGCTTCGGATACTCGTCGCTGTCGAAGACGGTAGGGCCTTTCTTCGACGGGATCTCGACCGGAATGATCTCGTCCTTGAACTTGCCGGCCTTTTGCGCTTCTTCGGCCTTCAGCTGCGACTGCAGCGCGAATTCATCCTGCTGGGCGCGCGTCACTTCATGCTTCTTGGCGACGTTTTCGGCGGTGACGCCCATGTGGTACTGGTTATAGACGTCCCACAGGCCGTCCACGATCATGGTGTCGACCAGCTTGCCGTCGCCCATGCGGATGCCATCGCGCGAGTTGTTCAGCACGTGCGGGGACGCGCTCATGTTTTCCTGGCCGCCGGCGATGACGATGCTGGCGTCGCCGCATTTGATCGCTTGCGCGGCGAGGTGGGTGGCCTTCAGGCTGCTTCCGCAGACCTTGTTCAGTGTGTAGGACGGCACCATGTTGGGTACCCCGGCCTTGATGGCCGCCTGGCGCGCGGGATTCTGTCCCACGCCGGCGGTCAGCACCTGGCCCATGATCACTTCATCGATAGTTGCGGGGTCAAGGCCGATCCTGGCGATCAGCGCACGGATCACGTGTGCGCCCAGCTCTGAGGCCGGGATTTTGGACAATGTGCCGCCGAATTTGCCGACTGGCGTGCGGCCGGCGGCCACGATTACAACGTCTTCCATGGTAAATCTCCGGTGTCCGGCCCGGCGGGCCGGAAGTTTTTCAGGACAATACAAAACAGAACAAGCGGCAAAGGACATCAATTTTATGATGCAGGTCCAATACTCGTTTGATCCAAATCAATCTTATCAGCTAAATCACTAAAATCGAACCCGAAAGTACCACTTACAACGATGAATTTTTACTACAAGTTTCCCTGCGACATGCAACGTTGGTTGCCTATGAGAACATGCTGTCCGGAACTCCCTCTTTTGACATTTTCAAAGTAGAATGCACGAGCCTTGGGCGCCCCCGCCCGACCCTCACCATTTGCCCATGCTTAAAAGCCCGTCCCAGTTGCCCATCGAGATCAAGATTTCCACCGTGGTTGCGATTTCCACTATCCTGCACTCCACCGAACCGCTGGCGATCGACGCCGCCCTGAAACAGATGACAGGCGGGGTATCGGACTTTTTCGAGGATGAATTCGCCGTCATCGACGTCAGCGCCATTGCGGCCGACGCGCCCCAGATCGACTGGGCACAGCTGGTCGACGTGCTGAAGAAGTACCGCCTGAACGCGGTCGCCGTACGCGGCGCGACGCCGGCGATGGCCGACGGCATCCGCGCGCGCGGCCTGTCGCTGGACGACGGCAGCAGCGGCGCCAGGCCGCGCGACGAGGCCGAAGCGCACACCCAGGCGGCAACCGAAGCGCCGGCTCCCGCGCCAGCCGCGGCTCCCGCTCCCGCCGCCGCCACCGCCGTGGTGTCCCCGGGCGCAATGATCATCGACACCCCGGTGCGGGCCGGCCAGCGCGTGTACGCGCGTGGCTGCGACCTGATCGTTACCGCGGTGGTCAACAACGGCGCCGAAATCATCGCCGACGGCAGCATCCATGTATACGCGGCGCTGCACGGGCGCGCGCTGGCCGGCGCCTCCGGCAATGCCGAGGCGCGCATCTTCGCGCTGTCGATGCAGCCGGAGCTGGTGTCGGTGGCCGGCGTGTACCGCACTTTCGACGACGGCTTCCCGCCCGAACTGGCCCTGCGGCCGGCACAAATCCGTTTGCACGGTGACCGACTCGATATACTATCGCTCAGTTCGGCAACCCGCGCCTGAAAACCAGATACTGAAAAGGACCTTCCGTGGCAAGAATTATTGTTGTAACGTCAGGCAAAGGCGGCGTCGGCAAGACGACCTCCAGCGCCAGCTTCTCTACCGGCCTCGCGCTGCGCGGGCACAAGACCGCTGTTCTCGATTTCGACGTGGGACTGCGTAACCTCGACCTGATCATGGGTTGCGAGCGCCGCGTCGTGTATGACCTGATCAATGTGATCAATGGCGAAGCGACGCTGAACCAGGCCATGATCAAGGACAAGCACTGCGAAAACCTGTTCATCCTGCCGGCATCGCAAACGCGCGACAAGGACGCCCTGTCGGAAGCAGGCGTCGAGCGCGTGCTGCACGAGCTGATCAACATGGGCTTCGAATACATCATCTGCGATTCGCCGGCCGGCATCGAGCATGGCGCGCTGATGGCGCTGACGTTCGCCGACGAAGCGGTCATCGTCACCAACCCGGAAGTATCGTCGGTACGCGATTCGGACCGCATCCTCGGCATCATCCAGGCCAAGTCGCGCCGCGCGCAGACCGGCGCGGAGCCGGTCAAGGAGCACCTGCTCATCACGCGCTACTCGCCGAAGCGGGTCGAAGCGGACGAAATGCTGTCCTACCAGGACGTGCAGGAGATCCTGCGCATTCCGCTGATCGGCATCATTCCGGAATCGGAATCGGTGCTGCACGCATCGAACCAGGGCAATCCGGCGATCCACTTCAAGGGTACCGACGTGGCCGAGGCGTACGAGGACGTGGTATCGCGCTTCTTGGGCGAAGACCTGCCGCTGCGCTTTACCAACTACGAAAAGCCTGGGCTGTTACAGCGCATTTTTGGGACGAAGTGATATGGCCTTGCTCTCTTTCCTGTTCCCTTCGAAGCCGAAGAGCGCGACTGCCGCCAAAGAGCGCCTGCAGATCATCATCGCGCGCGAGCGCAGCAACCGCACCGGCCCGGACTTCCTGCCCGCGCTGCACCGCGAGCTGATCGAGGTGATTTCCAAGTACACCAAGGTGAACGCGGACGACATCAAGATCTCGCTCGACCGCCAGGGCAACCTGGAGGTGCTGGACGTGAACGTGGTGCTGCCGGACGCGTAAGCGCCACCGCGAGCCGCCACACTAAAAGCCGTCGTTCCCGCGAAAGCGGGAATCCATACGTCGCGTGCATAGCGACGAAGTATGGGTTCCCCGCCTGCGCGGGAAGTCGTTTCCCGCAATGCCGGGAAGTCGTTTCCCGCAATGCCGGGAAGTCGTTTCCCGCAATGCCGGGAAGTCGTTTCCCGCAATGCCGGGAAGTCGTTTCCAGCAATGCTGGAAACGACGGTTTTTCATTTAACGGTCAGGGTTTGAGCCAGCGATCTTCCAACACCTCAATCCCCCGGCCCCGCCGCCCGCAGCTGCTTCGCCACCGACGCACAAGCCTCCACGTGCTGGTACCCCAGGTGCCGGAACACCGCATACCCGATCCCCGCCGCCACCACCTGCCCCGCGAACGGCACGAACTTGGCCGCCGACTTGGCCGCCGATTTCACGCCCACGCGCTTGAACACCGCCATCAGCAGTTCGCGCGAGACCAGCTTACCGACCAGCATCCCGCCCACGCCCATCGCCGCCTGGTAGGCGATCAGCTTGTGCTTTGGCTTGAGGCGGTCGATCTGTTCCGGCGTCAGCCCGAAGGCTTGGTTGACCTCGTCGACCAGCTTGGCGAACAGCGACAGGTCCGACACCACATCCACCCCCGGAATCGGCACCGCCGACACGCCCGCCGCCAGCACCGCGCGCTTGCGCACCGTGCGCCGGCAGCGCTCGCGCACATTGTCGATCTCCCTCGCAGTCTCGGGAATGAATCCCAGTTCACTCACCGCAGCGTCCGCCATTCTCGCTCCCTCAGGTTAAAGTTGCATGAAAGACTTATAAATTTGAATTGCTTGTTTTTGCAGTGTACCGTGTTAAAAGTTATGAATGGAGCACGACTCAGCAAGCGAAGTATTGCTTTTGTGGAAAAAGATGTATCTAATAGGTCTATTTTGTAAAACGCGTTAGCCAGACTGGAACTATTCCTTAGCAATATGTAGGATGTATCCTACAATAGCGATTTGCCTCTGACAGCCTACCGATATGAGAATCGCCGTCCTCGACCACGATCGTTCCCAGGCAGACCTGATTTGCCAGGTACTCACTGCCGCCGGCCATTCGTGCCAGTCGTACGACAGTGGCAAGGAGTTGCTGGCGCACCTGCGCAAGGACAGTGCGGACATGCTGATCCTCGACTGGCTGGTCAGCGACATGAACGCGGTGGAAGTGCTGCGCAGGGCGCGTGAAAAGATGCCGGCCCATACGCCCATCATGTTCATGACCACCAGTTCTGGCGAGGACGACATCGTGGCGGGCGTGGCCGCCGGCGCCAGCGACTACATGATCAAGCCGCTGCGCCGCGGCGAGCTGCTGGCGCGCGTGCAAGCCATGCTGCGCCGCGCCTACCCGTCGCAGAACGGCGCCGAGCAGCTGCAGTTCGGCCCCTACGTATTCGAGACGCGTCCGGGCCGCCTGCTGATGGAAGGCGAAGTCATCGACGTCACCCACAAGGAGTTTTACCTGGCGCTGCTGTTCTTCCGCAACATCGGCCGTCCGCTGTCGCGCGCCTACATCCATGAAGCGGTCTGGATCCGCGAAACCGCGGTGCCGTCGCGTACCATGGACACCCACGTGTCGCGCGTGCGTAACAAACTCCAGCTCAAGCCGGAAAACGGTTTCCGTTTGGTACCCGTGTACAGCTACGGCTACCGCCTGGAAAAACTGGGCACGCCAGGCACCCAATAAGGCGATCCGCCGGGACGCCCGTCCTGGCGCCGATCTCCGGCTTGCCGCCCCGGCATTGCCGATCTTTCCATAGTATGCAAGCCGGTGAAACCCTTGACGCATCACGGTATAATGGCGGTACTCCACCGCATAATGTAAATACATGCAACTGCTCGCCGTCGGCCTGAATCACACCACCGCACCAGTCTCGCTCCGCGAGCAGCTGGCGCTGGCGCCTGACCAGCTCGGACTGGCGGTACAGGCTGCGCGCGGCTGGTTTGCCAGGCTCGACTCGCGCGGCAGCGACGAAGCGGCCATCCTGTCCACCTGCAACCGCACCGAGATGTACGCGGCCAGCCACGTGGCCAACCCGCTCGACGCCAGCGCCCACTTCCTGGCCGATTACCATCAGCTCAACTACGGCGAACTGCGCCCGCACCTGTACATGCTGCCGCAGAACGACGCCGTGCGCCACGCCTTCCGCGTCGCCTCCGGGCTCGACTCGATGGTGCTGGGCGAGCCCCAGATCCTTGGCCAAATGAAGGACGCGGTGCGCCACGCCGAGGAAGCGGGCGGCCTGGGCACCTACCTGCACCAGCTGTTCCAGCGCAGCTTCTCGGTGGCCAAGGAAGTACGCAGCACCACCGCGATCGGTGCCCACAGCGTGTCGATGGCGGCCGCCGCGGTGCGCCTGTCGCAGCGCATCTTCGACAAGGTCGCCGACCAGAACGTGCTGTTCATCGGCGCCGGCGAAATGATCGAGCTGTGCGCCACCCACTTCGCGGCGCAAAACCCGAAAAGCATCACCATCGCCAACCGCACCATGCAGCGCGGCGAAGCGCTGGCGCACCGTTTCAACGGACGCGCCATTGCCCTTTCCAGCCTGCCCGAGCAGCTGCAGCAGTTCGACATCGTCATCTCGTGCACCGCCTCGACCCTGCCGCTGATCGGCCTGGGGCTGGTGGAGCGCGCGCTCAAGGCGCGCCGCCACAAGCCCATGTTCATGGTCGACCTGGCGGTGCCGCGCGATATCGAAGCCGAAGTCGCGCGCCTCGACGACGCCTTCCTGTACACCGTGGACGACCTCGGCCAGGTGGTCCAGACCGGCCTCGAAAGCCGCCAGGCCGCGGTGGCTCAGGCCGAAGCCATCATCGAAACCCGGGTCCAGTCCTTCATGCACTGGATGGACGACCGCGCCGTGGTGCCCGTCATCCAGGACATCCAGGAAAACAGCGAAGCGATGCGCCTGTTCGAACTCGAGCGCGCGCGCAAGATGCTGGCGCGCGGCGACGATCCGGAAGCCGTGCTCGACGCCCTGTCGCGCGGCCTGACCGCCAAGTTCCTGCACGGCCCGCAGCAGGCGCTGCACCGCGCCCAGGGCGACGAGCGCGCCCGCCTCGCCTCGCTGCTGCCGCAGCTGTTCCGCGGCCGCCGTTAGCGCCCTTCCCGCTGTTGTGCCGCCCCCGGGCGGCATCCTCATTGCCGCGCGTCCCGCGCAACCCAACACTCTTTAGAACAGCCTATGAAACCATCGATGCTGGCCAAGCTGGACCAACTGGCCAACCGCCTTGTCGAACTCGACGAACTCCTGATGCACCAGGAGGCGACGTCCAACATGGACAACTACCGCAAGATGACGCGCGAGCACGCCGAAATCGGCCCGTTGGTCGGCCTGTACAAGGAGTTCCAGCGCGCCCACGGCGACATCGACGAAGCCACCACGATGCTGCTTGACCCCGACATGAAGGACTTCGCGCAGGAAGAGATCGAAGCGGGCAAGGCGCGCGTGGCGGAACTGGAGCTCGACCTGCAGAAGATGCTGCTGCCGAAGGACGTCAACGACGAGCGCAACATCTTCCTCGAGATCCGCGCCGGCACCGGCGGCGACGAGTCGGCCCTGTTCACGGGCGACCTGCTGCGCATGTACACCCGCTTTGCCGAGCGCAACCGCTGGCAGGTCGAGATGGTGTCGGAGTCGGCCTCCGACCTGGGCGGCTACCGCGAAGTCATCGTCCGCATCATCGGCAACGGCGCCTATTCCAAGCTGAAGTTCGAGTCCGGCGGCCACCGCGTGCAGCGCGTGCCGGCCACCGAGACCCAGGGCCGCATCCACACCTCGGCCTGTACGGTGGCGGTGATGCCGGAAGCGGACGAAGTCGAGGACGTCAACATCAACCCGGCCGACCTGCGCATCGACACCTACCGCGCCTCCGGCGCCGGCGGCCAGCACATCAACAAGACCGACTCCGCGGTGCGCATCACCCACCTGCCGACCGGGATCGTGGTCGAATGCCAGGACGACCGCAGCCAGCACAAGAACAAGGCGCAGGCGCTGAAGGTGCTGGCGGCGCGCATCAAGGACGTGCAGCTGCGCGAGCAGCAGTCGAAGGAAGCGGCCACCCGCAAGAGCCTGATCGGCTCGGGCGACCGCAGCGAGCGCATCCGCACCTACAACTTCCCGCAGGGGCGCATGACCGACCACCGCATCAACCTGACTTTGTACAAGCTGGACTTCATCATGGACGGCGACCTGTCGGAACTGACGAATGCGCTGGCGGCGGAACACCAGGCCGAACTGCTGGCGGCGCTGGGCGATTAAGCCCGCAATAAGTTTGCACAGTGATAATCTTGAGTTACTGAAACCATTTGGACGATGAGATGCCCAACAACCGCACGCTGTTCCTCGCCGTAGCCTTTGCCTGCTTCGCCCTGATCGGCGTCGCCCTCTACCTCCAGCACGTCAAGGACATGCTGCCTTGCCCGCTGTGCGTGTTCCAGCGCTACGCCTTCCTCGGCGCCGGCGTGTTCGCGCTGGTGGCCGCGTTCGCGAAAAAACCGACGATCTGGGCCGGCCTGGCGCTGGCCAGCACGGTGGGCGGCATGGTCGCCGTCGGCAAGCACCTGTACGTGCTGGCCAATCCCGGCTTCTCCTGCGGGATCGATCCGATGCAGACCTTCCTCAACAAGATCCCCACGGCAGAATTCATGCCGTGGCTGTTTTTTGCCGACGGCCTGTGCGAAGAGTCGAGCGACGCCGTGCTCGGCCTGTCGATCCCGGCGTGGTCGGCTGTATGGTTCGTGATCGTCGGCGCGGTGCTGCTGTTCGCGCTGGTGCGCCGCCGCTGATGGAAATCCTGGCCGGGGCCACCATCGGCGCGCTGCAGGCGGGGCTCCCGCTCGGCCCGCTGGAAAACCGCATCCTGCTGTGCCACGCGCTCGGCCTGACGCGGGTGGGACTGATCACCCAGTCCGGCCGCGCACTCACCGAAGCAGAAGCCGCCACCCTCGCGCAACTGGTGGAACGCCGCTGGAATGGCGAACCGATTGCCTACATCGTCGGCAAGCGCGAGTTCTTCGGCCTCGATTTCCGCGTGACCGGCGCGGTGCTGATTCCCCGTCCCGATACCGAACTGCTGGTCGAACTGGCGCTCGAACGCCTGCCCGCCAAGGGGCGGGTGCTCGACATGGGCACCGGCAGCGGCGCCATCGCGGTGGCCATCGCCCATACCCGGCCTGACGCCGCCGTCACCGCGCTCGATGTCAGCCCAGAAGCGCTGGACGTGGCGCGCTCGAATGCCATCGCCAACGGCGCGGCGGTGCGCTTCCTGGAAAGCGACTGGTTTGGCGCAATCGAAGGCGAACAGTTCGACCTGATCGTGTCCAACCCGCCCTACATCGCGGCCGGCGACGAGCACCTGGCGCAGGGCGACCTGCGCTTCGAGCCCAGTGGCGCCCTGACCGACCACGCCGACGGCCTGTCGGCCCTGCGCGCGATCGTCCTCGGCGCCCCGGCCCATCTCGCGCCTGGCAACTGGCTGCTGATGGAGCATGGCTACGACCAGGCGGCGCAGGTGCGCGCCCTGCTCGACGCGCGCGGCTACCTTGAGGTGCAGAGCTGGCGCGACCTGGCCGGCATCGAGCGCGTCACCGGCGGGCGTGCGCCGCAGGCGCGCTCCCCGGCATAAGGCCTTTTGCTAAAATGGCCACCCACTTCAGGGAGCCCTGCATGCGCAAACTGTTCGCCATCTGTGTCATCTCCCTGCTGCCGCTGGTGGCCGGTGCGGCTGACACGGCGGAACAACAGGCGCGCGCGCTGTTTTCACAGGACTGGCAGTGGCGCCTGCAGGCGCGGCCCGAATACGCCACCGCCATCGGCGACCACCGCTTCGACAACGCCCTGTCGGACACCTCGCTTGCGGCCAGCCGCAACGCCCGCCAGTACCACCGCGACGCGCTCGCTTTGGCGCGCGCCATTCCGCCGGAGCGCCTGCCCGCCCAGGACAGGCTGTCGCTCGAACTGTTCATCCATGAGAAGGAACAGCTGCTGCGGCGCCTTGCGTTCTATCCCTACGACATCCTGCCCGTGTCGAACCAGGACGGCCTGCACATCCGGCTGCCGCAAATGGTGGCGCAGATGCCGTTCGCGACCGAGGCCGACTACCGCAACTACCTGGCCCGGCTCGATGCGCTGCCGGCCCATGTCGAGGGACTGGTCGCGCAGATGCGCGAGGGTCTGGTCACCGGCTGGGTGGCGCCGCGGGTAACCTTGGCGGCCGTGCCGGGCATGCTGCGCACCATGCGCGAGACCATCGACACCGGCCCGCTGGCCGCGCCGTTCGGCCGCATCCCGGCGCTGATCGCGCCCGAGGTACGCGGGGAACTGGCGCAGGCGGGGCCGGCGCGGCTGCGCACCACCGTTGCGCCCGCGCTCGAACAGCTCGAGCAGTTCCTGCGCACCGAATACCTGCCGGCCGCGACCGCCACCATCGCCGCATCCAGCCTGCCGGGCGGCGCCGACTACTACGCCGTGCTGGTGGCGAACCACACCGGCAGCACGATGACGCCGGCCGAAGTGCATGCGCTCGGCCTGCGTGAAGTCGAGCGCATCCAGCTGGCGATGCGCGGCGCGATCGCGCGCACCGGCTTCAACGGCAGCTTCGCCCAGTTCTCCGCCTTTGCCAACAGCGACCCGCGCCTGTTCTACCGCACGCCCGACAAGCTGCTGGCGCGCTACCGCCGCATACTCGAGCGCGCCAACGCCAGCCTGCCGCGGCTGTTTTCCAGCCTGCCCACCGAGGAACTGATGGTCAAGCCGGCCAACGAAGCCAATGGCGACCAGGTGGGCGGCGCTTATTACGAAGAAGGCAGCGCACTGCGCCCGGCCGGATTCGTGGTCAACACCTCGCGCCTGGACGCACGCCCGATCTGGGAAATGGAAACCCTGGCTCTGCACGAAGGCGTGCCCGGCCACCACCTGCAGGTGGCGCGCGCCCACCAGCTCACCGGCCTGCCCGCTTTCCGCCGCCACGCCTGGTACCCAGCCTTCGGCGAAGGCTGGGCGCTGTACGCCGAGACACTGGGGCCGGAGCTGGGCTTCTACAAGGATGCGTTCTCCGCGTTCGGCCACCTCAATTCCGAACTCCTGCGGGCGGCGCGGCTGGTGGCCGACACCGGCATCCATGCGATGGGATGGTCGCGCCAGCAGGCGCTCGACTACCTGAACGCGAACACCGCCAACCCGCTGGCCGACAACGAGATCGAGGTCGGCCGCTACATCGCGCAACCCGGCGCGGCCCTGTCGTACAAGGCCGGGCAGCTGAAGATCCAGGGCCTGCGTGCGCGCGCCCAGATGGTGCTGGGACCGCGTTTCGACGTGCGCCGCTTCCACGAAGCGGTGCTCGGCAACGGGCCGCTGCCGATGCCGGTGCTGGAGCGCCAGGTCGGCCGCTGGATCGAGGAATCGCTGCAGGCATCAACCCTGCCGGCGCCGACAGCAAACCCTCCGCCTCCGGGCTGAATCGGGGGCCCGTGCAAATCGGCCGGTGCCAGACGCAATTGCCGAAATTCGGTTAATCTCTGCAAACTTCAACTTAGCAGTCCGGAAAGGATCCACAGTGTCCAACCAACTTACCCGCCGTTTGGAACTCCTGGATAATGACGAGCACCACGACCTGCTCGGCCAGGGCCTGCGCGGCATCGAGCGCGAAACCCTTCGCGTCGACGCGCAAGGACAGCTCGCCCGCACGGCGCACCCGGCGGCGCTGGGATCCGCGCTGACCAATCCGCAGATCACCACCGACTACGCCGAAGCCCTGCTCGAATTCATCACGCCTGCCGAAAACGATATCTCGATCACCCTCAACAAGCTCGATGCGATCCACCGCTTCACTTACGCCCATCTCGGCGACGAAATGCTGTGGAGCGAATCGATGCCGGGCGAACTGCCGTCGGAAGAAGAGATCGACATCGCGTGGTACGGCAAGTCCAACATCGGCATGCTCAAGCACGTGTACCGGCGCGGCCTGGCGCTGCGCTACGGGAAGGCGATGCAGTGCATCGCCGGCATCCACTACAACTACTCGCTGCCCGAAAAGTTCTGGCAGCTGCTGTCGGCCAACGAAGGCATTCCCGAGGAACGCCGCAAGCCGCTGCGCGACTTCCAGTCGGAAGGCTACATCGCGACGATCCGCAACTTCCGCCGCTACAGCTGGCTGCTGATGTACCTGTTCGGCGCCTCGCCGGCGCTGTCGAAGGGCTTCCTGCGCGGCCGCCCGCACAACCTCGAAACACTGTCGGACGACACCCTGTTCCTGCCGTATGCGACCAGCCTGCGCATGAGCGACCTGGGCTACCAGAACGAGGCGCAGTCGGGCCTGACGCCGCACGAGAACTCGCTGGAAAGCTATGTGAGCACGCTGATGGACGCGGTCAACCGTCCTTATCCGCCGTACGCGGAACTGGGCACCAGGCGCGACGGCGAATGGATACAGCTGTCGACCAACGTGCTGCAGATCGAGAACGAATACTATTCGACCATCCGCCCGAAGCGCGTGATCCGCACTGGCGAGCGCCCGGTGCAGGCGCTGTGCCGCCGCGGCGTGCAGTACATCGAAGTGCGCTGCCTCGACGTCGACCCGTTCGAGCCAGTCGGCATCAGCCTCGAGACCGGCCGCTTCCTCGACGCTTTCCTGCTGTTCTGCGCGCTCGATGACAGCCCTGCGATCGACGCCATGGAAGGCCAGGTCCTGGCGCGCAATTTCGCGCGCACCGTGAAGGAAGGCCGCAAGCCGGGCCTGACCCTGACCCGCGGCGAACAGGAAGTGCCGCTGCAGGAATGGGCGCAGGAACTGATCGAACGCATCCGCCCGGTGGCGCAGCTGCTGGACCGGCAGCACAACGACGATGGCGTACATGCCGCCTCGCTCAAGGTGCAGGAAGCGAAGATCGCCAACCCGGCGCTGACGCCTTCGGCGCGCGTGCTGGATGAAGTGCGCGAACTCGGGTCGAGCTCCGCCTTCGGCCTGCGCCAGAGCCGCCTGCATGCCGAATATTTCCGCGAAAGCCCGCTGATGCCGGCCGAGGAAGCGATGTTCGCCGAGATGGCCGAAGCCTCGGTGGCAGAGCAGGCCGTGATCGAACAGGCCCAGACCGGCAGCTTCGACGCCTTCGTCGCGGCCTACAACAGCAGCACCCTGTGCGGCGAGTAGGGAGGGCTGCGTGCTCGCCTTCTACAACGAACACCACGCCCAGCACCGTCCGCGCGTCGAGATGTACCGCGGCGAACTGGTGCCGTGCGCCGAAACGCCGGAGCGCCTTGACCTGGTGGTAGCGGAATTCGCGCGGCGCGGGCTGGGGCGGATCGTCACGCCGCACGGCGTGGCGCTCGCTTCGCTGGAACGCATCCATACGCCGCGCTACCTGCACTTCCTGCGCAGCGCGTGGAGCGAGTGGGTCGCCCTCGACCCGGCCAACGAAGGCAAGGACATCCTGCCCTCAAGCTGGCCGGTGCGCGGCCTGCGCAGTGACATCGAGCCGGACAACTTCAGCGCGCGCATGGGCTTGTACTCGATGGACAGCGGCACCCCGGTCACCGCCGGCACCTGGATCGCGGCCAAGACCGGCGCCGACTGCGCCATCAATGCGGCGCACGCGTTGCGCCTGGGCGAGCGCAGCACCTTCGCGCTCACCCGCCCGCCCGGCCATCACGCGGGCGCCGATTTCTTCGGCGGCTACTGCTTCCTGAACAACGCCGCACTGGCGGCCCAGCACTTGCTCGACGACGGCGCCGCGAAAGTCGCCATCATCGACATCGACTACCACCACGGCAACGGCACCCAGTCCATCTTCTACGGCCGCGGCGACGTGCTGTGCGTGTCGATCCATGGCGATCCGCGCACCGAATACCCGTTCTTCCTCGGGCATGCCGATGAAACCGGCGTAGGAGCGGGCGAAGGCTACAACATGAATTTGCCGCTGGCGGCCGGCGCCACTGCGGCGCAGTGGTTCGCGGCGCTGGAAACGGCCTGCATCCGCATCGCCGGCCATGCGCCGGACGCGCTGGTGGTGTCGCTCGGCGTCGATACCTGGGCCGGCGACCCGGCCTCGAAGGTGGCCCTGCAAAGCGCCGACTTCCTGCGTATCGGCGAACGCCTGGGCTACCTTGGCCTGCCGGCCTGCTTCGTGCTGGAAGGCGGCGCCGCCGCCGCCGAAATCGGCATCAATGTCGTCAACGTGCTCGAAGGTTTCGAGACCGCAGCTTGAGTTTCCAGAGGATTTAACGCATGACCGAATGGCAGTGGAGCAGTTTTGCCAACCTCCCCAACGCAGACCTGTACGAGATGCTGGCCCAGCGCCAGAACGTGTTCATCCTCGAGCAGCAATGCTTCTACCCCGACATGGACGGCTACGACCAGGACGCCTGGCACCTGCTGGGCTGGCGCACGATCGACGGCCGCCGCCAGCTGGCGGCGTACCTGCGCGTGATCGCGCCGGGCGTGAAGTACGCCGAGATGTCGCTGGGCCGCGTGATCAGCACCCAGGCTGCGCGCGGCACCGGCATCGGCCGCGAACTGCTGGAGCAGGGCATCGCCCGCGCCGAACAGCTGCATCCGGGCCACCGCATCCGCATCGGCGCCCAGCAGTACCTGGAAAAATTCTACGCCAGCTTCGGCTTCAAGACCGTGTCCGAACCCTACGACGAAGACGGCATCATGCACGTCGAGATGCTGCGCTAGCGCGCCAGCCGTTGTCCGTCGTCAGATTTCGACCTGGGTGCCGAGTTCGATCACCCGGTTGGTGGGGATCTGGTAGTAGTCGGCCGCGCCGCGCGAATTGCGCGACATGGTCACGAACAGGTGTTCGCGCCATGGCGCCATGCCTCCGCCTGGCGCCGAAATGACGGTCTGGCGCGAGATGAAGAACGAGGTTTCCATCATCTCGAATTTCAAGCCCTGCTCCGCGCACAGCTTGAGCACATTCGGGATATCCGGTTCGTCCTTGAAACCGTAGGAGACATTGATCTGGAAGCAATCGTGTCCAAGCCCGATCACCTTGACCTGGTCTTCGACCGGAACCCATGGCTCTTCCAGCATGTGCACGGTCAGGAATGCCACTCGCTCGTGCAGCACCTTGTTATGCGACAGGTTGTGCAACATCGCGTGCGGCACGCCATCGGTTTCGCCGCGCAGGAACACTGCGGTGCCGTACACGCGGGTCGGCGGCGCCGCGAACAGCGATCCGAGGAAGTCGTCGAGTGGAATCGCGTGCTTCTCGAGGTTCTGGTAAACCAGCTCGCGGCCGGTCTTCCAGGTCATCATGAGCGTAAACAGGATGGCGCCCAGCAGTAGCGGGAACCAGCCGCCGTGGAACAGCTTCAGGGCCGTCGACGAGAACAGCATGATGTCCATGACGATGAAGAAGCCGGTCGCCCCGAAGCACAGGATCAACGGCAGGTGCCAGCGGTAGCGGGTAACGAAGAAGGTCAGGATCGTGGTCGACAACATGGTTGCGGTCACTGCGATGCCGTAGGCGCCTGCCAGCTCGTCGGAGGAACCGAACGCGACCACTGCAAGCAGGACCACGCACATCTGCAGCCAGTTAACCGCCGGGATGTAGATCTGGCCGATTTCGCTGGCCGAGGTATGCAGCACGCGCATGCGTGGCAGCAGGCCCAGCGCGACCGCCTGCTTGGTCATCGAGAACGTGCCGGAGATGGTGGCCTGCGACGCGATCACCGCCGCCATGGTCGACAGCAGCACCAACGGATACACCGCCCAGCCGCTTACCTGGTTGTAGAACGGGTTCGATACCGCTTCAGGATTGTTGATCAGCAGCGCTCCCTGGCCTAGGTAATTCAGGGCCAGCGCCGGGAAGGCGACCATGAACCATGCCATGCGGATCGGCTTCTTGCCGAAATGGCCCATGTCGGCGTACAACGCTTCGGCGCCGGTGATGGCCAGCACCACGGCGCCCAGGGCGACGAAGGCGGTGAAGCCGTTTTCGACCATGAAGCGCAGCGCGTGCAGCGGGTTCAGCGCAGCCAGGACCTGCGGCGCTTCGACGATGTGCATCACACCCATCACAGCCAGTGCCAGGAACCACACTACCATGACCGGTCCGAACCATCGGCCGATGCCGGCGGTCCCGTGCTTCTGCGCCGCATACAGCGCCACCAGCACGACGATCGAGATCGGCACGACATACGCCTTCATGCCGGGCGCCGCGACTTCAAGGCCTTCGATTGCGCCAAGCACGGAAATGGCCGGCGTAATCACGCTGTCGCCGTAGAACATCGTGGCGCCAAACACGCCCAGCATCAGCAGCGGCACATACCAGCCGGATGCCTTGGTGACGGAGTTCAGGGCCAGTGCCATCAGCGCCATGACCCCACCCTCGCCGCGGTTGTCGGCGCGCAGCACGAGCACGACGTATTTGAGGGAAACGATCAGGGTCAGGGCCCAGAAGATGAGGGAGAGAATGCCGAGCAGGTTGGGCTGGTTCAGCGCCAGGCCGTGTTCCTTGTCGAAAACCGCTTTGAGCGTGTACAAGGGGCTGGTACCGATATCGCCGTAGACGATACCGACCGCCGCCAGCGTCAGTGCGGCGACGCTGCTTTTCTTGTGTTCCATCGTCAAGATTGCACCATATTGTTGTTTTGATGCGTCGCACAATATGATATGGCAGGGCAATTTGCAAGTGATATTCTTGTCATTGTTCTTGGCCTTTGACGTAGGTTGGCGAGCACGGCGCGGCAGTCGCCGCAGACGTCCTGTTGGCACTTTACCACCAAGCCCCTGAAAGCACGTTCTCGAACATGGCGGGCCCGTCAGCGGCGATCGGGCAACTGCGAGATAATGTTGTCCCACTGAATCTTTTGACTGTTCCCCATGCGTACCGGCATCCTGTCCGCGGCCCTTGCATTCCTGTGCTGGGGCCTGTTCCCGCTCTATTTCCACGCCCTCAACGAGGTGCCGCCGGCCCAGATCATGGTGCACCGGGTGGTGTGGTCGCTGCTGTTCCTGATGATCGTCCTGACCGCCCGCCACCAGTGGAAATGGCTGGGGCCCCTGATGCGCCAGCCGAAGGTGATCGCCAGCTTCGCGGCCAGCGCATTCCTTCTGTCGTTCAACTGGCTGTTGTATATCTGGGCGGTCAACAACGGCCACGTGATCGAATCGAGCCTGGGCTACTTCATCAACCCGCTGGTCAATGTGATGCTCGGCTACGTGGTGCTGAAGGAGCGCCTGCGGCGCGGACAATGGGCGGCGATCGCACTGGCCGCGGCCGGCGTGGCATGGCTGGCGTGGGACGCGGGCCGCATGCCGTGGATCGCGCTGATGCTGGCCGCTTCCTTCGGCCTGTACGGCCTGATGCGCAAGACCGCGGCGCTGGGCGCGCTCGAAGGCCTGTCGTTCGAGACCATGCTGCTGTTCCCGTTTGCGCTGGGTTACATCGTGTGGCTGACGATGAACGGCGATAACGCCTTCATCAACACTTCGTCCGACACCACGCGCTGGCTGCTGGCCGCGGCCGGCCCGATCACCGCGATCCCGCTGCTGCTGTTCGCGGCCGGCGCGCGCAAGATCCCGCTGTCGGTCCTGGGCCTGTTGCAGTACATCGGCCCGACCATCCAGTTCGTGCTGGGGATCTTCCTGTTCCAGGAGGCTTTCACCTCCGGCAAACTGGTGGGCTTCCTGATGATCTGGAGCGCGCTGGCGATCTACGCGGCCGAAGGGCTGTGGAAGCGCTCGAACTGAGCCAGGCGCAGCACTGCGCGCGTCCCCGCGCCCGGTTCGCTGCCGATGGAAAGTTCGAATCCCGCGCGCGCCGCCAGCCGGTGCGCGATCGACAGGCCCAGCCCCAGGCCGCAGCTGGCCTCCCCTTTCGCGCCCGGCTGGTAAAGCCGTTCCTGCAGCCACGGGCTGATGCCCGGGCCGCTGTCGGCGACCACCAGCGCGCCGTCATCGGCGCCGATCCGGATCATGCCGGATGAAGTGTGGCCGAAGGCGTTGCTGACCAGGTTGGACAGCAAGATCTCCAGCGCCGCGCGGTGGCAGTGCCAGGCCGCGGTACCGCCCCCCTCCACCTGCACCTCGACCGCCTTCCCTTCCAGCAGGTGTGCGTGGCGTACCACGATTTCCTCCACCAGCGGCAGCAGCGCCACCGGCTCCGCCGCGGCCTGGTCCAGTTCCTCGCGCGCCAGCGCCAGCAGCGTGTCGACCGTTTGCGCCATGCCCGCCGCCGCGGCGGCGATGCGCTGCACCTGCGCCGCCGCCTTCGGCGCCATCGGCTGCGCAGCAAGCAGGCGCGCGGCGCCGTCGATCACGGCAACCGGGGTGCGCAGTTCATGGCTGGCGTCCTGGGTGAAGCGCTGCTCGCGCTCGATGAAGTCGGCGATGCGGTCCAGCGCCTGCTCCAGCCGCGTGGCCACCGCACCGATCTCGTTGTCGGGAAAACCGGCCGCGAAGCCGCGCGGCAGCAGGCCCGGTTCTGCCGCCGACACCAGTCGTGCCAGGCGGTCGAGCGGTGCGGTCGCGGAACGGGCCAGCCAGAAGCCGAATGCCGTGGTCACGGCCAGCAGCGCCGCCGCCAGCGTGCCCAGCACCCCGGCAATGAAGGGAAGGCGCGGCCGCACCACCAGCTCGCCGCTCACTTCCGCGACCAGGTAGAACGGCGCCGAGCCGGCACGGACCACGTGATAGTGGCGGCCCTGGTCGCCGAAGAATTCGCTATGGCCGGGCGACGCCGGAAACTGGCGTGCGAGGTCAAAGGGGAAAGTGGCCGGGCCGCGATGCACGCTGACGAAGCCGCGCAGCGGCGTTGCCGGTTCGCCCCGCGCATCCCACGCCTGCTGCTGGTGCGCGGCTTCCTGGCGCAGCATGTTGTCGAAGAAGCTGTCCTCGACCACGTAGACGAACACCAGGCTGAATGCGGAAAAGCACAGCGACGCCAGCAGCGCGAACGCGGCGAAAGCGAAGACGATGCGGCGCCGCAGTCCGTGGCGCGCGCCGCTCACGCGCCCGCCTCCAGCCGGAAGCCAACGCCGTGCACGGTCACCAGCATCGGCTGCGCGTAGGGTTTGTCGAGGCCCTGGCGCAGCTGGTACAGGTGGCTGCGCAGCGCATCCGAATCGGGCGGCTCGCCGCGCCACAAGGCCTGCGTCAGCTCGGAGCGCGTGACGATGCGCGGGTGGGCTTCGGCCAGCGCCAGCAGGATCTGGTAGCCGGCCGGGTTGAGGCGCACCGGCTGGCCGTCGCGCGTGACCGACTGCGCCTGGCGGTCGATCGACAGCGCGCCGATGGTGACGACGTGGTGCTGGTGCAGGGTGTGGCGGCGCGCCAGCGCATTGCAGCGCGCCAGCAGTTCTTCCAGCGCGAACGGCTTGACCAGGTAGTCGTCGGCGCCGCTCTCGAAGCCGGCCAGTTTGTCGTGCAGCGTGCCGCGCGCGGTCAGCATCAGCACCGGCACATGGCGCGAATGCCCCGCGCGCAGGCGGCGGCACACTTCGAGGCCGTCGATGCGGGGCAAGGTCAGGTCAAGCAAGATCAAGTCGTAGTGATTGGCAAGCGCCAGCTGCAGGCCGAGTGCGCCGTCGGCCGCAAAGTCGGCGCTGTGGCCGTGCTGTTCGAGACCGTCGGCCAGGTTGCGCGCCAGCGGGGCGTGGTCTTCGACGACGAGAATATGCACGGGCTTCGGTCCTTTATCGGTTGGCCAGGCGCTGGAGCTGGAAGGCATCGGCCAGACGCCACTCCATGGCCGCCACGACGGCATGCATCAGCACCAGCATCTTATCAAACTGCGCAACCCGTTCCTGCGCTGCGCGGGCCGCCGCGAAGCCGCCGCTGTAGTAGGCGGCCAGCACGCGCACGCTTTGTTCCTCCGCGCTTGGCTCGCGCGGCACCGGCACATGGCCCAGCGCTGCGATCACGCCTTCGGCGGTGGACCAGGTCGACCATGAATTCTGGCCCGTCACCAGCCGTCCGTCGGCCACCGTGTTGTCGATGAACTTTGGACCCGCGACGAAGCGTGCGCCGTTCGCCACGGCCCGGTCCTGCAGCAGGAAGCCGAAGTTCGCGCGCGCCTCCTCATCCATGAAGAGTTCTTCCTCGTTGCTGAAACCCGTGACCCGGCGTCCCGCGAGCAAGGGCGTGCCGTCGGCAAGGAAGACATCCGCCAGCGCCGCGGGGCCATGGCATACGGCGGCGACCACGCCACGGGCGCCGATGGCGCGCACCAGCCGCGTAATGTCGGCATTGCCGGGAAAGTCGAACATGGCGCCTTTGCCGCCGACGAAGTAGACGGCCGAATACAGCGCCGGGTCGGCATCGGCCAGTTTCATCGAACGGCGCACCTTGGCCTGCGCCGCCGTGTCGTTGAGGAAGGCGTAGTCGGTGTCGCCCATGTCGTCGAGATCGATGCGCTCCTGGGGCTTGCCGCCGGCCGGCGACGCGATATCGACCTCGTAGCCGTTGGCCTGGAATACATAGTAGGCGCGCGCCAGTTCGGTCAGCTCATAGCCCGCCTTGCGGTTGTTCGGGCCGCCGCGGGCGGCGCTGCTGACCACCACCAGGATCCGGCCGCGCCGTTCGCCGACGGCGTTTTTCAGGTAAGGCAGGCTGGCGGCGGATGCGTGCGGATTGGCCTTCGGCGCGTTGTCGAGATCGAAACTCTGGTACCAGCCCCAGCCAAGGGCGGCAAGGACGGCGAGGCCGGCGGCCAGCCAGGCGGCGGCGCGGAGGAGGAATCGGATCATGGCGTTGCTCCAGTGATAAGGAAGTAGCGCCAGCATGCCCGGCACGCAGTGAAATGGATGTGAAAAACCATGGAAGCTTCCAACTACTGTATCCTGTTGACCTTCCGTTCTAACTGAGATTCTCAATGGCAAATTACGTCTACACCATGAACCGCGTCGGCAAAATCGTTCCGCCGAAACGCCAGATTCTGAAAGACATTTCGCTCTCCTTCTTCCCCGGCGCAAAGATCGGGGTGCTGGGCCTGAACGGCTCCGGCAAATCGTCCCTGCTGAAAATCATGGCAGGCATCGACACCGACATCCAGGGCGAAGCGCGCCCGATGCCGGGCCTGAACATCGGCTACCTGCCACAGGAGCCGCAGCTGAACCCGGAGCTGACCGTGCGCCAGGAAGTGGAATCCGGCCTGGGCGAAGCCTTCGAAGCGCAAGCCAAGCTGGAAGCCGTGTACGCCGCCTATGCCGATGAAGACGCCGACTTCGACGCGCTCGCCAAGGAGCAGGAGCGCCTGGAGTCGATTATCGCCGCCTCGGACGGCGGCAACCTGAACCTGCAGCTGGAAATGGCCGCTGACGCGCTGCGCCTGCCGCCATGGGACGCCAGGATCGGCGTGCTGTCGGGCGGCGAGAAGCGCCGCGTGGCGCTGTGCAAGCTGCTGCTGTCCAAGCCCGACATGCTGCTGCTGGACGAGCCGACCAACCACCTGGACGCGGAATCGGTCGACTGGCTGGAGCAGTTCCTGCTGCGCTTCCCGGGCACCGTGGTCGGCATCACCCACGACCGTTACTTCCTCGACAACGCGGCCGAATGGATCCTGGAACTGGACCGCGGTTCGGGCATTCCATGGAAGGGCAACTACAGCTCGTGGCTGGACCAGAAGCAGGCCCGCCTGAAGCAGGAAGAATCGACCGAATCGGCGCGCCAGAAGGCGCTGCAGAAGGAACTCGAATGGTCGCGCCAGAATCCGAAGGCACGCCAGGCCAAGTCGAAAGCCCGCCTGGCCCGCTTCAACGAGCTGTCCGAGCACGAATACCAGAAGCGCAACGAAACCCAGGAAATCTTTATTCCTGTGGCGGAGCGCCTCGGTAACGAAGTCATCGAATTCAAGAACGTGTCGAAAGCCTTCGGCGACCGCCTGCTGATCGACAACCTGTCGTTCACCGTGCCTGCCGGCGCGATCGTCGGCATCATCGGCCCGAACGGCGCCGGTAAGTCGACCCTGTTCAAGATGATCACCGGCAAGGAACAGCCGGACAACGGCGAAGTCGCGATCGGCAAGACCGCCAAGGTCTCGATCGTCGACCAGCACCGTGACGAGCTGTCGGACAAGAAGTCCGTGTTCGAGGACGTATCGGGCGGCGCGGACATGCTGACTGTCGGCCGCTTCGAAATGCCGTCGCGCGCCTACCTGGGCCGCTTCAACTTCAAGGGTTCGGACCAGCAGAAGGTCGTCGGCAACCTGTCCGGCGGTGAGCGTGGCCGCCTGCACCTGGCCAAGACCCTGCTGCAAGGCGGCAACGTCCTGCTGCTGGATGAACCATCCAACGACCTCGACGTGGAAACCCTGCGCGCGCTGGAAGATGCGCTGCTGGAATTCGCCGGCAGCGTGATGGTGATTTCGCACGACCGCTGGTTCCTGGACCGCATCGCGACCCATATCCTGGCGTTCGAAGGTAACTCGCAGGTGACCTTCTTCGACGGCAACTATCAGGAATACGAAGCCGACAAGAAGAAGCGCCTGGGTGAAGAAGGCGCCAAGCCGAAGCGCATCCGCTACAAGCCGCTGACCGTGTAAGCACGGCCGGCGTGGCACAAGCTCCCTGCGGGGAGCTTTTTTTTCATCTCGGCAAGAGAACAACCGACGTAGATCGGGGACAGACCACGATCTAAAGGAGATCGCGTAGATCGTGGTCTGTCCCCGAATTCTGCAAATGGAAAGGGCGGAAAAGCGGACGGGGTGAACCGTACACTTTTCCGCCCTTCTTACTTCAAGCGGGCTTCCAGCCTTGGGGACTTAGAAGCTGTAGCGCGCCGCTACGGTGATGACGTCAGGCTTGGCGCCGATGTCCTGCTTCTTGCCATAGCGCTCGTATTCCGCGGTGAGCGCGACGTTCTGGCTCAGGTTGTACTGGGCGCCCAGGCCGGCGTACACGCCGGTGTCGTGGTCCTTGCTCGACAGGCCGATGTTGCTGATGCGCAGTTCGGACTTGGTGCGGGCCGCGCCCAGCTTGCCGAAGACGGAAAACTGTTCATTGATTGGAGCGTTCGCCTTGGCCGCGACATAGATGGCGTCGCCTTCAGTCTCGGCACGGCTGTTGATGCCGTTGCTGACGAAGTTGGTGGTCGAATTGCGGAAGTCGGTGTAGCCAGCTTCCACGCCGAAGTTCTGGTCCATTTCGTAGCCACCGAAGAACTTGCCGGAAGCTTTGTAGCCTTCGGTGTCGACGTTGCTGGCGCCAGCGCGCTTGAAGGTGTGGTCGGCCGAAGCGACACCAACACCAACGTAAGGTCCTGCTGCCTGGGCCGCGCCCATGGCGGTTACACCTGCGATCAGTGCGAAGATAAGCTTTTTCATACGGACTCCTGTGTTGTTGAGACGTTCTGGTCCGCAATTCATTCGGAATTGCGAGGTAGTCAAGATAGCATCTGAGACAAGGGCCGTAAGTGGGAATCGCGTAAGACTTGTAATGAGATGTTACAGTATGCAGATATTGCTGACCGGCGGTTCAGCTATTTTTTGCGCGAGGATGGGCAAAAAATCCTTCTTATTCAACGATGTAGCGGAAAGTTAGATTGACGCGCGGGCCGACGGGGCGCGTTGTTTTATTTATGCCGTGTGACCAGAAGTGCTGCATCGAACCGACCATCAGCAACATGCTTCCGTTGCTTAACGCCACCTTGAGCGTCCGTTTTGTAACGCGGTGACGGAGGATAAAGCTCCGCGTCGCGCCAAAACTGACCGAGGCAATCGCCGGATTGCGGCCGAGTTCAGGTTCGTCGTCGCTGTGCATCCCCATGCTGTCGCGGCCGTCCCGGTAGTAATTCAGCAACAGGCTGTTGAAGCGCCGTCCGGTGGCGGCCTCGACGGCTGCCTTGATCTCCAGTTGCAGCGGCGTGAACGGCTGGGGTTCCAGCCGCAGCCCGGAATAGGTGTAGGCCATGTCGCCATGCCATGCGGTCAGGCGCGGCTGCAGGTGCTGCTTGCCCCACAGCGTGATCGTTTCCGCCTTCCAGTTTGTTTCGCCGACCAGCCGCGCCAGCACCTCGTCATTGCCCAGGCTCAGCGGCAGCTGGGCAAGCAAGGCCAGTTCGCCATCCTCGATCGGGATCGGCGCCAGGATATCGCTTGAGGTGAACAAGTTCATTCGCGTTGCTTCCAGCGCGGCACTGGCGGCGCCGCAGGTGAACGAGCGTTTCGGGTCATGCCCGTGGGCGCTCTATCACATCGAGGTTCAGGCGTAAGCTTCGGCCAGGCTCATCACGCGCGGCGTGACGGCAATGCCGATGTTACCGAACAGCGCGTCGATCGCTGCCAGGTTGGCGGCGCACTCTTCCGTCTTCCAGCCGTTGAACAGGTCGGTGCCGTTCTTCTGGAAATGCAGGTCGAGCACCTTGCCCTTGTCCTTGTGAGTGTAGCCTTGTTTTTTGGTGTTCTGGAAGCCAAGCTCGGCAAGCGCGGCGAGAACTGCTTGCGGTGGGTTGTCCGGATCGGTGGCCATGAAAATGCCGAATGTCTTTCCAGGCGGCTTGGCCGCGATATCCACTTCGTAGATGCCTGGCGCCTTGGTCACCGATGTCGATTTCAGGAATAGCATGTTGTCTCCGCTTGGCTTCATCAGCCTGTCTATTGAGCAATTCCGTCATCGAAGTTGCCTTAATGGAACAAGCTTATTGCCATTTCTTGCGTTTGTCGATGAATCCTTGCATCTTTCTTGAATTAACACCGCGATTGCTTGCATCCCCGCCGCCTCGTACGTGCCGCTTTATCAAATGGTCTTTTCAGGCTGGTTTGTCGATTTTCTTACTGTTTCGCCTTGCCGCCAGCTGGACGGTGGCATCGGCCAGCGCCGCGTACAGCTTGCCCGCCCCGGCATCCCATCCGGCCACCGCCACCTGCTGGCGCGCCACGGTCGCCATGTCGCCGCGCGCCACCGGGCCGCTGAGGGCTGCTTCCGGACCCAGCCGGAATACGTTTTCCAGCGTCTCCATCGCCAGCGGCCGCGCCAGTTCGCGCGCATCGGCTTCCGGAATGCCGGCCGCGACGTAGGCGCGCAGCGCGGTATCGAGCACCGTGACCAGGTAGTTGGATGCGAACACGGCGGCGGCGTGGTACACCGTCTTGGCGGCGGCGTCGACCGGCGCCAGCCGCGCGCCGATGGCCAGCAGCGCCGGTTCCAGCAGCGCCAGCGCGCCGGGCGCGCCCTCGATGCCGCACCAGGTGCCGGCGAAATCCTGCGCCACCCGGGCCGGATCGGCAAAGCTGCGGATCGGGTGTATGCTGGCCGCCAGCGCGCCGGCGCTTGCGGCGCCGGACAGTTCGGCCGACGACTTCGCGCCGCTGCAGTGGAACACCACTGCGCCCACCAGCGCATGGCTGGCAGCCACCGCCTCGCATACCGCCGCGATCTGGTCGTCGGGCACCGCCAGCATCCACACGTCGGCCGGCCCCAGGTCCGCCATGCCCGCGGCGGGTGTGCCCGCGCCGATGAAGTCAACCGCTTCGCTGGCGCTCACGAAGGAGGTCGCCAGCACCCCGCGCACCTCGAAGGCGCCGCTGGCGGCAAACAGCCGTCCCAGCGCGCGGCCCACGTGGCCGGCGCCGATGATGTTCAGCGATGGCGGCATGTCAGAACCCGGAGCCGGGCTGTTCGAGGTAGGCGGTTTCGTCGAGCGTCGAGGCGCGGCCGAGGATCGCGTTGCGGTGCGGGAAGCGGCCGAAACGCGCGATCACGCCGCGGTGGCGGTGCGCGTAGTCGAGCATGTCGTTGAATCCTTCGTGCTGCATCGTCAGCCCGGTGAACAGGCGCACCGCTGTTTCCTGCATGGCCGCGTCCTCGGCATGCTCGAACGGCATGTAGGCGAAGGCGCGCTGCAGCGGCATGAGCGCGCGGTCGCCGCCGCTTTCCACCAGCTGGCTCGCGGCCGCCAGCGCCAGCGTATCGCCGGCAAACGATTCGGGCTTGCCGCGCGCGCTGTTGCGGGTGAACTGGTCGAGCACCAGGATGCGCGCCAGCGTGCCTTGCGGCCCCTGCGCATCCCATTCGCGCAGCCCGCCGGCCACCGCCAGCGCGATGGTGGCGCCGAAGCGCTGCGCGATCGCGGCGTCGAAGGCTTCGTCCTTGCGGAACCATTCGGCGCGAAACTTTCCATATCCTTCGTGCGAAGGCGGCAGGAACCAGAAATCGAGTACGTCTTGCGGGGTCACGTTTTTCCTTTATTCAGGTGCGGCTCAGTTGCGGGCGTGCGCCAGCTTGAAGCTGGCGATGCTTTCGTGCGTCGCCAGTTCCTGCGCCAGCTCGGACAGCGGCGCGCCGCTGTGCTTCGACAGCGCCAGCGCGACGAAGCGCCATTCCTGGGCGCCGCCTTCGCTGCCGATGGTCAGCGAACCGCCAGCGATGGTGTAGCCGCGCTCCAGCGCCATGCGGCGCAGTCCTTCCTCGTGCGGCAGGAAGCCGTCCTTGAAGCGCAGGGTGATCGCTACCGCATGGCGCGACGGCAGGATCGATTCGAGTTTCGACAGGTAGACCATGATGCCCGCTGCCAGCACGGCCAGCCCGATCGCGGCCAGGTACATGCCCAGCCCGACCATGATGCCGATCGCCGACGAGGCCCAGATCGAGGCGGCCGTGGTCAGCCCGCTGATGCTGAAGCCCTCGCGCATGATCACGCCCGCGCCCAGGAAGCCGATGCCGGTGACGATACCCTGGATCACGCGGGTCGGGTCGACGGCGCTGTACATGGCCGCATGCTGGCCGGCGAACCAGGCGTCGGGATGCCCGGCTACCGCCATCATCGCGGCCGACGCCATGCACACCAGCCCGTAGGTGCGCATGCCGGCAGCACGCCCGTGGTAGCTGCGCTCGTAACCGACCACCAGGCCGAGCGCCAGCGCGCCTGCCATGTTCAGCAGGATCAATATGTTGGCCGCCACTTCCGGCTGCGACCAGTACGAAGCAAACAATTCGGGCCAGGATAACGGCATATGCTTCTTTCGTCGAAGGCCTTGCTTATTCGGGTTTGTTTTTCTTTACCAGCTGTTTTTCGAATTCGACGTCGTTCTTGCTGACGCGGCGCACTTCCTGCGGCCCCAGCTTGTTGACGAACTTGACGAAGTCGTCGAGTTCAAGCGGTGCGCACAACGGCGGCTCGCCCGGCCGCTCGCTGAGGCAGAACAGGCCGTCACCGGTGCGGACCATCGAATAGCCGGCATGGCCGGTGCGGTTCTTCAGCCGCTCGACGGCCGTGCTGGCGCGGGTGGATCGTGCGCTTCCTGCCATCAGATTGCCTCCGTTCGGGTGTGTAGCCATGCCGCCGCTTCGCCTTCCACATGGGGCGCAAGGCGTGCGCGCACGGTTGCGTGGTAGTCGTTGATCCACTGGCGCTCATCAAGGCGCAGGATCGACAGGTCCAAGCAGCGCGTGTCGATCGGACACAGGGTCAGCGTTTCGAAGCGCAGGAATTCGCCGAATTCGCTCACCTCGCCCTCCACGTTCAGCACCAGGTTCTCGATACGGATGCCCCACTTGCCAGGCCGGTAGATGCCCGGCTCGATGGAGGTGATCATGCCGGCTTCCATCGCGGTGTGCGGTTCCGGCGCGGCACTCGGCGAAATCGACTGTGGCCCTTCGTGCACGTTGAGGAAGTAGCCGACGCCATGGCCGGTGCCGTGGCCGTAGTCGGCGCCCGCGGCCCACAGCGGGGCACGCGCGATCGCGTCGAGCATCGGCGAGCGCGCGTCGCGCGGGTACTGCGCGCACGACAGTGCGATCAGGCCCTTGAGCACCAGGGTGAAGTCGCGCCGGTGCTTTCCGTCGATGGCGCCTACCGCCACCACGCGGGTAATGTCGGTGGTACCCCCCAGGTACTGGCCGCCGGAGTCGATCAGCAGCAGTCCGTCGCCTTCGATGACGGCATGCGCATTATCCGTCGCGCGGTAATGCATGATCGCGCCGTTGGCGTTGAAGCCCGCGATCGTGCCGAAGCTGGGGCCGACGAAGCCGGGACGGCGCGCGCGCGCCGCGGTGATGCGGCGGTCGATTTCAAGCTCGGTCAGCGGCTCGCGCTGCGGGTCGGCCAGGGTGGCTTCCAGCCAGGCGAAGAATTCGCACAGCGCGGCGCCGTCCTGCTCCATCGTTGCGCGCACGTGCGCGGCCTCGGCGCCGGTCTTGCGCGACTTGGCGAAGGTGGTCGGGTTGACCGCTTCCACCACGCGGGCGCCGCTGCCGACCGAGGTACGCATGCCCGCCGTGATCCGGCGCGGGTCGACCAGCAGCGTCGTGTCGGTGCCCAGCACGGCCAGCGCGTCGGCGGCATCCGCATATGGCGCGAGTTCGACGCCGTCGGCCGCAAGGCGGGCGCGCAGCTCGAAAGGAATCTTGCCCTCGCCGACGAACAGCGTTGCCGCCTGCGGCGTTACCAGCGCATGGGCCAGGAACACTGGGTTGAAGGTGACGTCGGCGCCGCGCAGGTTGAACAGGTAAGCGATGTCGTCCAGCGTGGAGATGAAGTGCGCGTTGGCGCCCGCGGACGCCATGGCGGCGCGGGTCGCGGCCAGCTTGTCGGCGCGCGTGGTCGCCGCGTACGGCGCCGCATGCTCGAACACCGCGTCATCCGGCAGGCCGGGACGGTCGCTCCACACTTCGTCGAGCAGGTCGACGTCAAGGCGCAGCACGATATCGCGCACGGAAAGCGCATCCGACAGCAGGCGCGCGGTGGACAGGCCCAGCACGCGGGCGTCCACGGCCACGGTTTGCCCGGGTGCCATGTTCGCTGCCAGCCAGTCGATGTGCAGCAGGCTGGCGCCAGACGGAATCTTCATCAGGTCGATGGCGCTGCCGGCCAGTTCAGTCTCGGCCTGGGTCCAGTAGCGGCCGTCGGTCCACACGCCGGCAAAGGTATCGGTAGCGATGAAGGTGCCGACCGAGCCGGTGAAGCCGGACAGCCACTCGCGGCCCTTCCAGTGATCCGGCAGGTATTCGGACAGATGCGGATCGGCCGAAGGCACGACGAAGGCATCAATCTTGTGGCGGCGCATGGCCGCGCGCAGCGCCTCGAGGCGTGCTGCGCGTGGGTCCTGCGCGGAAGTGGTCGGCGTCATATTTCAGCAATCGAATTCGTTGTTCCTATGATACCTCCTGCACCCGCGTGGCGTGCAAGCTGTTTCCTTGTCGGAAAAATCTGCATGCAAGAAGATTCAAGCGGAACCGAGGACTGGTTCTACTTTCCCCAGTACCTGTTCCGCACGCAGGCAAGGCCGGCGACAATCGGGCCACTCGATTATTCAAGAGGTCGCACATGCGCATCAAGTCACCTGTCTTTAGCTGGGTTTTATTCGCTTGCGTGGCGCTCGCCACATGTCCTGCCTGGGCGGGCAAAGCGGAACATTCAATCGCAGGCGTTTATGCGTTCGAGGGCGTCGGCAAGTACGGGCCTGGCGATTTTTCCAGTCCCCTGGTCGATTTCCGGCAAATCAAGCCATCGAGCGAAATCGAGATCGCCGATACAGGTTCAAGCTCAGTGCGGTTGCGCTTTGTACGCACCGACGGTGCACCTGTGGAAACGGTCATCGACCTGGGACAGGCAAGATTTGTCCGTCACGACGGGGCGATAGAATTTGAAGTTGAGATAGCCCCTGTCGGCGCGCGTATCTTGCCTGGAAAAACCATCCTGACGAAAAAGCTGGTCTTCAAGAGGGATGAGCAGGGCAATCTACGGATACACCGCACTATCGCCGAGAAAGGATTCATCTTGTTCCTCATACCGTTCTCTGAGAAACATGAATCCACCCTGACACTTCCACGCGCCGGCTAAGCCTCGAACTGGCGCAGCCCTTCCACGTCGAGCACGCGGATGCCGCCGTAGTCGAGCCGCAGCAGGCCTTCCTTCTCCAGCAGCTGCAAGGCCTGGTTGGCGCGCTGGCGCGAGGCGCCGGACAGGTAGCCGATCTCCTCCTGCGAAATCTGGACCGTCTTGTCGACGCCGGGATAGAGGTGGTTGTTGAACATGGCGGCCAGGCAACGCGCCACCCGCGTGTCGACGTTGAGCATGCGGTCGGTTTCCACCAGGCCGATGAACTGTCCGAGCCGCTCATTGAGCTGCATCAACAAAAAGCGGGTAAACGGCAAACTTGTTTCGAGCAGCCACTCGAACGTAGCGCGCGGCATCTGGGCTACGCGGCTGTCGCGCAGCGCGATCACGTCGTACTTGCGGTGGTCGTCCTTCAGCAGCGAGCCCTCGCCGAACCAGGCGCCGGTGGGCACGCCGGTAAACGTCACGCTCTTGCCCGCCGCCGAAAAATTATTCATCTTGACCAGGCCTTCGATGATGCCGGTCCAGCTTTCCACCGGCTCGCCCTTGCGGAATACGAAGCCGCCCTTCGGCACGAACTGCTCGAAAGTATCGGCCTCCACGCGCGCCATCTGCGCTGCGCTCAGGCAACGCGACCAGATGGTTGCTCGCAGGTGTTCTTTCAGTGTCTGTACTTGATTTGTCATTGTGCGTCGCAGCATCGAAAGTCCGCCAATTGTCATCCAAATGACAACACGGGAATCGTTCGCAGGCTAATATCATCACACAAAAATAACATCACGCCTGCAAATACCTTTGCATGGCATGAATGTATCGACAAAGGGGACAGCGGTGCAACCATCCGAAGGATCGCAACTGCAGACTTTTCCGCGCCATATGCTGGCTCACGGCCAGATGCGCGGCACACGCCCGGCCTACCGCGAGAAGTACCTGGGCATCTGGCAGACCTGGAACTGGGCGCAGGTGAACGACGAAGTGCGCGCACTGGCCTGCGGGCTTGCCGCCATCGGCTTCAAGCGTGGCATGAACCTCGCCATCATCGGCGACAACCGCCCCCGCCTTTACTGGTCGATGCTGGCGGCCCAGTGCCTGGGCGGCGTGCCGGTCCCGCTGTACCAGGACGCGCCGGCGGCGGACATGGCCTACGTGCTGAACGACGCCGAGATCGCCTACGCCGTGGTCGAGGACCAGGAACAGGTCGACAAGCTGATGGAACTGCGCGCCCTGTGCCCGCAGGTGACCAGCATCGTGTTCGAGGACGAGCGCGGCATGCGCCACTACGCGCAGGAAGGGCTGATGTCGATCGCCCGGCTGCAGCAGCTTGGACGCGAGTACGACAAGGCCCATCCCGGCTTTTTCGAGGCCGCGGTCGAAGCGGGGCGCGGCGCCGACACCGCCATCATCCTGTACACCTCCGGCACCACCGGCAAGCCGAAGGGCGTGGTGCAGTCGCACGCCTCGCTGATCGCGGCAGGCACCGGCGCGGTCGGCTTCGACCGGCTGACCGACCATGAGGACGTGCTGTCCTACTTGCCGATGGCATGGGTGGGCGACTGCCTGTTCTCGATGGCGCAGGCTTTGGTGGCCGGTTTCACCGTCAACTGCCCAGAGTCGGGCGACACCGTGCTGACCGACCTGCGCGAAATCGGCCCGACCTTCTACTTCGCGCCGCCTCGCGTGTTCGAGAACATGCTGACCACGGTGATGATCCGCATGGAAGACGCCGGCGCCATCAAGCGCCGCATGTTCGCCTACTTCATGGACGTGGCCAAACGCAGCGGCTCCGATATCCTGGACGGCAAGCCGGTACCGGCCCTCGAGCGCCTCAAGTACGCCATCGGCAAGCTGCTGGTGTATGGCCCGCTGAAGAACGTGCTTGGCATGTCGCGCATCCGCGTCGCCTACACCGCGGGCGCGGCGATCGGGCCTGACCTGTTCCGCTTCTACCGCTCGATCGGCGTCAACCTCAAGCAGCTGTATGGCTCCACCGAAACCTGCGCCTATGTGTGCCTGCAGCCGGACCGGAACATCAAGTTCGACAGCGTGGGCCTGCCCGCGCCCGGCGTCGAAGTAAAACTTGCCGACAACGGCGAGGTGCTGGTCAAGTCGCCCGCCACCATGGACGGCTACTTCAAGCGTCCCGACGCCACCGCCGAAGTGATCGACGCCAACGGCTACTTCCACACCGGCGACGCCGGCATCTTCGACGCCGAGGGCCACCTGAAGATCATCGACCGCGCGGCCGACGTGGGCAAGATGAACGGCGGCGCCATCTTCGCGCCCAACTACATCGAGAACAAGCTGAAGTTCTTCCCGTTCATTAAGGAGGCGGTCGCCTTCGGCAATGCGCGCGACCAGGTCTGCGCCTTCATTAACATCGACATGGAAGCCGTCGGCAACTGGGCGGAAAGGCGCAACATCGCCTACTCCGGCTATACCGACCTGGCCGCGCATCCGCAAACCTATGAGCTGATCCGCGACTGCGTGGAAAAGGTCAATGCCGACCTGGCCGGCGAGGCGCTGATGTCCGACACCCAGGTCCACCGCTTCCTGGTGCTGCACAAGGAGCTCGACCCGGACGACGACGAACTGACCCGCACCCGCAAGGTGCGCCGCAAGTTCATCGCCGAGAAGTATGCGGTGCTGATCGATGCTCTCTACGGCGGCAAGGCCAGCCAGTTCATCACCACCCAGGTCAAGTTCGAGGACGGCCGCACCGGCACCGTCAGCGCCGACCTGCGCATCTGCGAAGCCAAAACCTACCCATCGATGGAGGCGGCTGCGTGACGGCGCCGGATACCATGAACATGTCAGAACCAAGCGGCTCCCCAGGATCGGCGCGCACCATCGGCCCGGTCATCCTCGACCTCAAGAACATTTCGCTGTCCTTCGGCGGCGTCAAGGCGCTGACCGACATTTCCTTCGACGTGCGCCAGCACGAGATCCGCGCGATCATCGGGCCGAACGGCGCCGGCAAGAGCTCGATGCTCAACGTGATCAACGGCGTGTACCGCCCGCAACAGGGCGAGATCGTGCTGCGCGGCGTGCCGCGCCGGAACATGGACTGCTACGCGGCGGCCAAGGCCGGCGTCGCGCGCACCTTCCAGAACATCGCGCTGTTCAAGGGCATGACGGTACTGGACAACATCATGACCGGCCGTAACCTGAAGATGAAGTCCAACTTCCTGATGCAGGCGCTGTACCTCGGCCCGGCGCGGCGCGAGGAGATCGCGCACCGCGCGAAGGTGGAGCAGATCATCGACTTCCTCGAGATCCAGGCGATCCGCAAGACGCCGGTCGGGCGTTTGCCGTATGGCCTGCAAAAGCGCGTGGAGCTGGGACGCGCGCTGGCAGCCGAACCGGACATCCTGCTGCTGGACGAGCCGATGGCGGGCATGAACGTGGAGGAGAAGCAGGACATGTGCCGCTTCATCCTCGACGTGAACGACCAGTTCGGGACCACCATCGTGCTGATCGAGCATGACATGGGTGTGGTGATGGATATCTCGGACCGCGTGGTGGTGCTCGATTACGGCAAGAAGATCGGGGACGGCACGCCGGATGAGGTGCGCAGCAACCAGAACGTCATCAATGCATATCTTGGAGTGGCACACTAATGAGCTTCTTTATTGAAGTGCTTCTCTGGGCGGCGGCCTGCTCTCCGGCGTCATGTACGCGCTGGTGGCCATCGGCTTTGTCCTGATCTACAAGGCCTCCGGGGTCTTCAACTTCGCCCAGGGGGCGATGGTGTTCTTCGCCGCCCTCACCTGCGTCGGCATCATCGACAAGTTCGGCGTGTCGCTGTGGCTCGCCGTGCCGGGCACCATCGCCGTGATGATCCTGCTCGGCATCGCCATCGAGCGCGTGGTGCTGCGCCCGCTGGTCAACCAGCCGGAGATTACCCTGTTCATGGCCACCATCGGCCTCGCCTTCTTCATCGAAGGCCTGGCGCAGCTGGTCTGGGGTTCGCAGGTGCGCAAGCTCGACCTGCCGATCGAGGACATCCCCAACGCCTGGCTGATGGACAACTACAACATCCTGGTATCCAACTTCGACATGACGGCCGCCGCCATCTGCGGCGTGCTGGTCACCGTGCTCGCGCTGCTGTTCTCGAAAACCAAGGTCGGCCGCGCCCTCCGCGCCGTCGCCGACGACCACCAGGCCGCGCTGGCGGTGGGCATCCCGCTGCAGCGCATCTGGGCCATCCTGTGGGGCGTGGCGGGGCTGGTGGCGCTGGTCGCGGGCATGCTCTGGGGCGCCCGCAACGGCGTGCAGTTCGCCCTCACCTTCATCGCGCTGAAGGCCCTGCCGGTGCTGATCCTGGGCGGCTTCACCTCGGTGCCGGGCGCCATTGTCGGCGGCCTGATCATCGGCGCCTCCGAAAAGCTGGCCGAAGTCTACCTCGGCCCGTACGTCGGCGGCGGCATCGAAGGCTGGTTCCCTTACGTGCTCGCACTGCTGTTCCTGCTGGTTCGCCCCGAAGGGCTGTTCGGCGAAAAAATCATCCGGAGGATTTGAGATGTTCTACCGTGAAGCCGGCCAGTTCAAGACCAGCTACCAGTCCGATGGACAGGTGTTCCCGATCCGCCAGGACCGCATCGCCCTGCTCGCGCTGCTGGCCGTGGCGCTGGTCGCCGTACCCATGTTCGCCACGCCCTACCTGCTGTCGGCGATCCTGATTCCCTTCCTGATCTTTTCCCTGGCCGCGCTCGGGCTGAATATCCTGACCGGCTATGCCGGCCAGCTGTCGCTCGGCACCGCAGCCTTCATGGCGGTCGGCGCGTTCGCGTCGTGGAACATCATCACGCGCCTGCCCGGCATCCCGATGCTGCTGGCCTTCGTGCTGGGCGGATTGTGCGCGGCCATGGTGGGCATCGCGTTCGGCCTGCCGTCGCTGCGCATCCGCGGCTTCTACCTGGCGGCATCGACGCTGGCCACCCAGTTCTTCGTGGTCTGGTGCCTGACCAAGATCCCCTACCTGACCAACTACAGCACGTCGGGCGTGATCACCGCGCAGAAGATCGAGATTTTCGGCTACGCCTTCGATACTCCGGCCAGCAAGTACATGCTGGTGCTGGCCATCGTCGCGCTGATGGCGCTGATGGCCAAGAACATGGTGCGCTCGAACGTGGGCCGCTCCTGGATGGCGGTGCGCGACATGGACGTGGCGGCGGAAGTCATCGGCTTCCGGCCGATGCGCACCAAGCTGCTGGCGTTCGCGGTCAGTTCCTTCTACTGCGGCGTGGCGGGCGCGCTGTACGCCTACGCCTATCTCGGCACGGTCGAACCGGAGGCCTACAACCTCGACCTGTCGTTCCGCATCCTGTTCATGATTATCATCGGCGGCGTCGGCTCGATCCTGGGTTCCTTCCTGGGCGCGGGCTTCATCGTGCTGCTGCCGGTATTCCTGAACATCCTGGCGCACGGCCTGTCCCTGCCGACGTCGGTGGCATCGAACCTGGAGTTGATGGTGTTTGGCGCGTTGATCATTTTCTTCCTGATCGTGGAGCCGCATGGCCTCGCGCGCTTGTGGCAAGTAGGTAAAGAAAAATTGCGCCTGTGGCCCTTCCCGCATTAACCGGGCCGCAAGGACGCAATCAGTCAATCGGCAGCATTCTTGGAAAACTGAGGAGACGATAACAATGAAACTGACTACGAAGCTCATGCTGTGCGCGGCCCTATCCGGCGCAGTTACCCAGGTCCTGGCGGCCGACCAGTTCGTCGCGCTGCCTTCCTACCGCGTGGGCCCCTACGCGGCCGGCGGCTCCGGCTTCTATGGCGGTGCGATCGATTACTTCAACCTGGTCAACGCCAGCGGCGGCGTCAACGGCGTGAAGATCAAATGGGAAGAGTGCGAAACCGAATACAACCCGTCGCGCGGCGTCGAATGCTACGAGCGCCTCAAGACCAAGGAAGGCGGCGCGACCCTGGTCGAGCCGCTGTCGACCGGTATCGCCTATGGCATCCTCGACCGCGTCGCCCAGGACAAGATCCCGATGACGACCCTCGGCTACGGCCGCTCCGACGCCGCCAACGGCAAGGTGTTCCCGTACATCTTCCCCCTGATTACCAGCTACTGGAACCAGGCTGCGGCGATGATCAAGTACCTGGCCGACAAGGAAGGCGGCTACGCCAAACTGAAGGGCAAGAAGATCGTCCACCTGTACCACGACTCGGCCTTCGGCAAGGAGCCGCTGCCGGTGCTGGAAGCGCAGGCCAAGCAGTACGGCTTCGAGCTGATCAAGATCGCGGTGGCGCCTCCGGGCAGCGAGCAGCAGTCGCAGTGGCTGCAGATCCGCCAGGCCAGGCCTGACCACGTGATCCTGTGGGGCTGGGGCGTGATGAACTCGGTCGCGATCAAGACCGCCCAGCGCAACGGCTTCCCGCGCGAAAAGATCCTTGGCGTGTGGTGGGCGGGTTCGGAGGAAGACACCATCCCTTCGGGCGACGCGGCCAAGGGCTACACCACGATGACCTTCAACACCCCGGGTAACTACCCTGTCATCGACGAGATCCGCAAGAAGGTCTACGCCGCCGGCAACGGCAACCTGGCCGACCAGAAGCGCATTGGCTCCGTGTACCACATGCGCGGCATGACGTTAGGCATCCTGTGGGTCGAAGCGATCCGCAAGGCCCAGGAAAAATACGGCAAGGGCAAGGTCATGACCGGCGAGCAGGTGCGCTGGGGCCTGGAGAACCTGAACATCGACGCGGCCCGCCAGAAGCAGCTGGGCGCCTTCGGCATGTTCCCGACCGTGAAGACCAGCTGCGACGACCACGAAGGTTCGGGCGCGGTGAAGGTCCAGCAGTGGGACGGCGCCAAGTGGAAGGCCATCACGCCTAACTGGGTGGTCGGCGACAAGGCGCTGACCCGCAAACTGGTGGAAGAATCCTCGACGGTCTACGCCAAAGAGAAAAACATCACCCCTGCCTGCATGCAGTAAGCAGCACGGCTCCCCGCCATACGGCGGGGAGCGTTTCCTGGACAATGCGAACATGACGAACGATACAGCCAGCCAGCCCTACCTGTCGGTGAATAACATCGAGGTCATCTACGACCACGTCATCCTGGTGCTAAAGGGCGTATCGCTGCAGGTCCCGCAAGGGAAAATCGTGGCCCTGCTGGGCGCCAACGGCGCCGGCAAGTCGACCACGCTGAAAACGATTTCGACCTTGCTGCGCGGCGAACGCGGCGACGTCACCAAGGGCGAAGTGCGCTTCAAGGGCGAACGGATCGACCAGCTGACGCCCAACGAACTGGTCAAGCGCGGCCTCTCGCAGGTGATGGAAGGCCGCCACTGCTTCGGCCACCTGACCATCGAAGAGAACCTGCTGACCGGCGCCTACACCCGCAGCATTTCGCGCGCGGAGCTGAAGGATTCGCTCGACGCGGTCTACCAGTACTTCCCGCGCCTGAAGGAACGGCGCAGCAGCCAGGCCGGCTACACCTCCGGCGGCGAACAGCAGATGTGCGCCATCGGCCGCGCGTTGATGGCCAAGCCGTCGATGATCCTGCTGGACGAACCGTCGATGGGCATCGCGCCGCAGATCGTCGAAGAAATATTCGACATCGTGAAGGACCTGAACCGCAAGGAGAACGTGTCCTTCCTGCTCGCCGAACAGAACACCATGGTCGCGCTGCGCTACGCCGACTTTGGCTACATCCTCGAAAACGGGCGTGTGGTGATGGAAGGCGAAGCCAGCGAGCTGGCCAACAACGAGGACGTCAAGGAGTTCTACCTTGGCGTGTCCGGCGCGGGGCGCAAGAGCTTCCGCGACATGAAATTCTACCGCCGCCGCAAACGCTGGCTGGCCTGACACCGCAACACGAAAGAAGAGAACATGGATTTTGAAAGTGCCAAGGCCTTGTGCCTTGCCTTCCCCGGAGCGACCACCGACATCAAGTGGGGCGCCGACCTGGTGTTTTCGGTTGGCGAGAAGATGTTCGCCGTGACCGGCGACGAGGTACCGGCCAAGGGCATGAGCTTCAAGGTGGACGACGACCGCTTCCTGGAACTGACCGACCGCCCTGGCATCATCCCGGCGCCCTATATGGCGCGCAACAAATGGATCTATGTGGAAGAGGCGAACGCGCTTTCCGACGACGAAGCGCATGCCCTGCTGCGCCGCTCCTACGAACTGGTGTTCGCCAAACTGACAAAGAAGCTGCAGCGCGAAATCGGCGAAGCGGCGTGAACGATCATGGATTTTGAAGCAGCAAAAGCGGTGTGCCGCACCTTTCCCGGCGTGACCGAAGATCTCAAGTGGGGCGAGGTCAATGTGTTCTCGGTCGGCGGCAAGATGTTCGCCTGTACCAATGCAGACCTGCCCGCGTTTCGCATCAGCTTCAAGGTGGATGACGACCGCTTCCTTGAACTGACCGACCGCCCGGGCATCATTCCCGCGCCCTACATGGCGCGCCTGAAGTGGGTGTATACCGACGATCCGAAGTCGCTCAGCGACGAAGAGGCCGCGGGACTGCTGCGCCGTTCGTGGGAGCTCGCGTTCGCGAAGCTGACCAAAAAGCTGCAGCGGGAAATAGGAGAACCAACATGAACACCGAGACCCTCGACGCGCTCGAGACCCGCGACCCCGCCGAACGCGAGCGCGACCTGATGGCGCGCCTGCCGAAGCTGGTAGCGCTGGCCAAGTCCGCGCCGGGGTGGGCGCGCATCCTCGACGGCGTCGACGCCGCCGCGGTCAACAGCCGCGCCGCGCTGGCCGCCCTGCCGGTCACGCGCAAGGCCGACCTCAAGGCGCTGCAGAAGGACGCCATGCCCTTCGGCGGCCTGAATACGGCGCCGGTATCCGAGCTGGCGCGCGTGTTCATCTCGCCCGGCCCGATCTTCGACCCCGAAGGCCGCGGCAAGGACTGGTGGCGCTTCGCGCGCCCGCTGTTCGCAGGCGGCGTGCGCAAGGGCGGGCTGCTGCAGAACTGCTTCTCCTACCACTTCACCCCGGCCGCCTTCATGATCGAAGGCGCAGCGGCGCGCATCGGCAGCGCGGTGATCCCGGCCGGCGCCGGGCAAACCGAGATGCAGGTGCAGTCGATGGCCGACCTGAAGCCGGACACCTATGTCGGCACGCCCTCCTTCCTGCGCATCATCATCGAAAAGGCGCGCGAAATGGGCGCCGACATCAGCAGCGTGCGCAACGCGGTGATGGGCGCGGAAGCGCTGCCCCAGTCGCTGCGCGCCTGGTTCCAGGCCAACGGCGTGCCCAACGTGATCCAGACCTACGCGTCGGCCGATATCGGCAGCATCGCCTACGAAACCATCAGCGGCGGCGCGGTCAACCCCGGCATGGTGCTCGATGAAGACCTGATCGTCGAAATCGTCCGTCCCGGCAGCGGCGAACCGGTCGCGCCGGGCGACACCGGCGAAGTGGTGGTCACCTCCTTCAATCCCGACTACCCGCTGATCCGCTTCGCCACCGGCGACATGTCGGCGCTGCTGGTCGATGCGCCGCCGTCGCCGTGCGGCCGCACCAACAGCCGCATCAAGGGCTGGATGGGCCGCGCCGACCAGACCACCAAGGTGCGCGCGATGTTCGTGCACCCGTCGCAGGTGGCCAACATCGTGCGCCGCCATCCGGAGGTGTCGAAGGCGCGGCTGGTGGTCAGCGGCCGCATGGCCAACGACGTGATGACGCTGCACTGCGAACTGGCGGGCCAGCCTGCACAAGCGCTGGAGGCAGCCATCGTCGAATCGATCCGCGAGGTGACCAAGCTGCGCGGCGAAGTGGTATTCGCGGCGCCCGGCTCGCTGCCGGATGACGGCAAGGTGATCGAAGACGCGCGCGACTACACTTGAACGTGCCGGCCGCTGTTGCGGAAATCCAACTCGCGTCCGTCTGCGATTGGCGATATGAAGGATAATTGCTTCGTATCCTTAACAAGCAGGCCATCATGCAAGACTTTCACTACCAGCGCGCGCAAGCGCTGATCAAGCACGCCGAAGAGATCTTCGATGCGGACGCCGTCAAGGCGGCCGTCGTGCGCGTCGCCGACACGCTGAACGAGCGCTTCGGCAATCTGGAAGACGAGGCGTTCCCGCTGGTGCTGGGCGTCATGGGCGGCGCGGTCGTGTTCACCGGCCAGCTGCTCACCCAGCTCGATTTCCCGCTCGAATTCGACTACATCCACGTCACCCGCTACGGCGACGACGACCAGGGCGGCCAGGTGGTGTGGAAGGTGATTCCGCGCTCGAACGTGGCGGGCCGCACCATCGTCGTGGTCGACGACATCCTCGACGAAGGCGAAACGCTGGCGCACGTCAAGCAGCGCCTGCTCGACATGGGCGCGGCGGAAGTGATTTTGGCGGTGTTCGCGGACAAGGACATCAAGCGCGCCAAGCCGGTACAGGCCGACATCGTCGGCCTGACCATTCCCAACAAGTTCGTGGTCGGCTTCGGCATGGACGTCTACGGCTACTGGCGCAACCTGCCGGGACTGTGGGCGATCCGCGAGACGGACCTGAAGCCGCGCGACGCTTAAAGCGCGCAGATCCGGGCGCGCGCGGCCTCGTATTCGCGCTGCAGGCGCTCGACCATCTCCGCCACGGTAGGTACGTCGTGCATCAGGCCGACGCCCTGCCCTGCGCCCCAGATATCGCGCCACGCCTTGGCGCTGCCCGATCCGAAGCTCATCTTGCTCTTGTCCGATTCCGGCAGTGCGTTCGGGTCGAGCCCCGCGTTGAGGATCGACTTCTTCAGGTAGTTGCCGTGCACGCCGGTGAACAGGTTGGTGTACACGATGTCGTCCGCGGCCGAATCGACGATGGCGTTGCGGTATTCGTCGCTGATGTTCGATTCCTGGGTGGCCAGCCAGCGCGAGCCGATATAGGCGAAGTCCGCGCCCATCGCCTGCGCAGCCAGGATGGCGTCGCCGCTGGCGATCGAGCCTGACAGCGCCAGCGGGCCGCTGAACAACTTGCGCACTTCCCCCACCAGCGCGAACGGCGACAGCGCGCCCGCGTGGCCGCCCGCGCCCGCCGCGACCAGGATCAGGCCGTCGACGCCCGCTTCCAGCGCCTTTTGCGCATGGCGGATCGACACCACGTCATGCAGCACGATGCCGCCGTAGCTGTGGACGGCGTCCATCATCTTCTTCGGCGGCGCGCGCAGCGACGAAATGATGATCGGCACCTTGTGGCGCACGCACACCTCGACGTCGTGTTCGAGACGGTCGTTGGACTGGTGGACGATCTGGTTGACCGCGATCGGGCCGACCTTCTTGCCGGGTTGGCGGCCTGGTATTCGGCCAGCTCGGCTTGCAGTTCAGTCAGCCAGGTGTCGAGCAGTTCGGCCGGGCGCGCGTTAAGCGCCGGGAAGGAACCGACGATGCCGGCCTTGCACTGCGCCGCGACCAGTTTCGGGCCACTGGCGATGAACATCGGCGATCCGATGACGGGAAGGGACAGGTTTTGCAGCGCGACGGGCAATGCCATGGACAGACTCGCAGACGAAGGTTGATCGGGTTTGCGCGTTCATTATAGAGCCAAAAAAGAACGATCGTGCTAAGTTTAGAGCGCAAGATCTATCTTGCCTTCCCGCCACTGCCGGCGCTGGCGTGGCGTGCGACGCGTGCCGGCACACACGATACACTTGGGGCATCGAGTCCCGGCAGCGCCTGGCCCTCGCCGCGCTGCGGCAATGCTATGAGCACACCAAAACCATCGCGCAGGCGCGCAAGGCTGCGGCTACGGTCACCATTTGGCATCACGCTGGCGTTCACCGCCTGCTCGACCCTGTGGATCCTGTTGTCCGGCACAGTCGTCAACGCGCTGTTCGACGATCCCGACACCATCTACTACGTCGAGCTGCTGAAAGGCTTCGCCTACACGGCCGTGGTCGCCGCGCTGCTCTACGTCCTGCTGCGCTCGTGGCAAGGCCTGCTTCACCACGCCATCGCCGTTGCGGAACACAACGAGGCAAGGCTCGAACGCGTGCTGCTGGGGTCGAACGACGGCTGGTGGGACTGGGACATCGGCACGGACACCATCTATTATTCGCCGCGCTGGTGGAGCATGCTGGGCTACCAGCCCAACGAGCTTCCGGCCGACTCGCGCCTCTGGCTTCGGATGGTCCCGCCCGGCGAGGTGCATGAGGTCGAGGCCGCCATGTCGAAGTTGCTCTCAGGCGATGCGAAAAGTGGCCGGCTCGAAGTGAGGATGCGCCACAAGGATGGCCATTACGTCCCGGTAATCACGCGCTTTCGCATCCAGCGCGACGCCGGCGGCAAGCCCACCTGCGTCTCGGGCACCAACACCGACATGACCGATTTCAATGCGGCGCAGCGGCGCCTGCACCAGGCCGCCGCCGTGTTCGAGACCACGCGCGAAGGCATCCTCGTGACCGATGCGCAGGCGCGCATCATCATGGTCAACCAGGGGTTTTCCGCCGCTACCGGCTACAGCGAAGCGGAACTGCTGGGCCGTACGCCCGCCGTGCTGAGTTCCGGCAAGCATGACCCGGCGTTTTTCCAGGCCATGTGGGAGGCGCTCGCCACCGACGGCTACTGGCGCGGCGAGGTCTGCAACCGCAACAAGAGCGGCGAGATGCATTCGGACTTCCTCAGCATCAGCGCGGTCAGGGACGACAAGGGCAAGGTGATCAACTATGTCGGCGTCTACGCCGACGTGTCCCAGATCCGCGAATCCGAGCGCAAGCTCGACTTCCTGGCCCACCACGATCCGCTGACCGGCCTGCCGAACCGCCTGATGCTGACCACCGAGCTGGACCATGCGACCAAGGCGGCACGCCGGCAGCACAGCAGCTTCGCCCTGCTGCTGCTCGACCTGGACCGCTTCAAGGACGTCAACGACAGCTATGGCCACGCGGCCGGCGACGAACTGCTGGTCCAGGTGGCATCCTGCCTGCGCCAGCGCTTGCGCGACGCCGATATCGTGGCGCGGCTGGGAGGCGACGAGTTTGTGGTGCTGCTGGAGAACATCACCCACGACGAGGACGGCGGCAGGGTGGCCGACGAAATCGCGGAATGGCTGAGCCAGGGCTGGACCCTGTCCAACGGCGCCGAGGTCCGCATCGGCGTGAGCATCGGCATCAGCGTGTTCCCCGCGCACGGCAAGGACAGCAACGAGCTGATCCAGCACGCCGACGCCGCGATGTACCTCGCCAAGCAGCAGGGCAGCGGGTGCTACCGCTACTTCTCGCAGCGGCTGACGCACGATGCGCGCCACCGGCTTGAACTGGAGGCGCGCCTGCACCAGGCCGTACAACGCAACCAGCTGCGCGCGTTCTACCAGCCCCAGATCGACATCGCCAGCGGCAGGCTGATCGGCGCCGAAGCGCTGGTGCGCTGGTTCGATCCGGAGCGGGGCCTGATCGCGCCGCAGCGCTTCATCCCGGTCGCCGAGAGCAGCGGCCTGATCAACCAGATCGGCAAATGGATCTTGTGGCAGAGCTGCATGCAAGGGAAGCGCTGGATCGAAGCCGGCTTCCCGCCGATTATCGTGGCGGTCAACGTATCGCCCGCCAGTTCCTGAACACCGACGTGCGCGCGCTGGTGCGCGACGTGCTGGAGGAGACCGGCTTCCCGGCGCAGTACCTGGAGCTGGAACTGACCGAAAGCGCGCTGATGGAGAGAGGCGACGAAGCGATGTCGATGCTGAACGGGCTGCGCGAGCTGGGCGTGCACCTGGCGATCGACGACTTCGGCACGGGGTACTCATCGCTGGCCTACCTGAAGCACTTCCCGCTGGATGTGCTGAAGATCGACCGCAGCTTCGTGAAGGATATTCCACGCTATCCGGACGATGTGGCGATTGCCACGGCCATCGTGACGATGGGGCATACGCTCGGATTCAAGGTACTGGCGGAGGGTGTGGAATCGGAGGAGCAGCGGGTTTTCCTGGCGGAACGGGGCTGCGACTCGTACCAGGGGTATCTGAAGAGCCGGCCGGTGCCGGCGGCGGATTTCGAGCGGATGTTCGCGCCGACGGCGGCCTTGCCTTGAAAATCCTTGCTTAGAACTCGCGGTTGACGAGCATCCCGCCTTCGCGCTTCGCGGCCCCTGCCCTCACCAGCGAGTGCACCGTCCATTCCGCCATCTTGTCCGCCGGCCATTCGAAGTAGCGCTGCGCCGTCGACACCAGCAGCGGCACCGTCTCGAACATCGTCCACACTTCCGCCAGCGGTATCTGCTGGCGCGACAGCAGCAGGAACTTGAGCAACACCTTCACCGCGTTCTCCGCGTTGCGCTTCGGGCTGGCCGACAGGAAATCGACCCGCGCCAGCGCGCGCGCCACCGCAGCCTTCACATCGGTGAACGCTGCGCCATGCCCCGGAATCACCAGCCGCGCATCGAGCGTGCGGATCAGTTCCAGGGTGGCGCGCGCTTCGTCGAAGCCCGACTCGCCATCGAGCTCGGGGAAGATCACGCCGAAGCCGTTGTTCCACAGGGCGTCCGCCGAAATCAGTATGCCTTCCCGCTCGCAGAACAGGATCACCGAATGCGGATCGTGTCCCGGCGCGCCCAGCACGCGCCACGGCATGTCGCCAAGCACCAGCTCCTGGCCCGGCGTGAGCGTGTCGTCGAAGGTGAAGCGCTCGCACTGCTGCCCGGTAGCGCGAAAACTCAGCGCCGCCTCGTCCCAGGCGCGCACCTTGGCCGCCTCCGCCACCGGGATCGCCACCCGGCTGCCGTAGCGCGCCTGCAGCGCCGCATTGCCGCCGCAGTGGTCCGAATGCAGGTGGGTGTTGAGCACCCGGTCCAGGCGGCGCCTGCCCAGTTCATGTTCGACCAGCGCCAGCGTCTGCGGCACGTGGGTCAGGTAGCCGCTGTCGACCAGCGCGGTGTCGTCGCGGCCGACGAACAGCACATTGTTGGAAGAGAGCCAGCCGCGTTCGAGGATGCGCATCGAAGCGGGTACGGAAAAAGCCTTATCGTTCATCGTTTCATCTGAAAGGCCAGCGAAATCTTGGCGAACTCGATCAGCACCTCGCGCGAACCGCCGTTGAAGGTAGTGAAGGAGTTGCCGGTCCTGACGACCATTCGCGGCGGGAAAAGCCAGGAGAGGTAGGGAATGCCGATCATCTTGGCGCCGCGTACGTCGCGCCATTCGACCTTCTTGTCGAACAGCCAGGTCTGGTGAATGCCGGCCGCGTCGATGGTGGTGCGCGCGCGCAGGAACCAGTAATAGCTGATGGCCAGCATCAGCGCGGCGCCGAACACCAGCGCCTTGACGCCGACGCCGTACTGCAGCAGCGGGAAGCGCAGCGCGATACTGGCGCCGTAGGCGAACAGGCCGATCGTCATCACGGTGGCGAACAGCTTGAAGCCCTTGCCGTAGGCCGGGCCGGAAATCGTTTTTTCAGGTTTGTAGAAGTTCATCTCAGTCGAATTGAATGCGTTCTTCTCGGCGGCGGATTTCATTCCACACCACCCGTTTGTAATCGTCGCCGGCACTGCTCCAGTTAATGATTTCCTCGATCGTGCGCAGGCAACCGAGGCACAGGCCGTCCTGCCCCATCTCGCACAGGTTGATGCACGGCGACGGCACCGGCGATTTCAGTTCTTCGGTCATGCGCCCGCCTTCGCCACTTTTTCCGCCACCTTTTGCGTGAAGCGCGCCGGATCGATGATAAAGCGTTCGTGCGTGCCTTCGCAGACGCGCTCGACCTCATCCCATGCCTCGACCCGGAAACATACGCGGCGGCCATCGACCTCGGTCACCTCGCCCTTGATCAGCAGGGTCATGCCGGGCGCGGTGGGCGCGAGGTGGCTGAAGTGCACCATCGTGCCCAGGCTCTGCTCGCGCGGCCAGTCGACGTAAGGCATCATGCCGTGCAGACAGGCAAGTTCCATCATGCCGACCATGTAACCCGTCGCCAGCACATCCGGCATGTCCCGGCAGAACGCGGTGTCGTTATATAGCTGCGGCACCGTCGCCCGCTCCGGCACGGTGTAACTCCACTCAAACATGATGCCGGGTTCCAACTTACGTTTCATTTCGCCACTCCTTCAAGAGCGGGCTTCCGCCTGCTCCTGCAATCTTTTACCATCTTTCCAAAAAACATGTCAGAACGCAATTATCGCACCGCAGCAAAAACCGGTTGACGAACGGGCTCAGACAGGTAGACTAAAACGCATTAACCAAGGACAGCCCATGAAATTTCCCTCTAAGCTCATAGAGCATTTGCGCGGTGCATCAAGAATCCTGATGGGGCAAAACCACTCTGCTGCAGTGCAAAAAATCCAGCAGGCGTTGCGCGTTTTACCCAGTGCCGGAACCACCGATCCAGGAAAAATAAATGCAGGAGTGCAAGAATTCCTGGATCAGATCATCCCCGGCGTCATGACCGGACTCGACCCTTCCCGCCCTGCCACCGCTCCCCTCCCCGGCCAGTTCATCGACGACAGCTACACCAACGCCGCCGGCACCCGCGCTTACAAGCTCTACATTCCCAGCAGCTACACCGGCCAGCCGATGCCGCTGGTGGTCATGCTCCATGGCTGCACCCAGCACCCGGACGACTTCGCGGCAGGCACGCGGATGAACGAGCTCGCCGAGGAAATGCATTGCCTGGTGGCGTATCCCGCTCAGTCGCTGCAGGCCAATCCTTCGCGCTGCTGGAACTGGTTCAACGCGCTCGACCAGCAGCGCGATCAGGGCGAGCCGTCGATCATCGCGGGCATTACCCGCAAGGTCATGCGCAGCCATGCCGTCGACGACAGCCAGGTCTACGTCGCCGGGCTGTCCGCCGGCGGCGCGATGGCAACCATCATGGGTACACTCTACCCCGAACTGTATGCGGCCGTCGGCGTCCACTCCGGTTTGCCGTTCGCCTCGGCGCACGACCTGCCGTCGGCGCTGGCGGCAATGCGCGGCGACTTCGGCAGGCAAGCGCTACCGGGCGACCCCGTCCCGATCATCGTTTTCCACGGCGACAAGGACACGACGGTCCATCCGGCCAATGGCGACGAGCTGATCAAGCAGGGCTCGCACCCGGTCTCGCACATCAGCACTGAGCCCGGCGCCGTCCCCGACGGGCACAGCTACACCCGCACCATCCACCACAAGCCGGACGGCACCGCCCATGCGGAACAGTGGCTGATCCACGGCGCGGGCCATGCGTGGTCGGGCGGATCGGGCAGCGGCAGCTACACCGATGGCCGCGGACCGGACGCAAGCCGCGAAATGATGCGCTTCTTCCGTACCAGCCGTTAGCGTTCCGCCAACCCGGCGCGCGCGAAATACCACTTCATGCCGAGCACGGCCGACGCGAGCACCAGCGTCACGCCGTTGGCGAGGATGATCGGCCAGTCGGACAGCGCCAAGCCGTAGCAGGTCCACAGCGCCACGCCGGTGATGAAAATCATGTACATGCCGGTGGAAATGCCGGGCGCGCCACGCTGGCGCCACACCATGAACACCTGGGGAATGAAGGCGCTGGTGGTGAGGACTGCGGCGAGATAGCCTAGATAACTGGTTTGTGGATCCACGCGACTCTTTCGGAACTGGGCCGCGTATTATATTTCAGGTGGAAGGATGCCCGTTTCAAACGCGGCTGGCGGACGGTCAAGATCCCTCGGCGGCGCTTGCGTCCCTGGCGTGTCCGATATGCTGCTTCAGGCAGTCCGGACACCAGCAGGCCGCCGCTTCGCCCGGCACCGGAACCACTGCAGGCAGCTCGGTGCACCAGCACGGCCCGTCGAGCTGGTCGGCCATGGCGCAACCGAATTCGGCGCCGCAACTTGTGCATGTGCTCATCAATAGTTCCCGTAGTAAATTTTCCGCCGCGCCCATGCGGCGCCCCTGTCGCCGCACCATAACGGAGCTGGAAATAAAATACAACAAGATGGCCCTATAATGGCCACAAGCCCTGCCCCGTTGCCTGTAAAATCTCGCAAAATTCTTTTTCGGACCCGCCATGACCGCACCCCTGACCAACCTCAAGCTCGACCAGCACGACGACCTGACCGCGGTGTCCCCGCAGATCAAGGCGCAGATCCTGGCCGAAGCGCTGCCGTACATCCGCAACTTCCACGGCAAGACCATCGTCATCAAGTACGGCGGCAATGCCATGACCGACGAACGCCTGAAGCACGGCTTCGCGCGCGACGTCATCCTGCTGAAACTGGTGGGCATGAATCCGGTCGTGGTCCACGGCGGCGGGCCGCAGATCGACAACGCGCTGAAAAAGATCGGCAAGCAGGGCACCTTCGTGCAGGGCATGCGCATCACCGATGAAGAAACGATGGAAGTGGTCGAGTGGGTGCTCGGCGGCGAAGTCCAGCAGGACATCGTCATGCTGATCAACCACTACGGCGGCCAGGCGGTCGGCCTGACCGGCAAGGACGGCGGCCTGATCCGCGCACGCCGGATGGCCATGCCTGACCGCGAAAAACCGGGCGAGTTCCTCGACATCGGCTTCGTCGGCGAGATCGACGCGATCAACCCGGCCGTGGTCAAGGCACTGCAGGACGACGCCTTCATCCCGATCATTTCGCCGATCGGCTTCGGCCAGGACGGCCAGGCGTACAACATCAACGCCGACGTGGTCGCAGGCAAGATCGCGGAAATCCTGAAGGCCGAAAAGCTGATCATGATGACCAACATCGCCGGCGTCCAGGACAAGAAGGGCAACCTGGTCACCGACCTGTCGGCGCGCGAGATCGACGAGATGTTCGCGGACGGTACGATTTCCGGCGGCATGCTGCCGAAGATTTCTTCCGCGCTGGATGCAGCCAAGTCGGGCGTGAACACGGTTCACATCATCGACGGCCGTATCGAGCACTCATTGTTGCTGGAAGTCTTGACCGAACAGGCTTTTGGCACTATGATCCGGTCGCACTAAAGATTTGTGGCCGCGTTCGCTGCCACACATGCCGCCCTTTTAGCTCAGTGGTAGAGCACTCCCTTGGTAAGGGAGAGGCCACGTGTTCAATCCACGTAAAGGGCACCATCCATCCATTGGATGGTGCGCAAGACTCCCCTCAGTACACCCGCTCCACCGTCATGCCGCGTGCGCGCAGCAGCTCCGGTATGCTCGTTTTCCCGATCAGGTGCAGCACGCCGACCGCCGCGACGCTGTTGTTTTTCTGCGTGATCAATCGGGCAAGCTTGCCGGCCATCGCCGCATTACGCTCGACCAGCAGCACCTTGTACAGGAAGCGGCCCGACAGGGTCTGGTCCTCCTCCACCCGTTTGGCGATGAGGTCCAGCGCCACGCGGTCCGCGCTGCCCCACGCTTCGGCGATCTCGCGCGCCTCATCGCCCTGCCGGCCGTCCTCGATCGTCTCCAGTACCTCGTCCAGGACGCGCATCTGCTCGCTCTCACCCAGGCGACCGAACAGCGCCAGCTGTTCGTCCACCGACTCCAGCTCGGTGACCGGCACGCCATTGGTGCGCGCCAGCTGCGCCAGGTGGCCCTCGACGCCGAGCTCCGGACGGTAGCCCTGCGCGCGGTATTCGGCCAGCGCCAGCGTGGTGGCCACCACCCACGGCTTCAATCCGGCCACAAGGGACGCCGGGATCCCGGCGCGCGCCAGCGCTTTTTCCAGGCGCAGCTTCTGCGCCGGCGGCATCTTCGCCGTCAGCGCCTCGCCTGGGGCGAGCAAGCCGTGCTGCTGCATCGCGCGCGCCAGCATGGCAGGGTCGCGGCCGGTGTCGATCTCCAGCGCCAGCGCGGGCGCTTGTGCGACGATCTGCGCGATGCGCGGCTCCAGCGGATAGAAGCCGGGCACGCCGACGTGGATGGTGCCGAACAGGTACATCGTGCGGCCCTCGCTGGTCACCTTGAACAGCGCGCCGCGGTCGGCGCCCCAGGCGGAAGGAAGGGCAAACCAGAACAGGCTTACAAGAATCACTATAATCTGGCGTCGCATCCGTTTTTCCTCGTTGTCCCGTAAAGGTGCCTGTGCCGAATACTAACCTGTCCTCCCCGCTCTGGCTGTTCGACCTGGACAACACGCTGCACGACGCTTCGCATGCGATTTTCCCGGCGATCAGCGCCAACATGAACGTCTACATCGCGCGCGTGCTGGGCGACGGCACCACGCCCGCAACGCAGGAAGCCGTCAACGCCGCGCGCCTGGGCTACTGGAAGCGCTATGGCGCCACCCTGCTCGGCATGATCCGGCACCATGATGTCAAGGCGGCCGATTTCCTGCACGAGACCCATGCCATCGGCGACCTGCAGCAGATGATCCGCACCGAAAAAGGTTTGTCGCGCCTGCTGCGGATTCTCCCGGGCCGCAAGATCCTGCTGACCAATGCGCCCACCCGCTACTCGAAGGACGTGATGCGCCACCTAGGCCTGAAGCGTCACTTCAGCCACCACATCGCCATCGAAAACATGCACGTGCACGGCCGGCTGCGGCCGAAACCGTCCAAGCTGATGATGCGGCGCATGCTGCGCAAGCATGGCGTGGCGGCGCGCCGCTGCATCCTGGTCGAGGACACGCTGGACAACCTGCGCACCGCCAAGCAGCTGGGCGTACGTACCGTGTGGATCACGCAGTACCTCAAGATGAGCGACCCGATCGGGGCCGCGGCCGTGCCCAAAATGCTAAAACGCCCCGCTTACGTCGATGTCAAAGTAAAATCCCTTCGTCAGCTGGCCGCCCGCTTGCATCGGCTGCGCTGAACTGATTAACCCGAACCCGCAGAGACAACATGGCAAGCACCAAGCCGGGCCAGCGCAAGCTGCAAATCCTCCAGGCCCTCGCAGCGATGCTCGAGCAGCCCAAGGGCGAAAAAATCACCACGGCGGCACTGGCCGCGCGGCTCGAGGTCTCCGAGGCCGCGCTGTACCGCCACTTCGCCAGCAAGGCCCAGATGTTCGAAGGCCTGATCGAATTCATCGAGTCGAGCGTGTTCGGCCTGATCAACCAGATCTCCGAACGCGAAACCGGCGGCATGGAACAAGCCCACGCGATCATGCAGATGCTGCTGGCGTTCGCGGCCAACAATCCGGGCATGACGCGTGTGCTGATCGGCGATGCGCTGGTCAACGAGGACGAACGCCTGCAGCTGCGCATGAACCAGTTCTACGACAAGGTCGAAATGGCGTTCAAGCAGTCGCTGCGCGTCGCGGTCACGCAAGGCCACGGCAAGGAGGCCGACGTGGCGGCGCGCGCCAGCCTGCTGGTCAGCTACGCGGTCGGCCGCTGGCACCGTTTCGCCAAGAGCGGCTTCCGCCAGAACCCTACCGAAGGAACCGGGCTGCAGCTGGCGCTGATGCTGGCCGCGTGATCGTCATTCCTGCTTCATCATGAATTTTGCCGACTGCTTCGCCCTGCTCGACGACGCCAGCCCGGACGGCGGGCAGGCCCGGTCGCGCCTGTACACCACCTGCAAGGGCGTGCTGCGCTGCGACCGCATCGAAGGCTGGCCGCAGCTGCTGGCGGACATGGAGGCGGCGCTGGCGCGTGGCCAATATGCGGTCACCGTGCTGGCGTACGAGCTGGGCGTGCGGATCCTGGACATTCATGCGCGTACCTGGTAAATTAATTTATGTTATCGCGTCTGAAAAGCGGCCATTTGCGCCGCTGGGCGCAGGTGCTGCTGTTCGACCGCTGCCAACACATTGACGCCGGACAGACCAGTGGCGGCATGGGCTGGCATCGCAGGGCGCCCGCTGCGGATGCGCCGGCCGGCATCGCCAGGTACGCCGCCCAATGTCGACCAGGTGAATTCACGCGTTGCGTCGAACCGCTCCACATTACATTGCAAGCCGGCGACACCTACCAACGTGTCAAACTACACCAAACCGGCTCCGCTTCGACCGCCTTTCGGTTCGCTGGCACGCGTTTTACGCCCGCCTGCGCGCGCGCCCAAGCCGGTGCCCACAGCGCGCTGATCCGCCCTTCCCGGCGGCGAGGCGGTGCTGTCGCTGTCGCCGGAGCTGTTCGTGCGCCACACGGCGGGCATGCTGGAGACGCGGCCGATGAAAGGAACCGCGCCGGCATCGGGCGACGATGCGGAAGACGCACGCCGCGCCGCAGCGCTGGCGGCCGACACCAAGAACCGCGCCGAAAACCTGATGATCGTCGACCTGCTGCGCAACGACCTTGGCCGCATCGCCATGACCGGCAGCGTCGAGGTGCCGAAACTGTTCGACGTGCAGCGCTACACCAGCGTGCTGCAGATGACGTCCACGGTGCGCGCGCAGTTGCGCCCCGAGACGACGCTGGCCGGCATCTTCAACGCCCTTTACCCTTGCGGCTCGATCACCGGCGCCCCGAAGCGCCGCACGATGGAGATCATCGACGAGCTGGAACCGGCGCCGCGCGGCATCTATACCGGCGCGATCGGCTGGTTCGATCCACCGGCCGGTGGACGGGTCATTGGCGACTTCTGCATGTCGGTGCCGATCCGCACCCTGTCGCTGCAGGCGCTGGATGCCGGCGTGCGGCGCGGCGAGATGGGCGTCGGCGCGGGCATCGTGTTCGACAGCGATCCGGTGGACGAATTTGCCGAGTGCCGCCTGAAGGCCCGCTTCCTGACCGGCCTGTCGAATGAATTCGAGCTGTTCGAGACCATGCGCGTTACCGGTGACGGATGCGAACACCTGGCGCTGCACCTGGCGCGGCTTGAAAAGTCCGCTTCGTACTTCGGCTTTGCCTTCGACCGCGCGGCTGCGGAAGCACTGGTGGAGGCGGAAGTCCGCCCGGACGAAACAAGGCGCGTACGGCTAGCGCTGCGGCAGGACGGGACGATGCCGGTGCAAAGCGCGGCGCTGGCGCCGCTGCAGGAGCCTGTGGCGCTGCTGCTGGCCGCCGATGCCAAGCAGTCGGACGACATCTTCCTGCGCCATAAAACCAGCGTGCGCACCCGCTACGACGCGGCCTGGCGCGATGCCGAGGCCAATGGCGCCTTCGATACGCTGTTCTTCAACGAACGGGGCGAGTTGACGGAGGGAGGACGCTGCAATGTATTCGTGCAGCTGGATGGCCAGTGGCTTACGCCGCCGCTCTCTTGTGGCGTGCTGCCGGGTGTGATGCGATCGGTGATGCTGGCCGAACCGGCGTTGAATGCGTCCGAACGCGTGATCACGCGCGAGATGCTGGACCGCGCGGACGAGGTCATGGTGTGCAATGCACTGCGCGGACCGCTCCGCGCAGTGGTCAAGGCAGCTTAGGAACCCAGCGCTTCCTCGATCTTGCTGACGACCTGCTTGTCCTCGGGCGTGACCTTGCTCGGGTAGTGCTCGATGACCTTGCCGTTACGGTCGATCAGGTACTTCGTGAAATTCCACTTCGGTTCCTTGCCGGTAGCCTTGATCAGGCTGGCGTGGAAGGGATTCGCTTCCGCGCCCGTGACCGAGCTTTTCGCGAACATCGGGAACTTGACGCCATAGGTGTTGAAGCAGAAATCGGCGATCTCCTTCGACTTGCCCGGTTCCTGCTTGCCGAAGTCGTTCGACGGGAAGCCCAGCACAACGAAGCCGCGGCTGGCGTATTTCGCGTACAGCCTCTCCAGCCCTTCGTACTGCGGCGTGTAGCCGCAATAGCTGGCCGTGTTCACCACCAGGATGACCTTGCCGGCGTACTGGCACAGGTCCTGCGGCGCGTCGTCCTGCAGGCGCTTGAAGTTCTGGCGCAGCAGCGCGGGGCATGCGGCCGGGGTTGCGGTCGCTGCAGACGCGGGAGTGGCGGCGTAGGCCGGTGCGCTGATGCCGGCGCTGGCGACAGCGGCAAGGGCTGAAAAAAAGAGTGCGGTAGAGTCGAACATTGGCTGGCGCCTGCGGGTCTAATTAAATGAAACCCGATTATGCCACTGCCGAAGCAAAGTTCAACGGCAGTCTCGCTTGAAAGGACTGCCATGCGCGTCGGCCGTAAGCTAGCCATGCTGGCGGCTTGGCTCACGCCGGTACTGGCCGTGCGCTCCGAAGCTGTGAGCGTGCAGCCCCTGCCGGCCTTCCAGGTCGATCTTACCCAGACAACAGTGTCGGGGCTGTCGTCAGGTGCGTACATGGCTGGGCAATTCGCCGTCATCCATTCGTCCATGATCACGGGCGCGGGGATCGTCGCCGGTGGTCCGTACAACTGCGCAAGCCGGCCCGGCTGGCCGCCGTTCACGCTCTACTGGTCCAATGCCACGCGCGCGTGCATGAACCCGCAGGCGACGGAGTCGTCGCCACCGGATGCCGTCGTGCTGTGGCGGGACGCGCAACAGATCGCGCAGGCGGGAAGGATCGACGCCCTGCCTAACTTGCGGCGGCAGAAGATCTACCTGTTCAGCGGGCGGGAAGACAAGACCGTGGCCACCGCCGTGGTCGACCAGGTGCGACATTTTTATGCACTGGCCGGGACTGCCAGCATCCACTATCGCAACGATCTGCAGGCGGGGCATGGCATGGTGACAAACGACCCTGGCGACAGTGCGTGCTCACTGACTGCCGCGCCCTACTTCAACAACTGTGGCTTGCCGCTGGCGCGGGAGATGCTGTCGCATCTTTATCCGGGACTGGGGCCGCCATCGGCGCAGCTGAGCGGATCGACCATCAAGTTCGACCAGCGTCGATATGCGGGGTATCGTGCTGGCCTGGACGATGCGGGGTATGCGTACGTGCCGGCGGCCTGTTCGTCGCGGCGGTGCCGCGTGCATGTGGCATTCCACGGATGTATGCAGGGGGCGGCGCTGGTGAAGGACCATTTTTATGGGCGCGCAGGGTATAACGCGGTAGCGGATGCGAACGGCATAATCGTGCTGTATCCGCAGGTGAGGACCAGCTGGTTTTACCCGTATAACCCGGGCGGGTGCTGGGACTACTGGGGGTATTCGTCGGCGAATCCGTTCCGGCCGGATTTTCATACGCGCGAGGGCGCACAGGTGCGGGCGGTTTATGCGATGTTGCAGAGGCTGGCGCAGCCGCGGAATGCGCCGCATCCATAGGGTGTGGTGGCGGATGCGCTTCGCTTTAGGAGTATCCGCTTGCAAGCGGATACCGTTTCGCACGCGAATCGCATGCGATTCGAAACCCGTGCTCCACCGCGTTGCGCTTATCCGCCCTACGCGGGCACTTATATGTAGGGGGCGCGCAGCGCGCATCCACCGCCTTTTCCGCTAATCCGGGATCTTCAGCTTGGCAAGTTTAGGGTCGGGCTTGGGAAACGCCAGCTTCAGGCTCTCCATGATCTCGAGCAGCAGGGTTGCTATCGCCAGGTCGCGCTGCGGCTTGGAGTCCGCCGGAATGATGTACCACGGCGCGTTGTCGGCGTCGGTGGCCACGATAGCTTCCTGGTAGGCGGCCTGGTATTTGTCCCAGAGCTTGCGGTGGGCCAGGTCGGCCGGGTCGTATTTCCACTGCTTTTCGGGGTCGTCGAGGCGCTGCTGCAGGCGCTTGCGCTGCTCGCCCTTCGAGATATGAAGGAATATCTTGACGATGACGGTGCCGGTTTCCGCCAGCATGCGCTCGAAGTCGCGTATCTGGATGAAGCGGCGGGCCGCCTCCTTGTCGTCGACCGAGTCCAGCACCCGCACCGTGACCACGTCCTCGTAGTGGCTGCGGTTGAAAATGGCGATCTCGCCGCACTGGGGCGTGTGCTTGTGCACGCGCCACAGGTAGTCGTGCGCCAGCTCCTCCTCGTTCGGCCGGCGGAAGGCGACGGCACGCAGTCCCATCGGGTTGATGTGGCTGAACAGCGACTTGATGGTGCTGTCCTTACCCGCGGTGTCCATGCCCTGAAGGACCAGCAGTACCTTGTGCTTGCGCGCGGCGTATAGCATCTCCTGGTACACCGCGATCTTGTCGGTGATTTGCGCGGTCTGTTCGCGCGCCTTCTGCTTGATCTCGTCGCTGCTCATGCTGGCTTCGACCAGTTCGTCGCGCAGCGGCGTGGCGGCTGCGTCTTCGTCACGCAGCGTGAGGTCCTTGGGTGCCCGGAGCAACTTGCGTGCCTTCATGTTCCCTCCGGCGTCAGTCCTGCAGTTCCGCGTGGTCGATCTTGATGCAGCGGTCCATCACGACGTCGAGGCCGGCGGCGGACGCCATGTCGGCGGCAGCCTGGTTCTCGACGCCCAGCTGCATCCACAGGCAGGCGGCACGTATGCCGATTGCTTCGCGCGCGACCGGCGGGATGTCCGCGGACTTGCGGAAGCAGTCGACGATGTCGATCTGGCGGCCGCCCGGCGCAAGCGAATCGGCAGCCTCGGTCAGCGAGGCATGCACCTTCTCGCCGAGGATCTCGCTGCCTGCATAGTTGGGGTTCACCGGGATTACGCGGTAGCCATGTTCCTGCAGGTACCTGGCGACGATGTAGCTGTCGCGCTCGGGCTTGTTCGACATGCCCACGACCGCCACCGTCCTGCTGTCCCGGAGAATTTCCTTTATCGACCTCATGTTGCACATCCCGTGTTGTAGTTTTCGAAAGCCTAACAGATACACATCAGTATGCGGTGCTTTCTTGAAACAAACACGGGCTTGTCATGGTGGAGCCATGTGTGGAAAGATGGCGGACTTACCTACCGGAGCACTTGATGAGTATTCGAACCAGGCTGGCATGCGCGATCGCTGCCCTCGCATTGATCGGCGGCTGCAGCACCACACGCGTCGAGCCGCTGGATAGCGTCGAAAAGCGCATCGTGACGGTAGCCGAATGGGGCGGTACCCCGACCGACCCGGCCAAGGCGCGCCCGCACACGATCGACCACATCACCCTGCACCACCAGGGCGAATCCTTCCCGGCCGGGAAAGACCCGCGCGCCTACCTGCGTACACTGCAGGGCTGGTCGCGCGCGACCAAGGGCTGGGCCGACATCCCCTACCACTACGTGATCGACCTGGATGGCAACATCTACGCCGCGCGCGACATCGGGCTGGCCGGCGACACCAATACCTCCTACGATCCGAAAGGCCACGCGCTGATCGAAGTGGTCGGCAACTTCGAGGAAGTGCAGCCGAATGCGAAGCAGCTGGACGCGGTGGTCGAACTGATGGCGCTGCTGGCCGACAAGTACAAGGTGCCGGTCGACCGCATCCATGGCCACAAGGACTACGCCGAAACGGCCTGCCCCGGCGTCAATATGTACCGTTACCTAGAAAACGGCTACTTCCACCAGCGTGTGAGCGAGCGCCTGAAACGCGCCAAATAATCCTCGCGAAGGATTCACATGGGCGGGGCTGCAAACACGGTTTGCGACACGCTTCGCCGGCGCAGCGGGCAAACCTTTCGAGAATTCAGTGGATGCAAAGACCTTGATCCATTGCAAACGATCGGCATGAAGATTCGGAACTGAGCAGTGAGCGGCTTTGTCTGACATGTAGACGCGCGGTAGGCCAGTACAAAGACCTTCAGGCGCTACCGCCATCACTCGCCATGAACAGCTGTTGGTAGATCTTTGGGCATGTGTGGCGACGTATCCGGGAGGTTTCATTTCCCTGGGCCCCGACTGTTCCAGTTGCAGGAGATTGCCATGAATAAAGCTCTAGTCGACATCGCTGTGGAAAGTACGATAGGACCGTTGCTAAAGGAGCTGGTGATGAACGGTTATCTGATTGATGTCATCAATGCTGCATCCCATGTGATCCGGATTAGCGACGCCCATCCGGTGGGTGGCATTATCGTGTTTGGCATGCTGTACGCCGTGTTCCGCCGGGTTCCAAGAAGAAGTCCAAATAGTCCCTACCATGCTTCCGCCAGGCCAGAGCCGGCGGAGGCTGAACCGAGCCATGAACGTAAAACTCGATCAGATCGCAACCGTACGAACCCTGACGACGTTTCGAGACCGCACACCGGTCGAAAACGTGGATGGAAACGCCCACTTGCTGTCCATTCGCGACGTTGTCACGCGATGGCCACCCGATCTTTCGTCCATCCCGCGCGTTGTGGTCGATGAACACCAGCTGTCCGCGGCGCTGGAGGAAGGCGACATCCTGCTGCCCGGCCGTGGCGCATCCTATCCGGCGCGCCTGTTCCACGGGGCTCCGCGCCCCGTGTGCACCGCCGGCCAGGTCTATGTCATCCGCGCCAAGCGGGAGATCGATCCGGCATACCTGTGCTGGTACCTGAACCGGCCGGTGATACAGGCCGAGATCAACCAGCTTCTTGCCGGGTCCTCGATCAAGGCCCTGAACAAGTCGAGCCTGCTGACCATCGAGATTAGCCTCCCACCCGAACCCGAGCGCTTGCGCATCGCCGAGTTGCGCTCGCTATCCGAGCAGCGCACCCGGCTGCGCGACGAACTTGAGCGGCTCGACCAGGCCGAAATCGAGCATGCCTGCGAAACCCTTTTCGAGCATCGCCGCGCCCATGGCTAAGACGTCGAGAAAGGATGCGTCAGCGAACATCGCCGACGTTCTGGCGATGATGCGGCACTCGTTCTCCACCTCGGATTCGGTGCGGCATATGCTGGCCCTCGTCGTCCTGCGCTGGCTGGCCGATTCCCGGCGGAGCGGTTTCGACCTTCCCTTCCCCCTCGATTTGCCGCCGGATCTCCTGTATCACGTGCCATTGATGCAGGCCGATGACCTCCCTGACTGGCTGGACCGCATGTTGCGCGAGCTCGAGCTGTGCAACGCAGATGAACTTGGCGGCGTGTTCCAGCACCTCAACTTCAGGTCGCCACGCTTCATGTTCAGCCAGCAGGACCGCGGCATACTGGGCAAGGCGATCGACCTGTTGTGGATGAAGGACAGGCACGGATGCAGCTGGGCCCTGCTGCTCGCTGCGCTCGAGACTGCGCGCAAGGCATTGGTTGCCAACTCCGGCGCCCCTGAACTGAACACGCCGGATTCCATCGCAGCGCTGGTGGCCGCCCTAGGTCGGCCCGATTCCGGGGACTGGGTCTATGATCCGGCCTGCGGCACCGGCCAGCTGCTGGCGCAGGCCAGCCAGTGCGTCGCGAGGGAGGAACGCCGGCACTGGTGCTTGTCCGCGGACGAGCGCAATCCGACGGCGTGGATGCTGGCGAAGCTGAGCGTGCTGTCGCAGGGACTGTCGTCGCGGAACATCCGCCGCGCCGATGTGCTGCGCGCCGACTACTTCACCGAGCACGACGACGTGGAGGGGCTGTACGACGTGGTGATCTCGCACTTCCCATGGAGCCGGAAAGGATGGCGCCACGAGGATGCGCCGCCGGATCCACACCATCGCTTTCGCGCCGGCTTGCCGCCAAAGAATAATGCGGACTTTGCCTACCTCCTGCACATGGCCTTCGCCCTGCGGCCGGCTGCGGGCCGCATGGTGGCCGTGGTCTCGACCGGCGTGTTGTCGCGCACGGGCACGGAGGGGCGCATCCGCATGCGCCTACTTGCGCGCAACCTGGTCGACGGCGTGATCGCGCTTCCCGACAAGATGTTCCAGTGCACGTCCGCCGCGGCCGCCATCCTCTTGTTGCGGACCGACCGGGCGCCGCGGCAGGATGTCGTTTTCGTCGACGCACGCGGGATGGCGGCGTCCGCCAAGGGCGCCAACGTGTTGTCGGCCGAAGCCGTGCAGGAAATCGCCGGCATCTACAGCAAGCGCGCGCCGGTCGATGGCCGCGCGGCGCTGGTCAGCCCGGACCGCATCGCCGACAACGGCCATTCGCTCAACGTCGCGCTGTATGTCGTGCAAGCGGTCGAGGGTGAATCGCATGACCTGCACGAAGTCCGCGCGCGTCGCCACGAACTGCGGGAACAACTGAAGAACCTGAACGCCCGCATCGACGAACTGCTGGCGCCGCATCCCCATGGCCCCGCAGCCGCCGGACTCGAACAGGCGTAAAAAAGGCAGCCGAAGCTGCCTTTTTCCGTACTGCTTGTGTTGCCTGACTTAGCGCTTCTGACGCAGCTTGGCGATTGCCGCCAGCTGGGCGACCGCTGCCGCCAGTTCGGCTTGCGCCCTGGCGTAGTCGATCTCCGAAGTGCGGTTGACCATCAGTTCTTCCGCTTGCTTCTTCGCTTCCAGTGCTTTTGCTTCGTCCAGGTCGCGGCCGCGGATCGCGGTGTCGGCCAGGACCGTCACTGCGTTCGGCTGAACTTCCAGGATGCCGCCGGCGACGAAGACGAACTCTTCCTCCGCCTGGCCAGGCACCTTGATCCGTACAGCACCCGGCCGAATGCGCGTGATCAGCGGGGTGTGCTTCGGGAAGATACCCAGCTCACCTGCTTCACCCGGCAACGCGACGAACTCGGCTTCGCCCGAAAAGATGCTCGCTTCGGCCGATACCACGTCAACGTGAATAGTGTGTGCCATGTGTGTCCTATCGGGTTGGGGCGCCGCACCTTACGGGGCGGCGCCGAGGCATGTCTTAGCCGAGCTTCTTGGCTTTTTCGATTGCTTCTTCGATCGTGCCAACCATGTAGAACGCCTGTTCCGGCAGGTGGTCCAGTTCGCCAGACGCGATCATCTTGAAGCCCTTGATCGTGTCTTTCAGCGAAACGTACTTGCCTGGCGAACCGGTGAACACTTCAGCGACGTGGAACGGCTGCGACAGGAAACGCTGCATCTTACGTGCGCGTGCCACCAGCAGCTTGTCTTCCGGCGCCAGTTCGTCCATGCCCAGAATCGCGATAATGTCGCGCAGTTCCTTGTAGCGCTGCAGGGTGCCCTGGACAGCGCGCGCGGTGTCGTAGTGCTCCTGGCCAACGACCAGCGGGTCCAGCTGGCGCGAGGTCGAATCGAGTGGGTCGACCGCAGGGTAGATACCCAGCGAGGCGATGTCACGCGACAGAACGACGGTCGAGTCCAAGTGGGCGAAGGTGGTTGCCGGCGACGGGTCGGTCAAGTCATCCGCTGGAACGTAGACGGCCTGGATCGAGGTGATCGAGCCGGTCTTGGTCGAGGTGATGCGCTCTTGCAGGCGGCCCATTTCTTCGGCCAGGGTAGGCTGGTAACCCACTGCGGAAGGCATACGGCCCAGCAGTGCGGATACTTCGGTACCTGCCAGCGTGAAGCGGTAGATGTTGTCGACGAAGAACAGAACGTCCTTGCCTTCGTCACGGAACGCTTCCGCCATGGTCAGGCCGGTCAGCGCGACGCGCAGACGGTTGCCTGGTGGTTCGTTCATCTGGCCGTAAACCATCGCTACCTTGGAATTTTCCGGGGTTTCGAGGTCGACGACTTTTGCATCGGCCATCTCGTGGTAGAAGTCGTTACCTTCACGGGTACGCTCACCCACGCCGGCGAACACGGACAGACCCGAGTGCGCTTTAGCGATGTTGTTGATCAGTTCCATCATGTTGACGGTCTTGCCCACACCTGCACCGCCGAACAGACCGACCTTACCACCCTTGGCGAACGGGCAGACCAGGTCAATAACCTTGATGCCGGTTTCCAGCAGGTCTTGCGATGGCGACAGTTCGTCGTACGCAGGAGCCACGCGGTGGATCGACGCCATGCGCTCGTGCGATACCGGGCCGCATTCGTCGATTGGATTGCCCAGCACGTCCATGATACGGCCCAGGGTAGCAGTCCCCACTGGAACCATGATCGGTGCGCCGGTGTTCTGGATCATCATGCCGCGACGCAGACCGTCGGAGGAGCCCAGCGCAATGGTACGGACGATGCCGTCACCCAGCTGCTGCTGTACTTCCAGGGTCAGTTCGGAGCCTGCCATTTTCAGTGCGTCGAAAACCTTCGGCATTGCGTTGCGCGGAAACTCAACGTCAACCACTGCGCCGATACACTGAACGATTTTGCCATCAGCCATGTTCGTTCCTTCAATATTTATATAAAACGGGTTTAGACCGCTGCCGCGCCGGCGACGATCTCGGAGAGTTCTTTGGTAATCGCTGCCTGGCGGGTCTTGTTGTAGACCAGCTTCAGTTCGCCGATGACGTTGCCGGCGTTGTCGCTTGCCGATTTCATCGCCACCATGCGCGCCGATTGCTCGGACGCCAGGTTTTCCGCCACCGACTGGTACACCAGCGCTTCAACATAGCGCACCAGCAGTTCGTCGATCACGGTCTGCGCTTCCGGCTCGTAGATGTAGTCCCAGGAGAGACTATCCTTGTCGGCCGACAGCTGCGCGGACGACAGCGGCAGCAGCTGCTCGACCATCGCCTCTTGCTTCATCGTGTTGACGAACTTGGTGTAGCAGACGTAAACCGCGTCGAGCTCGCCTGCCTCGTAGCGGTCGAGCATGACTTTCACAGGCCCGATCAGCTTGTCGAGGTGCGCGGTGTCGCCGATCGCGATCGCATGCGACACGACCTTGACACCCACCCGGTTCATGAACCCCAAACCCTTGTTGCCAATCGCAACAACTTCAATCTTATTGCCAGCCGTTTCCAGCTCGCGCATCTTGTGCGTCACCAGGCGCAGCACGTTGGTGTTCATGCCGCCGCACAGACCCTTGTCGGTCGTGACGACGATGAAGCCGACTGCCTTCGCTGCCTCGCCCTTGGCTTGCGCCATGAACGGGTGCGTGTACTCTGGATTAGCAGTTGCAAGATTGGCGGTGATATTACGAATCTTGTCACTGTAGGGACGGGCGGCGCGCATCCGGTCCTGCGCCTTGCGCATTTTGGATGCGGCGACCATTTCCATCGCCTTGGTGATCTTCTTCGTATTCTCTACGCTCTTGATCTTGCCACGTATCTCTTTGCCTACTGCCATGAGTCCTTACTCCTTATGACTGCTGCCAGCCATATCATGTCGGGGACAGGACGGCGCGTCGCGGCGCCTGTCCCTCAACTCTTTAGAAAGATTTTTTGAAATCAGCAATGGCTGCGGCCAAGGCAGCTTCGCCGTCCTTGTCCAGTTGCTTGGTTTCTTCGATCTTGCTCAGGAGGGCGCTGTGGCTGGACTTCATGAAGCCGTGCAGGCCGGCTTCGAATGCCAGTACTTTCTTGACTTCGATGCTGTCGAAGTAGCCCTTGTTCACTGCGAACAGCGACACGGCCATCAGCGAGATCGGCAGCGGCGAGTACTGGGCCTGCTTCAGCAGTTCGGTCACGCGTGCACCGCGGTCCAGCTGCTTGCGGGTCGATTCGTCCAGGTCGGAAGCGAACTGCGCGAACGCAGCCAGTTCACGGTACTGCGCCAAGTCGGTACGGATACCGCCGGACAGGTTTTTGATGACCTTGGTCTGGGCGGCGCCACCGACGCGCGATACCGAGATACCCGCGTTAATCGCAGGACGGATACCGGCGTTGAACAGCGAGGTTTCCAGGAAGATCTGACCGTCGGTAATCGAAATCACGTTGGTCGGAACGAATGCAGACACGTCGCCAGCCTGGGTTTCGATGATCGGCAGTGCGGTCAGCGAGCCGGTCTTGCCGGTCACGGCGCCGTTGGTGAACTTCGACACGTAGTCGGCGTTCACGCGTGCTGCGCGCTCGAGCAGGCGGCTGTGCAGGTAGAACACGTCGCCTGGGTAAGCTTCGCGGCCTGGTGGGCGGCGCAGCAACAGCGAGATCTGGCGGTAGGCAACTGCCTGCTTCGACAGGTCATCGTAGACGATCAGTGCGTCTTCGCCGCGGTCGCGGAAGTATTCGCCCATCGCGCAGCCCGAGTAGGCCGAGATGTACTGCATCGCTGCCGATTCGGAAGCCGATGCGGCGACAACAATGGTGTACTCCATCGCGCCGTGCTGTTCCAGGGAACGCACGATGTTCTTGATGGTCGATGCTTTCTGGCCGATCGCAACGTACACGCAGGTCATGTTCTGACCTTTTTGGTTGATGATCGCGTCGACTGCGACAGCCGATTTACCGGTCTGGCGGTCGCCGATGATCAGCTCGCGCTGGCCACGGCCGATAGGTACCATCGAGTCGATCGACTTCAGGCCAGTCTGCATAGGCTGCGACACGGATTCACGGGCGATAACGCCCGGAGCGATCTTTTCGATTGGTGCGGTCAGGGTGGTGTTGATCGGACCCTTGCCGTCGATCGGCTGGCCCAGTGCGTTGACCACGCGGCCGCGCAGCTCAGGGCCGATCGGCACTTCCAGGATGCGGCCGGTCGTCTTGACGGTGTCGCCTTCCGAGATGTGCTCGTAAGCACCCAGGATGACGGAGCCGACGGAGTCGCGCTCGAGGTTCATTGCCAGGCCGAAGGTGTTGCCTGGGAATTCCAGCATCTCGCCCTGCATCACGTCCGACAGACCATGGATGCGGCAGATACCGTCAGCGACGGAGATGACCGTGCCTTGGTTGCGAACTTCAGCGGAACCTTCCAGGCCCTGGATGCGGCTCTTGATCAGTTCGCTGATTTCAGATGAATTAAGTTGCATAATGCTAACTCCTAATAGTTTCTTGATGCGTAGGGCAAGGGCGTTGCCGTGGGCGAGTGCGAATGTCGGTTACGCAGCCAGCGCAACATGCATCTGTTGCAGCTTGGCGCGTACCGAGGTGTCGAGCACTTCATCGCCGACGACGACGCGCACACCACCGATCAGCGAGGAATCCACCGACACGGTTGGGTTGAGCTTGCGGCCGAATTTCTTTTCCAACGCGGACAGCAGCTGGGCCACCTGGGCATCCGAGATCTCGAATGCGCTCGAGATGATGGCGTCAGCCGCACCTGCGTCAGCGTTCTTCAGTACCTGGAACTGCTCGCCGATTTCCGGCAGCAGCGCGACACGGCCATTTTCAACCAGCATCTGGATGAAATTGCCCGCTTCAGGCGTCATCGGCGACTTCACCAGCGACGACAGGGTGCCGGTCATGGTGTCGGTCGAGACGTTCGGGTTGGCGGCAAACGCCTGCACATCAGGGTTGGAGCCAACTTGCGCCAGTTCGGACACAAGTTCGGACCAGGCAGCCATGTTGCCTTGCTTGGCAACACGGAACAGCGCTTCGGCGTAGGGACGGGCGACGGTTGCGAGTTCAGCCATGATTACAGCTCGACCGACAGTTGCGACAGCAGCTCGCCATGAGCAGCCGGGTTCACCTCGCGCTTGAGGATCTGTTCGGCGCCACGGACCGCGAGGGTCGCGACCTGGCCGCGCAGTTCTTCGCGTGCACGTACTACCTGCTGTTCCGCGTCAGCCTTGGCTTGCGCAACGATGCGTGCTGCTTCGTCGGATGCGGTTTTCTTGGCTTCTTCGATGATCAATGCTGCGCGCTTTTCAGCGTCGGCGATGCGCTTCTGGCCTTCGTCGCGTGCAGTTGCCAGTTCGGCTTGTGCGCGCTTCTCGGCTGCAGCCATCTCTGCCTTGCCACGGTCTGCTGCGGCCAGGCCACTCGCGATCTTCTCGGCGCGCTCGTCGAGCGCTTTCATCAGTGGTGGCCACACGAATTTCATCGTGAAGCCCGCCAGGATGAAGAAGACCACGAACTGGGCAAACAAGGTTGCGTTTAAGTTCACGGTATTTTCCTTCTCACAAAAACGGATGCCGAACCGTAGTGGTTCGGCCCTTCAGAACCAAAGACGCGAGTCTTAGCCGGCGACTGCTGCGGTGAATGGGTTTGCGAATGCGAACAGCATTGCGATACCAACACCGATCAGGAACGCAGCGTCGATCAGGCCGGCCAGCAGGAACATCTTGGTCTGCAGGGTGTTCATCAGTTCAGGCTGACGAGCCGAAGCTTCCAGGTATTTACCGCCCATGATAGCGATACCGATACAGGCGCCGATAGCACCCAGGCCGATGATCAAACCGCAAGCCAGAGCTACAAAAGATACGTCAGTCATGAGAGTTACTCCAAAAAGTTAAATTAAAAACTAGATTAAAAACTACAAACTTCTACTACCACTTATCTTGCGATTCTTTAGTACCAGTCCGATCAGTGGCCTTCATGCGCCTGACCGATGTACACCAGCGTCAGCATCATGAAGATGAATGCCTGCAGGAACACGATCAGGATGTGGAAGATCGCCCAAACCGAACCTGCCACCACGTGGCCAATGAAGCCAAAGGTAGTCGCCATGGAACCGAGCAGTGCAATCAACAGGAACAGCAGTTCACCGGCGTACATGTTGCCGAACAGTCGCATGCCGAGCGAGACCATTTTTGCTGCGTATTCGATGATGTTCAGGAGCAGGTTGAACGGCGCCATCCAGATGCCGAACGGTGCGGCGAACAATTCGTGGATGAAGCCGCCGAAGCCCTTGATCTTGATGCCGTAGTACAGCATCAGGACCAGAACGCCCAGCGAGATGCCCAGGGTGCCGTTCAGGTCGGCGGTCGGCACCACGCGGTGGTACGCGATCACGCTGTCCCAGCCGACCAGGGCGAAGAAGGAGGAGAACATGTCGACCGGCAGGAAGTCCAGCGAGTTCATCAGGGCGACCCAGACGAACACGGTCAGCGCCAGCGGGGCGATGAAGGTACGGTCGCCGTGGACGATGGCTTTCGACTGGTTTTCAACCATTTCGACCAGCATTTCGACGGCAGCCTGGAAGCGGCCAGGAACGCCGGAAGTGGCACGGCGCGCGGCCATCCACATCAGCAGCGAGCCGACCACGCCGGCGAAGATCGACCAGAAGATGGTGTCGACGTTGAAGACGGTGAAGTCGACCACGAAGGACTGGTGCTTGTTGGACAGGTGACCCAGGTGGTGCTGGATGTATTCTGATGCGGTCGGTGCGTGCGTCGCTGCGCCTTCAACAGGTGTGCTCATGTCATTGCCTAAATAATAAGATTATGTAACTTTTCAGCGCGACGATGAACCCGGCCATCAGGGCCAGCCAGTTCAAATCGCGGTAGAGCAACGCAGTCGCACCTAACAGCGCCAGCGTCAATGCAATCTTTATAAATTCCCAGATAAAAAACGAGAACGGGTTAGCCCCGCCAGGCGTTTTCGAATTGACGTACAGGCGAAACGCCATCAATCCATTGGGCACGACACAACAAATTCCGCCAATTACAGCCGAAAACATCGCAGGCGCTCCCCCGATCAGTGCGGCGATAACGCCAGCGACTACCGTTGCCATCAATTGCAGGGAGACTAAGCGCAACATTTTTTCTTCTTCGCGCCAGCCATTGTGAAATGCCGTTATCGGGCTCGGGAAATACGTGAATCAGCGGGATTATAGCGTCGGAAGGCATTTGCAGTCAAACGCAGTGCAGCACGGAAATGGTGAAAATTGTTGAAATACCACGGAAAATTAAGGGCTTAGCGTGCGCCAAATGAGTGCGGCGATGCGGGGATGAGCCCGTTCAATGTCGTTCCCATGCAAACGGAACCCATGCTGAGCAAGCCCGGGCGGTGCGCAAAATTGATGCGTTATCGGGCTATGGATGCGGGGTATGGGTACCCGCCTGCGCGGGTAGTCGGTTCCGCCAGTGGCGGGAACGACGGTTTCCCAGCTAGTGGCCGTGTGGATAACTTTGTGGACAAGCCACCGGATAAGCAGGGGATACCACCTGTATAAGGCGTGGACATCCCCTGTATAAGCTTTGGATAGCTGGTGGACAGCCCTGTATAACTAGGCCCGCAGACGCGCCAACACGCCGTCGAGGATGTCGAGGTCGGCGAAATCGATGATCATCTGGCCCTTGCCCTTGGCGCCCATCTTGAAGACAACCGGCGTAGCCAGCTTGTCCGACAGTTCCTCTTCCAGCGCCACGATGTCGCCCGACTTCTCTTTCTGGCGCGCGGCGGCTGCTGGCGCCGCCTGCTCCTCCATGGTGCGGGTGACAAGTTTCTCGGTCTCGCGGACCGACAGCCGCTTTGCCACGACCTGGTTGGCCAGGTTGATCTGGTTGGCCGCATCGACCGCCAGCAGCGCGCGGGCATGGCCCATGTCGATGTCGCCGGCCATCAGCATGGTTTGCACCGGGCCGGCCAGGTTAATCAGGCGCAGCAGGTTGGACACCGCGCTGCGCGAACGGCCGACAGCGTTGGCCGCCTGCTCGTGGGTGAAGGCGAAGTCCGAGATCAAACGGGCGATGCCTTGCGCTTCTTCCAGCGGGTTCAGGTCCTCGCGCTGGATATTCTCGATCAGGGCCATCGCTGCCGCGGCCTGGTCGTCGACCTCGCGCACCAGCACCGGCACTTCGTCCAGCCCGGCCAGCTGCGCCGCGCGGAAGCGGCGCTCGCCGGCGATGATCTCGTACTTCACGGCGCCGGTTATCGTGTCCTGGCCGACCGGACGCACCAGCACCGGCTGCATGATGCCCTGGGTCTTGATCGACGCAGCCAGTTCCGACAGCGCGCCTTCGTCCATGCGGGTGCGCGGCTGGTATTTGCCGGCCTGCAGCTGGCTCACGGCCAGCACCGACGGCAGGTCCTTCTGCCCCGAGAAGCCTTCGCCGTCGCCGCCCAGCAGCGCATCGAGGCCGCGGCCCAGTCCCTTGAGTTTTTTGGTAGCCATGCTTTTTACTCTCTCTTACTCTCTCTGACTACGTTGTCTTGATGCGTTCGACCATCTCGGCGCCGAAGGCGATGTACGCCTGCGCGCCTTTCGAGGCGGGGTCGAACACCACGCCCGGCACGCCGTAGGATGGCGCTTCGGCCAGCCGCACGTTGCGGGGGATGATCGTGTTGAATACCTTGTTGCCGAAGTGCTGCTCCAGCTGGGCCGAGACCTGCTGCGACAGCGTCATGCGCGGATCGAACATCACGCGCAGCAGGCCGATGATCTTCAGGTCGGTGTTCAGGTTGGCGTGCACCTTCTTGATCGTGTTGACCAGGTCGGACAGGCCTTCCAGCGCGTAGTACTCGCACTGCATCGGGATGATCACGCCGTGGGCGGCGCACAGGCCGTTCAGGGTCAGCATCGACAGGGCGGGCGGGCAATCGACCAGGATGAAGTCGTACTCGCCGTCCACCGCTGCCAGCGCATCCTTGAGGCGGCGCTCGCGCTGGTCCAGTTCTACCATCTCGACTTCGGCGCCGGCCAGCTCGCGGTTGGAAGGCAGCACGTCGAAGCGGCCCGTCTCCGAACGCAGGCGCGCGGTGTTCACATCCGCTTCGCCCAGCAGCACTTCGTAGATGGAGGACTTGAGGCCGGCCTTGTTGATGCCCGCGCCCATGGTCGCGTTGCCTTGCGGGTCAAGGTCGACCAGCAGCACGCGCTGATCGAGCTTGGCCAGTCCGGCGGCCAGGTTGACGCTGGTTGTGGTCTTCCCTACCCCGCCCTTTTGGTTTGCAACGCAGAATATCTTTGCCATGTATCTTCTTAATCGTAGACGCAACAATAACGATTTATACCGTTTATACTATCTAAACCGTTGATACGATTTATAAGGTATATCAGGTATAAACGATTTATACCGTTTATATTGATTGAACGGATCGCTCGATGAAAACGAGGTGCCGCTCCGCTTCCAGTTTTGGCACTTTCAAAGCCTGCAGCCCCGTCGTTTTCCACTCTCCCGGCAGCCGCTCCTGCTCCTCCGGCGGCGCCACGCCTTTCAAGGCTATGAATTTGCCGCCCTCGGCCAGCAGGTGTCCCGACCAGTTGACGAAATCGGACAAGTCGGCAAAGGCGCGCGAGGTGATCACGTCGAAAAGCTGTTTTACCTGAAGGTCCTGCACTTTCATCGTGTACACGCTGGCGTTTGCCAGTCCCAGCTCCGCCTTCACTTGCGTCAGGAAGGCGGTTTTCTTGTGCACGGTGTCGATCAGCGACACTTTCATGTCCGGCCGCGCGATCGCCAGCACAATACCCGGCAAGCCGCCCCCTGCCCCGACGTCGAGCACGTTTTGCGCGCCCTCGAAGGCCGGTACCGCGGCCAGCGAGTCGAGCACGTGCAGCGTGACCATCTGCATTGGGTCGCGCAGCGAGGTCAGGTTATAAACAGAATTCCATTTGAACAGCAGGGCCAGGTAATCCAGCAGCTGTTCGTGCTGTTTCTCGTTCAGGTCAAGCTTCAGTTCCTTGATGCCGTCGGCCAGGATGTGCGCCAGCGCGGCGCGGTCGAATGTACCCCTCATCCAGCGAGCTCCTCATTGAGCGAAGTGAAACCCTTCGCACCGCGTTTCTTTAAATGTACCAGCAAAAGCGAGATTGCGGCCGGTGTCACTCCGGAAATTCTTGAAGCCTGGCCCAGTGTTTCGGGACGCTGCTTGTCCAGCTTCTGGCGCACCTCGACCGACAGCGCAGTGATCTCGAGGTAGTTGAAGTTCTCCGGCAGCTTCAGGTTTTCGTAATGATCGTGGCGCTCCACCTCTTTCGCCTGTCGGTCGATATAGCCCGAATACTTCAGCTGGATCTCGATCTGCTCCTTGACGGCAGGGTCTTCGACGCCCGGACCGGCAAGCTGCTGCCCTTCGACGCCAGTCAAGCCCATCAGGGTTTCATACTGCACGCCCGGGCGGCGCAGCAGGTCCGCGAGCGAATATTCGCGCTCGATGGCCTGGCCAATCACGCGCTCGGATTCCGCGGCCGCCAGGATGCGCGGGTTCACCCAGGTCGAACGCAGGCGTTCCAGTTCGCGCGCGACCGCCTCGCGCTTGGTCTCGAAGGCCTGCCACTGTGCGTCGCCGACGACGCCCAGCCTGCGGCCGATTTCGGTCAGGCGCATGTCGGCATTATCTTCGCGCAGGCTGAGGCGGTACTCGGCGCGGCTGGTGAACATGCGGTACGGCTCCATCACGCCTTGGGTGGTCAGGTCGTCGACCAGCACACCGAGGTAGGCTTCGGAGCGGCCCGGCACCCATGCTTCCTGATCCTTCGTTTGCAGCGCGGCGTTGATACCGGCCAGCATGCCCTGCGCCGCAGCTTCTTCGTAGCCGGTGGTGCCGTTGATCTGGCCGGCGAAATACAGGCCCTTGATGGCCTTGGTTTCAAGCGAGGCCTTGAGGCCGCGCGGGTCGAAATAATCGTACTCGATGGCGTAGCCGGGACGCAGGATGAAGGCGTTTTCCATGCCCACCATCGAGCGAACCAGTTCCAGCTGCACGTCGAACGGCAGGCTGGTCGAGATACCGTTCGGATAGAACTCGTTGGTGGTCAGGCCTTCCGGCTCGAGGAAGATCTGGTGCGATTCCTTGGCCGAGAAACGGTGGATCTTGTCTTCGATCGACGGGCAATAGCGCGGACCGACGCCTTCGATGACGCCGGTGTACATCGGGCTGCGGTCGAGGCCGGCGCGGATGATGTCGTGGGTGCGCGCATTGGTGTGGGTAACCCAGCACGGCACCTGGCGCGGATGCATCGCGGTGTTGCCCATCACGGAGAACACCGGCACCGGATCGAGGTCGCCCGGCTGCTCTGTCATCGCGGCGAAGTTGATGCTGCGGCCGTCGATACGCGGCGGTGTGCCGGTTTTTAGGCGCCCCTGCGGCAGCTTCAGTTCCTTCAGGCGTGCCGACAGCGACAGCGCCGGCGGGTCGCCTGCCCTGCCCGCCGAGTAGTTTTGCAGGCCGACGTGGATCTTCCCGTCGAGGAAGGTACCCGCCGTCAGCACGACCGCCGCCGCACGGAACTGCAGACCGATCTGGGTAACGGCGCCGACGACGCGGTCGCCCTCGACCATCAGGTCGTCCACAGCCTGCTGGAACAGCCACAGGTTCGGCTGGTTTTCCAGGCGCGAACGGATCGCCTGCTTGTACAGCATCCGGTCGGCCTGGGCGCGGGTGGCGCGCACAGCCGGGCCCTTGGACGAGTTAAGGATGCGGAACTGGATGCCGGATTCGTCGGTGGCAATTGCCATCGCGCCACCCATCGCGTCTACTTCCTTGACCAGGTGCCCCTTGCCGATACCGCCGATGGACGGGTTGCACGACATCGCACCGAGGGTTTCGATGTTATGAGTGAGCAACAAGGTCTTCTGGCCCATACGGGCTGAAGCGAGTGCGGCTTCGGTGCCGGCATGGCCGCCGCCGACGACAATGACGTCGAATTCAGTTGGAAATAGCATGATGGAAGCGTAAAGCGAGGAGTGAGGCCAAATTATAGAGGCTTTTCACTCGCAGGACTCGGCAGGAGTCCGAATTACGCCAGAAACGTGTGTTTTTGTTTCACGTGAAACAGTCGAGTTAGCGTCGAGTCGCTATGTTCCACGTGAAACAATCCAGTCGGAATTACTTGAAGAAGGCGTCGTAGCCTGTTTTGAGGATCAGCAGGCAGACGACGACGAGGAACAATTTGCGGACAAAAGCGCTTCCATGTTTGATCGCAAGTCGGGTTCCCACCAGCGATCCGGCGACCTGGCACACCGCCATCAGAAGCCCGAGCTGCCACAACAGGTGGCCGCTGTAGCCGAACCACATCAGGGCCGAGATGTTGCAAGCGACATTCACGACCTTGGCCGCAGCCGACGCGCTCAGGAAGTCGAAGCCGAAGAAACGGACAAACAGGAAGATAAGGAAGCTTCCAGTGCCCGGCCCGAAGAAGCCATCGTAGAATCCGATGCAGGCGCCCATCCCCACCGCAACCATTTTCTCGGTATTTCCGGTGTGGACAGGTGCGTGGATACTGCCGAGATCCTTCTTGCGGAAGGTGTAGATCGCAACCGCGACCAGCAGGATCGGAAGCAGGGAACGGACAAAGTCAGCCGGAACCTTGGTTACGGTGTAGGCACCGGCGAAGGACAATGCGAACGCGGCCATCGCCGCCGGCGCAGCCGCGCTCCAGGCGACCCGGACACGGCGCGCATAGTTGATCGCCGCTGTGCCCGTTCCGAATATTCCGGCCAGCTTGCTGGTGCCGAACAAGGTTGCCGGCACCTCCTTCGGGAACAGCGAGAACATCACTGGTATCTGGATCAGGCCGCCGCCACCGACCACCGCGTCCACCAACCCCGCCAGGAAGGCCGCTCCACCGAGCACCGCCACATCTATCATGTCCCTGCCCCCAGCCGCGTAAAGCTGGATATTGTACGGAAGAATGAGTTGCAGCATTGCAAAGCGTTTGGCAAATGTTCCACGTGAAACAATTTACATGAGGAAGGCGTCATAGCCTGTTTTCAGGATCAGCAAGGCCACCACGACAAGAAACAGCTTCCTCACGAAAGCACTGCCATGCCTGAGCGCGATCCGGGTGCCGACGATCGAACCGGCCACCTGGCAGGCCGCCATCACAAGTCCGAGCTGCCAGAGGATGTGTCCGTTATACCCCAGCCACATCAGCGCGGATATATTGCACGCGACGTTGACGACTTTCGCCGCGGCGGAGGCATTAAGGAAATCAAAGCCGAAGTAGCGCACGAACAGGAATATCAGGAAACTGCCGGCGCCGGGACCGAAGAAGCCGGCATAGAATCCGATACCCGCACCCAGCGCAACGGCAACGTAGCGCTCGGTATCTCCGCTGTGCAGTGGCGCATGACTGCTGCCGAGATCCTTGTTGCGGAATGTGTAGACCGCGACAAACAGCAGCATCACCGGAAGGAGGGCGCGGACAAAGTCCGACGGCACCCTGGTCACGGTGTAAGCACCCGCAAAAGACAGGGCGAAAGCCGCCACCGCGGCCGGCGCCACCGCGCTCCAGGCGATGCGCACACGCCGGGCATAGCTGAGCGCGGAGGTCCCCGATCCGAACAGGCCGGCCAGTTTGCTGGTCCCAAACAGGGTCGCCGGGACTTCCTTCGGCAGCACCGCGAACAGCGCCGGAATCTGGATCAGTCCGCCGCCGCCGACCATGGCGTCGACAATTCCGGCAACGAACGATGCAGCGCCGAGTATTGCGACATCCATCATTGCCCTACCCTTCAGCGGCCAAAGATCGATATTGTACGGAAGAACGAATTGCCGCGGTGACAATAAATCACTTCCGCCGCACCTTGGTGTAAGCTTGCTATTCCACTCACTTGAGAGACAACACATGACCGGCTTTGCGCCTTTTGCCTTCAGCACAGTTCCCCATATCATTTGCGAGCCGGGCAGTGCGGCGAAGCTTGGAACGTATATCGCGGCAAGCTTTCCACAGGCGCGCCGCGCGCTGATCATCACCGACCCAGGCTTCCTCAAGACCGGCCTGGTGGAGATACCGTGCGCGAATCTCGAACATCACGGCATCTCGGTCCAGGTGTTCTCGGACGTTGTGGCCGATCCGCCCGAAGCTGTAGTGCTGCAGGCCGTCGACTTCGCCCGCGCGAAGGAGACCGACATCGTGATCGGTTTTGGCGGCGGCAGTTCGATGGACGTTGCCAAGCTGATCGCCGTGCTGGCCGGCAGCGGCCAGGAGATCGGCAGCGCCTACGGCATCGGCAACGTGAAAGGCGAACGGCTGCCGCTGGTACAGATCCCGACCACGGCCGGGACAGGTTCCGAGGTCACCAACATCGCCATCGTCACCACCGGCGAAACCACCAAGATGGGTGTCGTCGCACCCCAGCTGTACGCGGACATGGCAGTGCTCGATGCGGAACTGACGCTGGGCTTGCCGCCGATGGTGACTGCCGCCACCGGTATTGACGCCATGGTCCACGCGATCGAAGCCTTCACGACCAAACATAAAAAGAACCCGATGTCGGACGTGCTCGCCAAGCAGGCACTTCAGTTACTCTCAAGCAGCTTGATGAAGGCCTGCGAAGACGGACGCAACATGGAGGCGAGGCAGGCGATGCTGCTGGGCGCGTGCTTCGCCGGGCAGGCTTTCTCGAACGCGCCGGTGGCTGCCGTGCACGCGCTGGCCTACCCTATCGGCGGCATCTTCCATGTCCCGCACGGCCTGTCGAACGCGCTGGTTCTCCCCCACGTCTTGCGCTTCAACCTGCCCGAAGCCGCGCCGCAGTATGCGGAACTGGCGAACGTGATCGCGCCGCACGTCACCGGCAGCGACGAAGCGCGCGCCGAAGCGCTGATTGCTGCAATGCAACAAGTGGCGAAAATGACTGGCATCGAGACCACCCTGCGCCAGGTCGGCATCCGGGAAACCGACCTCGATCGGCTGGCCGACGACGCCATGCTGCAAACGCGGCTGCTTGGAAACAACCCGCGCGAACTGACCCGCGCCGACGCCTATGCAATTTACGCAGCGGCGCTTTGATCTATTAACGGAGGTGATCGAACATGGAAACAAACATCATTTTCCTCATCGTCCTCGCCGTGGGCGTGGCTATCCTCGTGTGGCTGCGTTCCTGGCGCCAGCGCCGCTCGCTGGCCGACAAGTTTGCGCCCCGCCCTCCAATGGAGTTCGAGACGTTCTACAAACGCTTCTATGACGGGAAAATCGACCGCGACAAAGTCAGGACTCACCTGAACAATGTGGCGGAGGAGTTCTCTGTGCCGGCGGACAAGCTGCTGCCGACCGACCGCTTCGACGTGGAGTTGAAGCAGCCCAGCGGCCACGAATTCGATGCCGGCACCGGACTGCTGCCGATGCAGGTCGAACTGCTGGCGCGGGCCAAAGGCGGAATGCTGAAATCGGAAAGCATCGTCAACGTGGACGACTACATTACGCAGATGGCGCGGTACAGCTGATACCGCTATCGGCATAGGGGGCAGCTAATGATAGCTGCTCCCCTGCCACACCACCCGGCATGCGGGTCCGCACCGGGCGATTCGAGTAGTTGAGGTCAAGACAGGCGGGGTACGCCCAGTCGATCGAAGTACGCAATAGTGAGTACGCTGTTAAGCAGTTTATCGCTATTGCGCCACCAGCGACGGCCGTTGGCCGCCACTCGCTTTGCCACCGACGGCGCAGCTCCCAATTTGAGCAGTTCCCGATACATGGTGGTTCCGCGTTTCCAGTGCTTTAGCTGGATAGCCCGCAGCCTGTGACGCAGCCATTCATCGAGTTTGCGCCATACGTTAGGGGTTTGCGCCAACTGGAAGTATCCCTTCCATCCCAGCATATAAGAACGCAGTCGTGTCACTACGTCCGGCATGCTGCGCCCGCCAGAACGGCAGGTCAGCTCCCGGATGCGTTGCTTAAACGTTTTCAGAGGCTTCTCAGCCACCTTGCGTTTGACTTCACCCCCACGCGCCACCCACAGACTGTAACCGAGGAACTTGCGGCCAAAGACGCTAGCCACCGCGCTTTTGCTTTCGTTGACCATGAGGTGCAACTTGGCATAACAGCGCCGCAGTAGCGCCATCACCCGCTGGCCCGCCCGCACGCTGCGCACATACACGTTCGCATCGTCGGCGTAGCGCGCAAAGCGATGGCCGCGCCATTCCAGTTCCTTGTCCACCTCGTCGAGCATCACGTTGGCCAGTAACGGACTGAGAGGCCCACCTTGCGGCGTTCCCTCATCGCGCGACTGCACCACGCCGTTGTCCATGATGCCGCTGTTCAGATATGCACGAGTTAGCCGGATTATCCCAGCGTCATCGATGCGTTTCCGCAGGCGGTCAATCAGGATGTCATGGTTGACCCGGTCAAAGAATTTCGACAGGTCGACATCGACCACGACTCTCCACCCTGACTGAACGTACGACTGAGCGGCTAACACCGCATCCTGTGCACGCCTGCCCGGACGAAAGCCGTAGCTATGCTCACTAAAGGTGGGATCAAGTATCGGTTGCAGCACCTGTAGCAGTGCTTGCTGGATCAGGCGATCCGTCACCGTCGGAATGCCAAGCTCGCGCTCGCCACCGTCGGGCTTCGAGATCGTCACCCGACGCACCGGACTGGGCCGGTACGTCCCTGCCAGCAGTTGCTCTCGTATATGCGGCCATGCGGTTGCCAGATGACGCGATGTCTGGTTGATATCCAGCCCATCCACGCCAGCAGCTCCCTTGTTGGCACGCACACGCTTGAACGCCCGCCGCAGGTTCTCTGTCGTCAGCGCCGCTTGCAGCAGCACTGACCCCGTGTCTCCGGTTGCATGTCGCGGGCAGAACGCTTCGTCGCTGAAAGCATCGGGCATGGCTTCACCTTGCCCTACGGCTTCCCGCCCCGCGTTAGCAGGCATCTGACGCTGTGCTTTCTGCATCGACATATCGGATTCACTCCTACTCGTTCGGTCCTTCGTCGGCGGAGTTGAGCCTTCGCGGCGCTACCTCCAACTACTATGACCTCTGCTGAGACCCCGCTCCGGCTCGCGCCGTCGCCCTTTCAGGCACAAGGCGGGGCGTCCCCAGGTAAGGGCCGCACTCCTTCATCACACAACCGCCGCATTTACGCCACCGATCCTTGACCACAAGAGCTTCGCGGTTTCATGCCCGCTCGCCCTGATCGGTAACGCCTTCTATGCGATTCTTGTCCATCGGCTCATGATTTATGCTCCACGCTTCCTTCCCACACTCAGTTACCCTCATGCAGTTGCGCTTCACTTCGCTCACTGTGGTCAGCTCGCGGCGGGACTTGCACCCACAGGAGTGCGCCCATGCTGGGCGCACATAAAAAAAGCCAGGTTCCCCGGAACCTGGCTTTTCTGTCTGGAGCTTACCTGTTGAAGGCTACGCCGCCTTCTTGCGGCCCATTGCGGCGAAGGCGGCGCCGATCTCGCCCACAATACCGCGACGGAACAACAGCACGCAGGTAACGAAGATCAGGCCGGTCACGATGCCGACCGACTCGCCCAGCGTGTTGAACCATTCGATCTCGGTGGTACGCGCCAGGAAGATGCCCACGTCGCCCAGCTTGTTTTCCAGCGTGATGATGATGAAGGCGCCCAGGATCGGACCGACCAGCGTCCCCATGCCCCCTACCAGCGTCATCAGGATCACCAGGCCCGACATGGTCCAGTGCACGTCGGTCAGCGTTTCGAAGCCGAGCACGACCGTTTTAGTGGCCCCTGCAAGGCCTGCAAGGGCCGCTGAGAGCACGAACGCGGTCAGCTTGTACTTGTCGACGTCGTAGCCCAAGGAAATGGCGCGTGGCTCGTTTTCCTTGATCGCCTTGAGCACCTGGCCGAACGGCGAATGCACCGTACGCATGATCAGGGCGAAACCGCCGATCGCGATCGCCAGCACCAGGTAGTACATCGTGGTATCGCTGGCCAGGTCGACCATGCCCAGCAGCTTGCCGCGCGGTACACCCTGCAGGCCGTCCTCGCCGCCGGTGAACGGCGAGCGCAGCGCTGCGAAGTACACCATCTGGGCCAGCGCCAGCGTGATCATCGAGAAGTAGATGCCGGAACGGCGGATCGCCAGTGTGCCCATCACGAAGCCGATCAGCGCCCCGCTGCCGACGCCGGCCAGGATGGCCAGCTCGACCGGCCATCCCATGTCGCGCAGCATGTAGCCCGCGGTGTAGCCTGCCGCGCCGAAGAATGCGGCATGGCCGAAGGACAGCAAACCGGTGAAGCCGATCAGCAGGTTGAACGCGCAAGCGAACAAGCCGAAACACAGCAGCTTCATCAGGAATACCGGATAGGCGAAGAACGGCGCGGCAAGTGCGATCGCCAGCGCGATCAGGTAGCCAATTTTTCGATTCATCATCATGTACGTGCTCCGGTTATTTTTCTTTGCCGAACAGGCCGGCAGGGCGCAGCAGCAGGACGATCACCATGACGACGAACACGACGACCTCCGAGCCTTCCGGATAGAACACGCGGGTCAGGCCCTCGATGACGCCGAGCATCAGGCCGGTGACGATCGAGCCCATGATCGAACCCATGCCGCCGATTACCACAACGGCGAACACGACGATGATCAGGTTCGAGCCCATCAGCGGCGTCACGTTGATGATCGGGGCCGCCAGCACCCCTGCAAAGCCCGCCAGGGCGACGCCGAAGCCGTAGGTGAGCGTGACCATCAGCGGCACGTTGATGCCGAAGGCTTCCACCAGCTTCGGATTCTCGGTGCCGGCGCGCAGGTAGGCGCCGAGCTTGGTCTTTTCGATCACGTACCAGGTTGCCAGGCAGACCGTCAGCGATGCGGCGACGACCCAGCCGCGGTAGTTCGGCAGGATCATGAAGCCGAGGTCGGTGGCGCCGGACAGCGCGTCAGGCACCGGATAAGCCTGGCCCGAGACGCCGTAGAAGGAGCGGAAAACGCCTTCCAGCAGCAGGGTGATGCCGAAGGTCAGCAGCAGGCCGTACAGGTGGTCGAGCTTGTACAGCCAGCGCAGCATCGTCTTTTCGATCACGATGCCGAACAGGCCGACCAGCAGCGGCGCGGCGGCCAGCATGACCCAGTAGTTGAGCTCGAAATAGGACAAGCCCATCCAGGCAAGGAAAGCGCCCATCATGTACAGGGCGCCGTGGGAGAAGTTGATGACGTTGAGCAAGCCGAAGATGACGGCCAGGCCGAGCGACAGCATCGCGTAGAACGAGCCGTTGACCAGGCCCAGCAGCAGCTGGCTCATCATCGCCTGCATGGGGATGCCGAAAATTTCCATGGAATATCAGTACGAAGTCTTGAGTGGAACGTAGGGCGGATAAGCCCGGAGGGCGCATCCGCCGTTCTCGACGCCAACACGGTGCCAAATCGGCGGATGCGGGCATTGCCCTTATCCGCCCTACGAATTACGTTGAAACTGCTACGACTGAATTACTTCCACGCCGCGCACTTGGTTTCCGCCTGGTGGCGTAAGCCTGGTCGCCCGGAATGGTCTGCACGACCTTGTAGTAGTCCCACGGATACTTCGATTCCGAAGGCTTCTTCACTTCCATCAGGTACATGTCGTGCACCA
>NZ_QYUP01000112.1 GCF_003590855.1 Massilia cavernae
CCATCGCCGTGTCGCAGTCCGAGCAGGAACGCATGCGCTTCTGGTCGGGCCGCAAGAACGCCTTCCCGGCGGCGGGCCGCATTTCGCCGGACTACTACTGCATGGACGGCACCATCCCGCGCAAGAACCTGGCGCAGGTATTGACCGGTATCGAGGAAATGGAAAAGACCTTCGGCCTGCGCTGCGCGAACGTGTTCCACGCCGGCGACGGCAACCTGCACCCGCTGATCCTGTTCGATGCGAACAAGCCGGGCGAATTCGAGCGTGCCGAAGCGTTCGGCGCCGCCATCCTGGCCTTGTGCGTCGAAGTGGGCGGCACCATCACCGGCGAACACGGCGTGGGCATGGAAAAAATCAATTCGATGTGCATCCAGTTCACCCGTGAGGAACTCGATGCATTTTTCGCGGTGAAGCGCGCGTTCGACGTGCCTATGCTGCTCAATCCGGACAAGGCGATTCCAACGCTGAACCGCTGTGCGGAATTCGGCAAGATGCGGGTCAGCGGCGGCGTGCTGCCGTTTGCGAACCTGCCGCGTTTCTGATGGGAGCTTTCATTGCAGTCGATTGAACAATTCAGGGAACAGGTGCTGTCGGCATCTGCAAGCGGGCGCGCGCTGCGCATTCGCGGCGGCGGCACCAAGGACTGGTACGGCCAGCGCATCGAGGGCGACATCCTCGACACGCGCACGCACAGCGGCATTGTCGACTACGAGCCGACTGAACTGGTGATCACCGCGCGCTGCGGTACCCCGCTGGCGGAAATCGAAGCGGTGCTAGCGGAACGCAACCAGATGCTGGCGTTCGAACCGCCGTACTTCGGCGCCGGCGCTACGTTTGGCGGCGCGGTCGCCTGCGGCCTGTCCGGCCCTCGCCGCGCAAGTAGCGGCGCATTGCGCGACTTCATGCTGGGCGCGAAGCTCATGGATGGCAAAGGGCAGGAGCTGACGTTCGGCGGCCAGGTGATGAAGAATGTGGCAGGGTATGACGTATCGCGCCTGCTGGCCGGCTCGCTTGGAACACTCGGGCTGCTGCTTGAGATGTCGGTCAAAGTGCTGCCGCGCGCGGTACGCGAAGCGACGCTCCGTTTCGAGGCCAGCGAAATCGAGGCGCTGCGCATGCTGAACGAGTGGGGCGGACAGCCGCTGCCGGTCTCGGCCAGCTGCTGGAGCGATGGCGTCCTGTTCATTCGCCTGTCGGGCGCGGAGGCTGCGGTCGACGCGGCCGTACGCTCGCTGGGCGGGGAGGGCGTCGCCGACGCCGACACATTCTGGAAAAGCCTGCGTGAACAGCAGCACGCGTTTTTCGCGGATGCTGAATGCCTGTGGCGCCTGTCGGTGCCAACCGCCGCGGGCGCGATCATCTTGAAGGGCGAGCAGCTGATCGAGTGGGGCGGCGCGCAGCGCTGGCTGAAGGCCGGCAGCGACGCGGAGACGGCGCAGAAAATCCGCCGCACTGCGGCGGCGGTCGGCGGCCACGCCACCCTGTTCCGGGGCGGCGACAAGGGCGTTGGCGTATTCCATCCGCTGGCGCCCGCCGTCGCGAAGATTCATGAACGGCTCAAGACGGCGTTCGATCCATCGCACATTTTCAATCCCGGACGGATGTACTGACATGCAAACCAATCTCGCCGATTTCATCAAGGGCACGCGCGAAGGCGACGAGGCCGAGGCGATCCTGCGCGCCTGCGTGCACTGCGGCTTCTGCACTGCCACCTGTCCGACCTACCAGGTGCTGGGCGACGAACTCGATGGCCCGCGCGGCCGCATCTACCTGATCAAGCAGGTGCTCGAAGGCGCGGAAGTCACGCGCAAGACCCAGCTCCATCTCGACCGCTGCCTCACCTGCCGCAACTGCGAGACCACCTGCCCGTCGGGCGTCAAGTACGGCCGCCTGGCCGACATCGGCCGCAAGGTGGTGGAGCAGCGCGTGCAGCGGCCGCTGGCCGAGCGCATCAAGCGCACGGTCCTGAAGGAAGCGCTGCCGCGCAAGTGGATCTTCAAGCCGGCGTTCAAGGCAGGCCAGCTGTTCCGCCCCTTGCTGTCGCCCGCGCTGCAGGACAAGCTGCCACGCACCACCAATCCGGGCCTGTGGCCCTCGCGCACCCACGCCCGCAAGATGCTGGTGCTCGAAGGCTGCGTGCAACCGGCGATGGCTCCCAACATCAACGCCGCCACGGCGCGCGTACTCGATGCCGTGGGCGTCCAGCTGGTCGTCGCGCCGAAGGCCGGCTGCTGCGGCGCGCTACGCTTCCACATGAACGACCAGGAGGCGGGACTCGACGACATGCGCCGCAATATCGACGCATGGTGGCCGCTGGTGGAACAGGTGGAGGCGATCGTGATGACCGCTTCCGGCTGCGGCGTCACGGTCAAGGAATACGGCCATCTGCTGGCGCACGACAGCGCGTATGCGGAGAAGGCGAAGCGCATTTCAGCGATGACGCGCGACCTGTCCGAAATCGTGCCGGAGTTCGAGGCGGAGCTGGCGGCGCGGCTGAAGGGGACGTTCGAAAAGCGCGTGGCTTACCATCCGCCATGCACTTTGCAGCACGGCCAGCAGATCAGGGGGAAGGTGGAGAAGGTGCTGCATGCTGTCGGCTTCGATGTGCATCTCTGCGTCGACAATCATCTTTGCTGCGGTTCGGCGGGCACTTATTCGGTGTTGCAGCCGGAGCTCTCTACTGAACTCAGGGACAGGAAGCTGGCTGGTTTGCAGGCCACCCGTCCCGAGGTCATCGTATCGGCCAATATCGGTTGCCAGACCCACCTGCAATCGGGCACCGATACGCCAGTGTCGCACTGGATCGAGTTGATCGACCAGGCGCTGGCGAAGACTACCAGGCCAGCGTAGCGGTCAGGCCTTTGCCGTTGACGACCAGGGTGTCGGAATTGCCGATGCTGGTTTCGGCGGCGTCGCCAGTATGCCAGCGGCCTGCTGGCGACGCGATGGCGGCGGCGCTGGTGAGTGCGACGGCAGCTACGATGACAATGGCTTCCATATGTTTGGCGATGTTCACAATCGATCCTTTCTCTCTCTGTTTGTAGAGACAGATTATGGGATCGACTGATTCATAACGCCAATTTCATTTTCATATGTTCAACATTGCCATTGTGAATATCTCATGGGCTGCCAATTTCATAAACGTAGGGCGGGTAAGCAACGCGCACCCGCCATTGCAAGCGCCGCGTTGGAGCATGAAATGGCGGATGCGCGTTGCTTATCCGCCCTACGGTTCAAGTAGCAGTTTTTCGATATCGCGGACGATGCTTTGCGGCGAAGCTTGAGGCGCGTAGCGCTTGTACACGCTGCCGTCCTTCCGCACCAGGAACTTGGTGAAGTTCCACTTGATGATCCCGGTTCCGAGGAACCCCGGCGCTTCCTGTGCCAGATACTTGAACAGCGGATGCGCGTCCTTGCCATTGACCTTCACCTTGGCGAACATCGGGAAGGTCACGCCGTAATTCTTCTCGCAGAATGCGCCAATCTCCTGCTCCGTCCCAGGCTCCTGTTCGCGGAACTGATTGCAGGGGAATCCAAGCACCTCCACGCCGCGATCGCGGAACTGCTGGTACACCTGCTCCAGTTGCTTGTACTGCGGCGTGAACATGCATTCGCTGGCGGTGTTCACGATCAGCAGCACCTTGCCGCGGTAGCGCGACAAGTCGACCGCTTCGCCCGCGATGCCGGTGGCCTGGAAATCGTGGACGCCCGCTGTCACACGATGCCCAGGTGTTCGGTACCCGCCGACAGGTCGCGGTTCTTGGCGTCCTTGCCCTGCAGCTTGATGGTCAGGCGCAGGTCGTTGACCGAGTCGGCGTTGCGCAGCGCGTCTTCGTAGCTGATCTTGTCGGCTTCGTGCAGGTCGAACAGTGCCTGGTCGAAGGTCTGCATGCCCAGCTCGCGCGACTTCTTCATGATCTCCTTGATCTCATGGACTTCGCCCTTGAAGATCAGGTCCGAGATCAGCGGCGAATTGAGCATCACCTCGACCGCCACCACGCGGCCCTTGGACTCCTTGCGCGGGATCAGGCGCTGCGACACGAGGCCGCGCAGGTTCAGCGACAAGTCCATCAGCAACTGCTGGCGGCGCTCTTCCGGGAAGAAGTTGATGATGCGGTCGAGCGCCTGGTTGGCGCTGTTCGCGTGCAGCGTGGCCAGGCACAGGTGGCCGGTTTCGGCGAACGCGATCGCATGCTCCATCGTCTCGCGGTCGCGGATCTCGCCGATCTGGATCACGTCCGGCGCCTGGCGCAGCGAGTTTTTCAGCGCCGCTTCGAAGCTGTCGGTGTCGACACCCACTTCGCGCTGCGTGATCACGCAGTTCTTATGCGGGTGGACGTATTCGACCGGGTCTTCGATGGTGATGATGTGGCCGTAGCTGTTCTCGTTGCGGTAGCCGACCATCGCGGCCAGCGTCGTCGATTTGCCCGAGCCGGTGGCGCCCACCATGATCACGAGGCCGCGCTTGGACATGATGATGTCCGACAGTACCGGCGGCAGTTCGAGGTCTTCCAGCTTCGGGATGGTGGTGGTGATCGTGCGCAGCACCATGCCCACGCAGCTCATTTGCACGAAGGCGGAGACGCGGAAGCGTCCCAGGTCGCCCGGGCTGATCGCGAAATTGCATTCCTTGGTCAGCTCGAAGGCGGCGGTCTGCTTGTCGTTCATGATCGCGCGCGCCAGGTCGGCCGTGTGCGATGCGGTGAGCGCCTGGCTCGATACCGGCGTCATCTTGCCGTCGATTTTCATCGCGGGCGGGAAGCCGGCGGTGATGAACAGATCGGAGCCGCCCTTGCTGGTCATCAGGCGCAGCAGGTCGAACATGAATTTTGAAGCCTGGTCGCGTTCCATCGCGTGTCCTTTATGTGCTTAGCCTGGGAAGTTTTCCGGGATCTTGGCGGCGTTGCGGGCGGCCGCGCTGGAGATCACGTTGCGGCGAACGAGGTCGGTCAGGTTCTGGTCCAGCGTCTGCATGCCGACGTTGCTGCCGGTCTGGATCGCCGAGTACATCTGCGCGATCTTCGCTTCGCGGATCAGGTTGCGGATCGCCGGCGTTCCGATCATGATTTCGTGCGCAGCGACGCGGCCCGTGCCGTCCTTGGTCTTGAGCAGGGTCTGCGAAATCACGGCCTGCAGCGATTCGGACAGCATGGCGCGGACCATCTCCTTTTCATCGGCCGGGAACACGTCGACGATACGGTCGATGGTCTTGGCGGCGGAGGAGGTGTGCAGCGTGCCGAACACGAGGTGGCCGGTTTCCGCGGCGGACAGCGCGAGGCGGATGGTTTCGAGGTCGCGCAATTCGCCGACCAGGATGCAGTCCGGGTCTTCGCGCAGCGCCGAACGCAGCGCGTTGTTGAACGACAGGGTATGCGGGCCGACTTCGCGCTGGTTGATCAGGCACTTCTTCGAGTCGTGCACGAATTCGATCGGGTCTTCGATGGTCAGGATGTGGCCGTACTCGTTTTCGTTCAGGTGGTTGACCATCGCCGCCAGCGTGGTCGACTTGCCCGAACCGGTTGGGCCGGTGACCAGCACCAGCCCGCGCGGGCGCATCGCCAGTTCGCCGAAGATCTTGGGCGCGTTCAGGTCCTGCAGGCTGAGGATCTTGGATGGAATCGTACGCAGCACGGCCGACGCGCCGCGCTCCTGGTTGAAGGCGTTGACGCGGAAGCGCGCCAGGCCGGGAATGGCGAACGAGAAGTCGCACTCCAACACTTCTTCGTACTGCTTGCGCTGGCCGTCGTTCATGATGTCATAGATCATGCTGTGCACGTCCTTGTGCTCCAGCGGCGGCAGGTTGATGCGGCGTACGTCGCCGTGCACGCGGATCATCGGCGGCAGGCCTGCGGACAGGTGCAGGTCGGATGCCTTGTTCTTGACGGAGAATGCGAGTAATTCGGAGATGTCCATTTATAATCCCTGTGCCGTAAATGGGCGCATGCCAGCCGTTTGCGTTGACATTTACCTAAGTGCTTGATTGCTCTAAGAAAATGATTATGTCCACAATCGCACAGAACTTGCAAGCAGTCGATGCCACAATTGTTGCAGCCGCAAACGCCGCCGGCCGTTCGCGCGCCGACGTTCAACTACTCGCCGTTTCCAAGACCTTTCCGCCGGAGGCCGTGGTCGAGGCCTTCCACGCCGGCCAGCGCGCCTTTGGCGAGAACTACCTGCAGGAAGCCATCGACAAGAAGGCCGCGGTCGCATCCGCCTTGCCTGGCGCCGCGCTCGAGTGGCACTTCATCGGCCCTATCCAAAGTAACAAGACGCGGCCGATCGCGGCCAACTTCGAATGGGTGCACACGGTAGAACGCCTGAAGATCGCGCAGCGCCTGTCGGAGCAGCGTCCCGACGGCCTGCCGCCGCTGAACATCTGCCTGCAGGTGAACATCAGCGGGGAGGCCAGCAAGAGCGGCGCCTCGCCCGGGGAGCTGGACGACCTCGCACGCGAAGTGGCGGCGCTGCCGAAGCTGCGCCTGCGCGGGCTGATGGCGATTCCCGAACCAGAAAGGGATTACGCACGCCAGCGCGCCGCGTTCGCGCGGCTGCGCGGCCACTTCGAGCGCCTGCGCGCCGATGGCTTCGACCTCGATACGCTGTCGATGGGGATGTCGGCGGACATGGAGGCCGCGGTCGCGGAAGGCGCCACCATCGTGCGCGTCGGCAGCGCCATTTTCGGTTCACGCAACTACGAATAAACAAGGACAAGCATGAAAATCGCATTCATCGGCGGGGGCAACATGGCATCCGCGCTGATCTCCGGGCTGGCCGGCAAATTCACTGCGGGCAGTAACATCCACGTGGTCGATCCGAACGCAGGCGCGCTCGACAAGCTCCATGCCGCGCATGGCGTCACCACGGCCGGTACGGTCGATGCGGCGGTGGCGGCGAGCGACGTGGTGGTGTTGTCGGTGAAGCCGCAGCAGATGCGCGATGTGGCGGCGTCGCTGAAGCAGCACCTGCGCAGCGATGCACTGGTGCTTTCGATTGCTGCCGGCATCCGCGGCGCCGACCTGGCGCGCTGGCTCGGCGGACACGCCGCCATCGTTCGCACCATGCCGAATACGCCGGCGCTGATCGGGCGCGGCATCACGGGGATGGTGGCGATGCAGGGCGTGAGCGATGCGCAGAAGGCGGCCGCGGACGCGATCATGAAGGCGGTTGGCGAAACCGTGTGGCTCGATGACGAAGCGATGATCGATCCGGTGACCGGCGTTTCGGGCAGCGGGCCGGCGTATGTGTTCTATTTTCTGGAAGCGATGCAGCAGGCCGCGGTGGAACTGGGCCTGAGCGCGGAGCAGGGCAGGGAGCTGGCGGTGGCCACCTTTGCTGGCGCGGCCGAGCTGGCCAAGCGGTCGGACGAGCCGTTAAGCGTGCTGCGCGAGCGGGTGACGTCGAAGGGCGGCACGACGTATGCGGCGCTGACCAGCATGGAGCAGAGCGGGGTGAAGGAGGCGGTGGTGAATGCGGTGAAAGCCGCGTCGGCGCGCGGCCGTGAACTTGGAGAAGAACTGGGCAGGGATTAAAGCCAGTACGGCGTGCTGGCGCTGCTGGGCAAGCTCAAGGTGCGTGCTGCGCAGCCTTGTGCTCCCGCCAGCTCTCCATCAAACTCTTCCCCAGCTTCCACAGCGAAAACGCCGTGGTCAGCATCGGCACCAGCTTCTTGCGCCTGTTGGCCAGTATCCCGACCACGATCCCGGCCGCCGACATGGGAATCGCCAGGTTCCCGCCCACCTTCTCGCGCACGTTGCGGATCGGCGCCATGATCTCGCTGACCTCATGGGCCGCGTTGATGCGCTGGAGCGCGCACTCGGCCAGCAAGGCCTGGCGCTTTGCCGCCAGCGTGATCGGCGAATGTTTGCCCGGCTTACTCATCCAGGTGCCTCACGGTGCGGGCGTACGCCATGTCCTTGCGCAGTTCCGCGATGGTGTGTTCGAGCAGGCGCGGCTTGCGGTCGAAGCCGGCCTTGACCTTCATCGCCACGATGGTCCCGGCGCCCGCGAACAGCGCCGCCATGACGGCGATCGCTGTGATCCGGTTTGTGTCCCAATACAGCACGATCACCAGGAAGGCAACCAGCAGGAAAGCGACCCCGAACAGGATGATGGCGAGCAGGCCGAACAGCAGGTAGCCCAGCATGCGCTGGGATTCCTCCTCGACCTCCACCGCAGCCAGTTCCAGCCGCGTGTGCACCATGTCGACCAGGGTCGACCCAAGCCGTCCGACCGATTCGAGGATCGCCATGGCCGGTTAGCGGCGCGAGATCAGCACGCCCAGCAGCAGGCCGACGCCGGCGCCGATGCAGACCGATTTCCATGGATTCTCGTGGACGTATTCGTCGGTGGCCTTGGCCGCTTCCTTGGTCTTCTCAACCACGGTTTCCTCCAGGCGGATCAGGTCGGCCTTGGCGCTGGTCAGCGTCTTTTCGAACTTGGCCTTGGCAGCCTGGAATTCTTCGCCAGTCAGCTGGCCGCCGTGGCGCAGCCAGGCTTCCGCATCCTGGATCACCGATTTCAGGTCGTTCATGAGCTGGTCACGGGCGCCGGTCTTGGTTGGGATTTGCTGGATCATCGAATTCCTCGCTAATTAAAATTGGTCGAATGCAGTGTAGGGGATTGCACTCCTGTATATATTGCGCGAATACAATTTTTCAAGTGTGCCTTTCGGACAAGATTATCCTAGCGCGTAGTCTAACGCGACACCAGCGAAAACCGCCGCACCCAACCAATTGTTGTGGCGAAACGCTGCAAAACAGGCCATCCGCTCGCGGTGGCGGATCAGCGTGTAGTGATAGAGCGCCATGCCGGCGGCCATGGCGATGCCGCCGGCGAACCAGTAGCGCAGGCCCAATTGCCAGCCGCAGACCAGGAAAATGGCCAGCGCGGCGCCGTAGCACAGCATCACGGCGGCCACGTCGAAGCGGCCGAAGGTGATGGCCGAGGTGCGGATGCCGATCTTGAGGTCGTCGTCGCGATCCACCATCGCGTATTCGGTATCGTAGGCAACGGCCCAGAACACATTCCCCACCAGCAGCCACCAGGCGACGGCCGGCACGGCGCCGAGCACCGCGGCGAACGCCATCGGGATGCCGAAGCCGAACGCGATGCCCAGGTAAGCCTGGGGAATGGCGAAGAAGCGCTTGAAGTAAGGGTAGGTGCCGGCGATGATGAGGGCGGCCACCGACAGTTGCTTGGTCAGCGTGTTGAGCGGCAGGATCAGCACGAACGAAACCACCGCCAGCACGCCGGCGACCATCAGCGCTTCCCAGCCCTTGATGCGGCCGGAGGTGAGTGGACGCTCGGCAGTGCGCTTGACGTGCTTGTCGAAATCGCGGTCGGCGAAGTCGTTGACGGCGCAACCCGCCGAGCGCATCAGCGCGGTGCCGAGGATGAAGATCAGCGCGACGCCGAGGGCGGGTATGCCGCCCGACGCCATCCACAGGGCCATCAGGGTCGGCCACAGGAGTAACAGGATACCGATCGGCTTGTCAGCGCGGACCAGCCGAAAATAGAGCGCCAGCTTGTTCATCGAGTGCTTAGTAGTTGATGCAATGCACGATTTTACTCCGACGCACGAAGCCGGGTTGAGCGGCGCTTCAGGCGGCGACGGGCTCGGGCGCGAGCATCTCCACACCCGGCAGCTCGCAGGCGGCCACGGCGGCGCAGACGGCTTCGATCGCGGCGCGCCGCGTGAAGCTCTTGCGCCAGACGATGACCACGCGGCGCGAGGGCGCCGGTTCCTCGAACGGCACGTAGCGCAGCATGCTGTCCTTCGGGTGCATGTCGGCCACCGAGGCGCGCGGAAGGACGGTCAGGCCGATGCCGCTGGCGACCATGTGGCGGATCGTCTCCAGCGACGAGCCTTCGAAGGTGCGCTGCATGCCGTTGCCCGGCGATGAAAAGCGCGCCATCTCGGGGCACACTTCCAGCACCTGGTCGCGGAAGCAGTGGCCGTTGCCCAGCAAAAGCATGGTTTCGGATTTGAGGTCGGCCGCCGAAATGGCCTTGCGCGCGGCCCATGGATGGTCCTTCGGCATGGCGACCACGAACGGCTCGTCGTACAGCGTCTGCATCGACATGCCGTGCTCCGGCAGCGGCAGCGCCATGATGGCCGCGTCCAGCTCGCCCTGGCGCAGCAGTTCCAGCAGGCGCACCGTGAAGTTCTCCTGCAGGACCAGCGGCATCTGGGGAAGCTGCTCGATGACGTTCTTGACCAGCGGCGGCAGCAGGTAAGGCCCGATGGTGTAGATCACGCCCAGGCGCAGCGGCCCGGCCAGCGGGTCCTTGTTCTGCTTGGCCAGCTCCTTGATCGCGGCGGTCTGCTCCAGCACGCGCTCGGCCTGGGCCACGATCTGGGCGCCCAGCGGGGTGACCGACACTTCCGCGCCGCCGCGCTCGAACAGCACGACGCCCAGCTCGTCTTCGAGCTTCTTGATGGCGACCGACAGGGTGGGCTGGGCGACGTAGCAGGCTTCCGCGGCATGGCCGAAATGTTTCGCACGCGCAACGGCAACGATGTATTTCAGTTCGGTCAGGGTCATGGGGTGGAACCGGCTGGGATTCAAAGAAATTATATTCTACCGGAATGGTGTCGATATAATTGCCGCGGGGGCTAGTCCAGCCCTAGCATAATCCGAGAGAGGCTCCCATGTCCACGACCTTTGGCCCGGCGGAAGCCCAGGCATATATACACAAACTGCTCACCGTGATGCATCACCAGGGCGGTTCCGACCTGTTCATCTCGGCCGATTTCCCGCCCAGCATGAAGCACCAGGGCGCGATGAAACCGCTCAGCCAGCAGCGCCTGACCGGCGACGTGACGCGCGCGCTCGCGCTGTCGCTGATGAACGAGCGCCAGCGCACCGAGTTCGAAGCCGAGATGGAGTGCAATTTCGCGATCTCGCTGCCCAACGTGTGCCGTTTCCGCGTCAACGTCTTCGTGCAGCAGCAGTGCGTGGCGATGGTGGTGCGTACCATCGCGTCCGAGATTCCCAATTTTGACAAGCTCGGCCTGCCGGAAGTGCTGAAGGACGTCATCATGACCAAGCGCGGGCTGGTGCTGGTCGTCGGCGGCACGGGTTCGGGCAAGTCCACCACGCTGGCCGCGATGATCGACTACCGCAACGCCAATTCGGCGGGGCATATCATCACGGTCGAAGACCCGGTGGAATACGTCCACAAGAACAAGAACTGCCTGATCACGCACCGCGAAGTGGGCGTCGACACCCACTCGTGGCACAACGCGCTGAAGAATACGCTGCGCCAGGCGCCGGACGTGATCCTGATCGGCGAGATCCGCGACACCGAAACGATGGAGCACGCGATCGCGTTCGCCGAAACCGGCCACCTGTGCCTCGGCACCCTGCACGCGAACAATGCGAACCAGACGATGGACCGCATCATCAACTTCTTCCCGGAAGAGCGCCGCAACCAGCTGCTGATGGACCTGTCGTCCAACCTGCGCGGCATCGTCTCGCAGCGGCTGGTACGTACCGAGGACGGCAAGGGCCGCAAGGCCGCGATCGAAATTTTGCTGAACACCGCCACCATCAGCGAGATGATCTTCAAAGGGAACTTCCACGGCATCAAGGAGATCATGCACAAGTCGCGCGAGCTGGGCATGTGCACCTTCGACCAGGCGCTGTACGAGTTGTACAACCAGGGCCACATCGGCTATGACGAAGCGATCCGCAACGCCGATTCGGCCAACGGCCTGCGCCTGCAGATCAAGCTGCGCGGCGACCGCAAGGAGCCGGGCAACGCCAGCGCCACCACGGCCGATGACCTGTCGATGGCGCTCGACGACGACGGCGACGACGACAAGCCGGCACACTGACCTTTTAAAAACGACTACATGGCTGATTTCGAGAAGAAGATTTGCACCCGCAGTGAACTGAAGGCGCGGGTTGCCGCGCTAACCAAGCCGGTGGTGCTGACCAACGGCGTGTTCGACATCCTGCACCGCGGGCACGTGACCTACCTGGCGCAGGCGCGCGCGCTGGGCGCGTCGCTGGTGGTGGCGGCCAATACCGACGCCTCGGTCAAGCGGCTGGGCAAGGGCGACGACCGCCCGCTGAACGCGGCGCCGGACCGCATGGCCGTGCTGGCGGCGCTGGAGTCGGTCAGCCTGGTGGTCGATTTTGACGAGGATACGGCGTTGGAAGTGGTGCTGGAAGCGCGGCCCGACATCTACGCCAAGGGCGGTGACTACGACATGACTGCCATCCCGGAAGGCAAGGCTGTGCTGGCCTACGGCGGGCAGGCCGTCGCGATCGACTTCGAACATGACCGTTCGACGACCAAGCTGCTGACGAAAGTACGCGCGGGATAGGTGCGCACGCTCGACACCAGGGGAGTCCTTGGCGGGCGTCATGCATCGATCACAAGCGGAGAATATCTCCGCAAGCGTCGGTCTGCTGTCAGAAGCCTGAGCTGCCCAACCATTGCTTGCGCGACTAACATACGGTCGAACGGATCACGGTGAAACAGGGGCAAGGTTCTGACTTGAACCGCATGTGCCATCTGCACTGGCAGTTCCTTGAACCCGTTCCGTTGCAATTTCTGGACCAAGGCCGGTACGTCCGCTTGTATCTTGCCCAGCGCACCCTTGATCGCTATTTCCCAGATCGTTGCGCTGCTTACAAAGACCTCGTCGGCGTTTTGAATGAGTTGGAAGGCCGGTCGTCTCAACTTGGCTTCATCCTGCACGAACCAAAGATAAACGTGTGTATCGAGTAATACACGCATTACATTACCTACCTTCGAACCCATCCAGCACTTCATCAGGCAATGGTGCGTCAAAATCATCGGCGACTTTGATTTTCCCCTTGAAAAGTCCAGCGGGACGAGGACGTTTTGCCGGGGGATCAATGCGTACCAGCTGTGCAACCGGGATGCCATTCTTCACGAGGACAACGTCTTCGCCGGCGACAACTGCGTCTACCAACTCGGTGAGTTGGATTTGGGCTTCGTGCACTGTCAGGCTTTTCATGGCTGGTCCAATCTTGTCTCCTTAAATCTTATCGCTGCTTGGAATGCGGTGCAAGCGATGCACTTGACGCAGCACATGCGGAGCGGTGCGATGATTTTGATTTATTTCGACGTCGCCATTGAAGTTCGTCCCCGTGCAGCCAATACTGATCTTTTGACCTGACTGGATTGGGGAGAACGTGCCCGGTCACCACGACTGGACGGTCAGGGCTAGCGGCCTGGAATTCGGCAGCGACTGGGTGCGCATGTTCACCATGAAGAACGGCGCCGTGGCCGCATTCGAATGATGGAAAGGCCGATCCTTCAATAATTGCAGTTGGCAAGCTCCATCAAAGGGGAGGAAATCATGAACGAACAGGCGAACATCGATTTAGTAAAGCAGTGCTATGCCGCCTACATGGCGGCCGACATCGAGAAAGTGCTGTCGCATATGGCGCCGGATATTGACTGGGAAATGGCCGAGTTGCCAGGCGTCGATTTCTCGGGGAACCGCCACGGACGTGAAGAAGTTGCCGAGTTCTTCAAGCAGCTCGACACTGCGCAGCTGTGCCGCAACTTCGAGCCAAAGGAATTTTTCGCCAACGGTGACCGAGTGGTCGCGCTTGGCCATTACGACTGGACAATACGGGATAGCGGCGTCGAGTGGGGCAGCGACTGGGGGCATATCTTCACCGTCAAGGACGGCCTGATGACGTCATTCCGGGAGTTGCTCGATACGCACAAGATCGTGGAAGCCTACCGCCAAAGCGGCGCGGCTGCAGTCCGCGCACCGACGGCAGGCGACGCCATCCCGCGCCCACTGCATTAACCTATTACGCGCCGCCGGCGTAGCCGTTCTGGCGCCAGGCCTCGAACACCACGACCGCTACCGTGTTCGACAGGTTCAGGCTGCGGTTGTCGGGCCGCATCGGCAGGCGGAGCCGCTGCGCCGGTGGGAACGACTCGCGCAGCGCGGGCGCCAGGCCGCGTCCTTCCGAGCCGAACACGAACACGTCGCCCGGCTGGAACTTCGCGTCGGCAAACGGCGACGAGCCATGCGTGGTCATCGCGAACATGCGCGCCGGATCCGGTTTGGCGTCGGCCAGGAAGGCTTCCCAGTTCTTGTGCACCTTCATCGGCGCGTACTCGTGGTAGTCCAGCCCGGCGCGCTTCATCTTGGCGTCGTCCAGCGGGAACCCGAGCGGCTCGATCAGGTGCAGCTGCGCCCCGGTGTTGGCGCACAGGCGGATGACGTTGCCGGTGTTCGGCGGGATCTCGGGTTCAACCAGTACGACGTGGAACAAGGTACTTCTCCTTCTTCAGTAATCAATGGGGCGGCGTGCGCGCGAACACCAGGTTGCTCACGCGCGCCGCGCCGAAACGCTTGAACGTCGCGGCCAGTTCGTTCAGCGTGTGCCCGCTGGTCATCACGTCGTCGACGATGCCGATGTGCAGTCCGCGCACCATCGCCAGCGCGTCCGGCGCCACGATGAACGCGTTGTGGATGTTGGCGCGGCGCTGGGCCGGGGCCACGCCCGACTGCGCCGGCGTCTCCAGCGCGCGGATCGCCAGCCGCGGCCGCAGCGGGATTCCCAGCAGTTTCGACAGCGGCCGCGCTATCTCCAGCGCCTGGTTGAAGCCGCGCCCGGCCAGCCGTTGCGGCCCCAGCGGAACGGGGCACAGCACGTTTGGCAGCGCGAACTGGCGGTCCTCGCGCACGACGCCGGCGATTATCCGCGCAAACCACGGCGCCAGGGCGAGCCGCCCGCCGAACTTCAGCTGCAGCACCAGCTGGTCGAGCGGCAGCGCGTAATCGACCGCGGCCACGGTGGCGTCGAAAGCCGGACTCCCGGCCAGGCAGGAGGCGCAGCGCGCACCGCCGGCATCGAGCGGGTTGGCGCAGCAGCGGCAGCGCGGCCGGCGCGGCGCCACATGCTCGGCGTGGCAGGGCGCGCACACGACGCCGTCGCAACCCGCGCCGCACAGCGCGCAGGACGAGGGCAGCAGGGCGCGCGCCAGGGCCAGCGGCCAGCTACGCGGACTCGGGCGCAAACGGTCGGGCACGGGCTTGGCTCCCAGCAAACATGTACACTTCCGCCATTATCTCATTCCCGCGTCACGCATCGCACCAGAAACATGGCAAACCCCCAGTCTCCTTCCAAAATGAGCGCGCCGATCGACCAGGCGCGCGTGCGCACGCTGTTTGCCGATCCGGCGCGGATGGCGCCCGCCGATTTCCTGCGCCGCGAAATCGCCGCGCGCATGCATGAACGGCTGCAACTGGTGAAGGTCGCCCCGGCGCGCGTGCTCGACGCCGGCTGCGGTACTGGCCCCGATCTCGGATTGTTGCAAAAAGACTACCCTGCAGCCCAAATCGTCGGGATTGACTCGAATATAGGAATGATCGCCGCCGCCCGCACTTCAGCGCCCGCGTCAAGCCTGAAGTCGGTATTGAACCGCCTGATGCCATCCAGGACCGGCATCGACCTGCTGTGCGGCGATTTCGGCGCGCTGCCGCTTGGCCCGAACTCGGTCGACCTGGTGTGGTCGAACCTTGCGCTGCTGTGGCATCCGCAGCCGGACCGGGTATTCGCGGAATGGCGCCGCGTGCTGCGGGTCGATGGCTTGCTGATGTTTTCCAGCTTCGGCCCGGACACCCTGCGCGAGCTGCGCGCGGCGTTTGCCAGCATGGACGAAACTCCGCATGCGCTGCCCTTCGTCGACATGCACGACTTCGGCGACCAGCTGGTGGAGGCGGGCTTTTCGACGCCGGTGATGGACATGGAGGTCATCACGGTCACCTATGACACGGCCGAAGCGCTGCTGGCCGACGTGCGTGCACTGGGCGGCAACCCGCTGGCGACGCGCGCGCGCGGGCTGGTGGGCCGCGCCGCGTGGCAGAGGATGCTGGCGGCGCTGGAACGGCAGCGCCGCCCGGACGGCAAGCTCGGCCTGACCTTCGAAGTGATCTACGGCCATGCGTTCCGGCCGGCCCCGCGCAAGACGGCGGCGGGCGAGGCGATCATCCGCTTCGAGCCGCCACGGCCGCGCTGACCGCCCCAAAACATGGGTACTGCGGGCTGAATTACAAGGGCCGAACATTGGCAAGGGAGGATTATTCCTTGATGAAGAGGCCACTCATTGAGTATAATCAACGACTAATTTTGTCGACTCCGGCTGTGTTTGCCTAAAAAATGGGCGAACGAAGCAGCGGCGCGTCGAGCGCAATAGCAAGCCAGCGGTCACCGGTGTGTTTTCGCCGCCGTGAACGATGACAGGTTCCACCGGGTTCGCCGCATTTTGCGCGACTTTCCGGTATGGGGCCTTTTTGTGCGATGGATTTGGAGCGGCGGCGATTGCGGCAAGGGTCGCCGGACGTTTAAAAATATTTTTATCTTTGGGTGGTTGGGGAAAACATGACATATGCAAAGCGACTTCAAGCCTTGATGCTCGGTCTGGCTGTTACGGCAGCCGGCATCCCAGCATTGGCTGTGGCACAGGTGCAGGGGCGTCCGTTCGAGAATCAGTTGAATCTGCAGATGCCTGTGACGCGGATTGCGGCCGAGATCGACACCTTGCACACCTGGATGATGATCGTCTGCCTGGTGATCTTCGTCGCCGTGTTCGGCGTGATGTTCTATTCGGTGTTCAAGCACCGCCGTTCGCTGGGCCACAAGCCGGCGACCTTTCACGAGTCGACCGCAGTTGAAATCGCCTGGACCGTCGTTCCTTTCCTGATCGTTATCGGCATGGCGCTGCCGGCGACCAAGACCGTGGTGGCGATGAAGGACACCTCCAACGCCGACCTGACCATCAAGGTCACCGGCATGCAGTGGAAGTGGGGCTATGACTACCTGAAGGGCGAAGGCGAGGGCATCTCCTTCCTGTCGACCCTGTCGACCCCGCGTTCGCAAGTGGGCGCGCCTGGCGTGCCTGCGACCGAACAGCGCACCGAGAACTACCTGATGGAAGTGGACAACGAAATGGTTGTCCCGGTTAACAAGAAGGTCCGCATCGTGCTGACCGCGAACGACGTGATCCACGCATGGATGATCCCTGCGTTCGGCGTCAAGCAGGATGCGATTCCTGGCTTCGTGCGCGACACCTGGTTCAAGTCCGAGAAAATCGGCGTCTACCGCGGCCAGTGCGCCGAGCTGTGCGGTAAGGAACATGCCTTCATGCCGATCGTCGTGCGCGTCGTCTCCGACGCCGACTACAGCGCATGGGTAGGCGAGCAGAAGAAGGCAATGGCGGCGCTGGCCGACGACCCGACCAAGGTCTGGACCATCGACGAACTGAAAACCAAGGGCGAAGCTGTCTACAGCGCCAACTGCGTGGCCTGCCACCAGGCCAACGGCAAGGGCGTGCCAGGCGCGTTCGCAGCGCTGGACGGCTCGGCTAGTGTGAACGGTCCTAAGGCGCACCAGATCGACGTGCTGCTGAACGGCCAGAAGACCGGCAAGTACCCTTCGGAAATGCCAGCATGGAAACAACTGTCGGATTCGGATATTGCAGCGGTGATCACCTACACCCGCAATAACTGGTCGAACAAGGCATCGGAAAACATCGTTCAACCAGCCGAAGTTCTGGCTGCACGCAAGTAATTAGGAGCTTCAGATGAGCACAACACTCGATCACGCACACGGCCACGACCAGGGCCACGATCACGCGCACGATCATCCGCACGGTTTCCGTCGCTGGTTGTTCGCAACCAACCACAAGGACATCGGTTCCCTGTACCTGTGGTTCTCGTTCGTCATGCTGCTGTCCGGCGGCGTGCTGGCGCTGATGATTCGCACCGAGCTGTTCCAGCCTGGCCTGCAGTACTTCAATCCTGAGTTCTTCAACCAGCTGACCACGATGCACGGCCTGGTGATGGTGTTCGGCGCGATCATGCCGGCCTTCGTCGGCTTCGCCAACTGGATGATCCCGCTGCAGATCGGCGCATCGGACATGGCGTTCGCGCGCATGAACAACTTCTCGTTCTGGCTGCTGCCGCCTGCGGCGCTGCTGCTGGCCGGCTCGTTCTTCGTTCCTGGCGGCGCAACCGCGGCCGGCTGGACCCTGTACGCTCCGCTGTCGACCCAGATGGGCCCAGGCATGGACATGGGTATTTTCGCGATGCACCTGATGGGCGCGTCGTCGATCATGGGTTCGATCAACATCGTCGTCACCATCCTGAACATGCGCGCTCCCGGCATGACCCTGATGAAGATGCCGATGTTCTGCTGGACCTGGCTGATCACCGCCTACCTGCTGATCGCCGTGATGCCGGTCCTGGCAGGCGCGATCACCATGACCCTGACCGACCGTCACTTCGGCACCTCGTTCTTTAACGCGGCCGGCGGCGGCGACCCTGTCATGTACCAGCACATCTTCTGGTTCTTCGGCCACCCAGAGGTGTACATCATGATCCTGCCGGCGTTCGGCATCGTCTCGCAGATCCTGCCGGCGTTCGCACGCAAGCCGCTGTTCGGCTACGCTTCGATGGTGTACGCAACCGCGTCGATCGCGATCCTGTCGTTCATCGTCTGGGCGCACCACATGTTCACCACCGGCATGCCGGTGACCAGCCAGCTGTTCTTCATGTACGCCACCATGCTGATCGCGGTTCCGACCGGCGTGAAAGTGTTCAACTGGGTAGCGACGATGTGGAAGGGCTCGATGACTTTTGAGACCCCGATGCTGTTCTCGGTCGGCTTCATCTTCGTGTTCACCATGGGCGGCTTCACCGGCCTGATCCTGGCTGTGACCCCGATCGACATCCAGCTGCAGGATACCTACTACGTGGTGGCGCACTTCCACTACGTGCTGGTGGCAGGTTCGCTGTTCGCGCTGTTCGCAGGCTTCTACTACTGGGGCCCGAAGTGGACCGGTTTCATGTACAACGAGTTCCTCGGCAAGATGCACTTCTGGCTGTCGCTGATCACGTTTAACATCACCTTCTTCCCGATGCACTTCCTGGGCCTGGCAGGCATGCCACGCCGCTACGCGGACTACCCGGCGCAGTTCACCGACTTCAACACGATCGCCACCATCGGCGCGTTCGGTTTCGGCCTGTCGCAGGTGTTCTTCCTGTTCTTCGTGGTCCTGCCAAGCATCCGTGGCGGCAAGAAGGCAGCGGACAAGCCATGGGATGGCGCTGAAGGCCTCGAATGGACCGTGCCTAGCCCGGCGCCATTCCACACCTTCGAAACCCCGCCGCTGGTTAAGTAATTTAAGCAGTAACGAAGGCGCCGGCCCTGCGGCCGGCGCCTCCGACAGAGTAAGTGATCGCCATGTCTGACCCCAAGAAGCCGAATAACCTCAAGACTGGCCTGCTGATCGGCGCATTGGCACTGTTTTTCTTCGTCGCCTTTTTCGCCAAGCGGCTTTGGATGAGTTGAAATGAGTAACGAGCAGTCAGGACGTATCCAGCTCAATAAAAAGATGCTGGGCAAGCTGTTGGTCATCGCAGTGATGATGTTTGGCTTCGGCTACGCACTGATCCCGATGTACAAGCACCTGTGCGAAGTATTGGGAATCAACGTGCTGACGCAGCAGGACGGCACGGTGGAGCGCCCCGAGAACACCCAGGTCGACAAGAGCCGCAAGATCACCATCGAACTCGATGGCAATTCGCAGGGTCCGTGGCGCTTCCGCCCGACCACGCGCAGCATCGAGGTTTACCCGGGCGAGCTGGCCACCGTGATGTACGAAGTGGTCAACACCAAGCCCTACGCAATCAAGGCGCAGGCGATTCCAAGCTATGCGCCGCAGTCGGCCACGCCGCACTTCATGAAAGTGGAGTGCTTCTGCTTCAAGGAGCAGACCATGGCCGCCAACGAGGCGAGGCAGATGCCGGTCGTGTTCTACATCGACCCGAAGCTGCCGCGCGAAGTGAAGACGATTACGCTGTCGTACACGTTCTTCGAGATTGCAGGCGCCAGTACGGCGTCGCGGTAAAAGGGGAACGCGGCGGTGGACGAGAAACAGCAGGCGCAGCGCCGCAATGCGTCCTTCGGCGCCACGATGAAGGCCGTGTTCTGGTCCTTCTTCGGGATCCGCAAGCGCAAGGATTATGAAAGCGATTCGGCCAGCCTGAACCCGGTCCATGTGATCATCGCCGGGTTGATCGGGGCGGCGATTTTTATCGGCGTACTGGTAGTGGTGGTGCGGATCGCGGTAGCACAGTAAACGTAAGATAACAGCAGCACGACATTCACCGAATACAGTTTTTAGGAGATGAAGATGAGTTCAACCAAAGCCGCCGCACCGTATTACTTCGTGCCCGGCCCGTCCACCTGGCCTATCGCGGCAGGCATTTCGCTGCTGGTGACGATGATCGGTGCATCGGGCTGGGTCAATGACGCCTCGTGGGGTCCGGCGACCAATATCGCCGGCATCCTGGCCACCCTGGTGGTGCTGTACTTCTGGTTCGGCGACGCAATCAAGGAATCCGAAAGCGGCTTGTACAGCAAGCGCATCGACAATTCCTACCGCTGGTCGATGAGCTGGTTCATCTTCTCGGAAGTGATGTTCTTCGCCGCCTTCTTCGGCGCGCTGTTCTATGCACGCGCAGTGTCGATGCCATGGCTGGCCGACCTGGACCACAAGATCATCTGGCCCGACTTCGCCGCACACTGGGGCAGTACCGGTCCTGCCGGCACGATCGAGAGCTTCACCACCATGGGCCCGTTCCCGATCCCGACCATCAACACCGCACTGCTGCTGAGCTCGGGCGTGACGCTGACCATTTCCCACCATGCACTGCTGGCGGGCAAGCGCGGCAAGACCGCGTTCTGGCTGGCCGCCACCGTGCTGCTGGGCGCAATCTTCATGAGCTTCCAGGTCTATGAATACATGCACGCTTACAGCGAACTGAACCTGAAGCTGACCTCGGGCATCTACGGCTCGACCTTCTTCATGCTGACCGGCTTCCACGGCTTCCACGTCACCGTCGGCGCGATCATGCTGGCAGTGGTGCTGTACCGCCTCATGAAGGGCCACTTCACCCCTGAGCACCACTTCGCGTTCGAAGGCGCCGCCTGGTACTGGCACTTCGTCGACGTCGTCTGGCTCGGCCTGTACGTCATCGTCTACTGGCTGTAATACCCGGAGGGGCCAACCCTCCAACTTAAAAAGCCGCACGTGGGATAATCCTGCGTGCGGCTTTTTTGCCGAAACGCACAAAGCGTCCGAAACAATAGAAATCCCTCATGAAAATCCTCGTCGCCCTCGCCTTCATCCTCATCATCGCCAGCCTTGGCTCGGCGCTGTTCTTCCTGATGCGCGACAAGGGCAGGAGCCCGCGCACCATGCGCGCGCTGGCGACCCGGGTCGGTTTTTCGGTGGCCCTGTTCCTGCTGATCCTCGTCGCCAACAAGCTCGGCTGGATCGCGCCGACCGGCATCCGCTAAGCCATCGCATGCGCACTTTCCGCTTCCGGCTGATTCCCTTCGTCGCGACCGCGCTGCTGGTCGCGCTGGGGATAGTGCTCGGCCAGTGGCAGGACGGCCGCGCGGCTGAAAAAACGGCGCTGCAGGCCAAGCTCGACCAGCGCTCGGCATCGAGCCCGCTGGCGCTTGGCGCGCAGCTGCTCGATCCGGAAGCCGCCGACTACCGCAAGGTGTCGGCGACCGGCGAATTCGTGGCGGGCTGGCCGGTCTTCATGAACAACCGCCCGCAGGCGGGCCGGGTAGGGCTGTACCTGGTGATGCCGCTGCGCCTGGCCGGCACCAACACGCACGTACTGGTGGCGCGCGGCTGGCTGGCGCGGCCCACCGGCGCATCGGGCGTGCTGCCCGAATTCGCCACGCCGGGCGGCACCGTCACCGTCACCGGCGTCGCGCGCGGCTCGATGGGCCGGGTGATGGAACTCGGCACCCCGGCGCCGGTGGCGCCGAAAGCGATCGTGCAGAACCTCGACGTGGCGCAGTTCGCCCAGGCCAGCGGCCTGGAACTGCAGCCATTTTTTATCGAACAGACCGACCCCGTGCAGCCTGGCGACAAGCTGCTGCGCGACTGGCCGGCCCCGGCCCTGAACGTTGAAAAACACCAGGGCTATGCTTTCCAATGGTATGCGCTGGCTGTCATGGCGCTGCTGTTCTTTGTGATTACAGGATTCAGACGTGGACCAGAACCAGACCCAAACCAGTAAAACCGCCCAGCGCAAAGGCCGCTGGAAGCTGATGGCCGTGCTGCTCGTATGCGCGGCCCCGTTGCTCGCCTCCTACCTGACCTACTACGTGATCAAGCCGTCCGGCCGCACCAACTACGGCACGCTGCTGGACCCGCGCGCCCATCCGATCCCGCCGCTGGGCGCGGCCACGCTGGACGGCAAGCCATCCGGCCTGGAAGCCTACAAGGGCAAGTGGGTCATGCTGAACGTCGATGCGGGCGCATGCGAGCAGGCTTGCCGCGACCAGCTGGTGCAGATGCGCCAGCTGCGCATCATGACCGGCAAGGACCGCGAGCGCGTCGAACGCGTGTGGCTGATCACCGACAACACCCCGCTCGACACCATGCTGATGAAGGTTATCGAAGGCACCGACATGCTGCGCGTGCAGCCGGACGCCGTGACCAAATGGCTGCCGGTGGAGCAGGGCGGCAGCGCGGCCGACCACATCTACCTGATCGACCCGCTCGGCAACCTGATGATGCGCTTCCCGAAAAACGCCGAGCCTAACAAGGTGAAGAAGGACCTCGGCAAGCTGCTCAAAGCTTCCGCGATCGGCTGACGCGATGGAGACCGGTGCACTGCTGTTGCTGGCCCTGAAAGGCCTGTTGGCGGCCAGCCTGCCGCTGGCGATGGTGTGGATGTCGTCGGACGCGAACAGGTACCGCAAGCTGGTTTGGGTGATCGTGTTCCTGACCTTCGACCTGATCGTGTTCGGCGCCTTCACGCGCCTGACCGATTCGGGCCTGGGCTGCCCCGACTGGCCGGGCTGCTACGGCGCCGCCAATCCCTTCATCGCGCACGAGCAGATCGTGGCGGCGGAAACCCTGATGCCGACCGGCCCGGTCACCGTGGTCAAGGCCTGGATCGAAATGACCCACCGCTACCTGGCGATGGGCATCGGCTTCCTGATCATGGCGCTGATGGCGACCAGCTGGATCCAGTGGCGCAAGACGAAGCGCAGCGAATTCTCGCCGCTGATGCCGACCCTGTTGTTCGTGGCGGTATGCGTGCAGGGCGCCTTCGGCGCCTGGACCGTGACCCTCAAGCTGCAGCCGATGATCGTGACCATCCACCTGCTGCTCGGCATGGGGCTGTTGTGCCTGCTCGCGTGGATGGGCGGACGCCAGGACAACGCCATGCATCCGGCGCCAAAGGCCGGCGCCGCAGCGCCCGCGCTGGCGGCCCTGCGTCCGCTGGCCTTGCTGTCGCTGGTCCTGTTGTTCTTGCAGATCGCGCTGGGCGGCTGGGTAAGCACCAACTACGCCACCCTGGCCTGCGCCGACTTCCCGCTGTGCGGCGGCAAGCTGGTGCCGGAAATGGACTTCGAACACGGCTTTACGCTGTGGCGCGAACTGGGCAAGACCGCGGCCGGCCACTACCTGCCGTTCTCCGCGCTGACCGCGATCCACTGGGTGCACCGCAATTTCGCCTTCATCGTGTTCGCGGTGATCGGCTACACGGCGTGGCGCGCCTGGCCGCATGCGCAGCTGCGCAAGGCCGCGCGCCTGACGGCATTCGCGCTGGCGGCGCAGGCGTTCACCGGCGTCGCCACCGTGTTCTTCAGCTTCCCGCTGGCCATCGCGGTGCTGCATAATGCGGGCGCCGCGGTGCTGGTGCTGCTGGTGACCATGTTAAACTACAAGATAAAGTATCAACTCGCCACCGCGCAGCGCACCCCCGCGGTTGCGGGTTCGCCGCAAGCCTCACACCTCTGATGATGACCCAAACCGCAACACATAAACCGACCAGCCGCTTTATCCAGTACTGGACGCTGACCAAGCCGCGCGTCACCCAGCTGGCGGTCTTTTGCGCCGTGATCGGCATGTTCCTGGCGACCGACGCGCTGCCGCCCTGGCAAACGGTGCTGGCCGCGACGGCCGGCATCTGGCTGCTGGCGGGCGCCGCGTTCGCGGTCAACTGCATCCTCGAGGCCAAGATCGACGCCCGCATGGCGCGCACCGCGCGCCGCGCCACCGCCATGGGCGAGCTGACCCACATCCAGACGGTGCTGTTCTCGGCCCTGATCGGCGGCGCCGGCATGTGGATCCTGTACGCCCTGGTCAACCCGCTGACGATGTGGCTGACCTTCGTCACTTTCGTCGGCTACGCGGTCGTCTACACCCTGATCCTGAAGCCCGCCACGCCGCAGAACATCGTGATCGGCGGCCTGTCGGGCGCGATGCCTCCGGCGCTGGGCTGGGCCGCGGTGGCCAACGACGTGCCGATGCAGGCGTGGCTGCTGGTGCTGATCATCTTCGTCTGGACCCCGCCGCACTTCTGGGCGCTGGCGATGTACCGCCGCGAGGACTACGCCCGTTCCGGCCTGCCGATGCTGCCGGTCACCCACGGCATGAACTTCACCGGTTTCCACGTGTGGCTGTATTCGATCGCGCTGGCCGCGACCACCATGCTGCCCTACATCGTGCGCATGAGCGGCTTGATCTACCTCGCCTCCGCCGTGGTGCTCAATGCAATCTTCCTGTGGCACGGCTGGCGCGTCTACAAGCATTACAGCGACATCGTGGCGCGCAAGGCCTTCGCCTGGTCGATCGTCTACCTGTCGCTGCTGTTCGCGGCGCTGCTGCTCGACCACTACATCAAGCTTTGATCATGAAAAAACTGCTTTCGATTTTCGCGCTTGCGCTGCTGCTGGGCGGCTGCGACAAGCTGGCATCCCCGCCGCCAAGCTTCAAGAATACCGACCTGACCGGCCTCGATTATGCGAAAGACTTCGCGCTGACCGACCATAACGGCAAACCGCGTACCCTGGCCGACTTCAAGGGCAAGCTGGTGATCGTGTTCTTCGGCTTCACCCAGTGCCCGGACGTGTGCCCGACCACGCTGTCCGAAATGGCCGGCGCCATGCAGCAACTGGGCAAGCAGGCCGACGACGTGCAGGTACTGTTCATCACGGTCGACCCGGAGCGCGACACCCAGGAGCTGCTGGCGCAGTATGTGCCGGCGTTCGACAAGCGCTTCCTCGGCTTGCGCGGCACGCCGGAGCAGACCGCGAAAGTGGGCAAGGAATTCAAGGTGTTCTACGCCAAGGTGCCGGGCAAGGAGCCGGGCAGCTACACGATGGACCATACCGCGGCCAGCTATGTCTTCGACCGCAACGGCAAGGTGCGCCTGTTCGTCCGCTATGGCCAGGGCGTCGAGCCGCTGGTGCACGACCTCAAGCAGCTGCTGTAGGCGCGCGCAAGGGACGCCATGTATCCACGACCTGGGACGAGCTACGCCAAACTTGCCGCCATCTCCTTACTGACGATAGGTTGCCTGTACGTGCTGCGGCCGTTCCTGGCCGCGATCCTGTTCGCCGGCGCCGTGGTGATCTCGTCCTGGCCCCTTTACATGCACCTGCTGCGCGTCATGCGCGGGCGCCGCACCCTGGCGGCGCTGACCATGACGCTGACCCTCACCTTCATCGTCATCATGCCACTGGCACTGGTGGCGTGGACCCTGGCCGACGACGTCAGCCGATTCTACGAGCAGGTGCGCATCGCCGTCGAAAACGGCAGCGCCGCGCCGCCGGCCTGGCTGCGCCGGATCCCGCTGGTCGGCGATTCGATCGCCGACTACCTCGACGAGCTGATGCACAGCCGCGAACAGATGCTGGAACTGGCCAAGCGCATGCTGGAACCGGCCCGCAAGTACCTGCTCACCGGCGGCATCGTGCTCGGCACCGGCGTGGCCCAGATGTCCCTTGCCGCCTTCGTCGCCTTCTTCCTGTACCGCGACGGCCTGCAACTGCTGTCGTCGATCGCTGTCGGCATGCACAAGGTGATCGGCGAAGGCTCGGCCAAGGTCGCCGAAATCGTCAGCCAGACCGTGCGCGGCGTGATGTACGGCCTGCTCGGCACCGCGCTGGCGCAGGCGCTGGTGGCGGCGCTGGGCTTCGCCATTGCCGGCGTGCCGGCCGTGGCCTTGCTCGGCGTTGCCACTTTCATCATGTCGCTGGTGCCGGTCGGTCCTCCCCTGATTTGGGGCGGCGCCGCATTGTGGCTGTTCAACCAGGGCAGCATGGGCTGGGGCGTCTTCATGATCGTCTGGGGTTTGGTGTTGATCTCGGGCGTGGACAACGTGGTCAAGCCGCTGTTGATCAGCCGCGGCAGCAGCCTGCCCTTCCTGCTGGTGCTGCTCGGGGTGCTGGGCGGCGTGCTGGCCTTCGGCTTCGTCGGCCTGTTCATCGGCCCGGTGCTGCTGGCGGTCGGCTACTCATTGATGCGCGATTGGACTGGCGTCAAGCCGGCGATACCCCCGGCCGAAGACTGAAGGTCTATACTCGCCAGACCGTACGCAACATGGAGCTCCCCATGAATGGCGTTGTCCTGACCGGGCTCGAACTGGCCGGCGCAAGGCTTAACCTGCGCCGGCGCCACGCCCACCCTGACGAGAACGAGTTCCACTACCGTACGCTGGTCGAGATGATCCCCGACGCGATCTGGATCAGCCGCGAAGGCCGCGTGGTGTACGCCAATCCGGCGGCTCAGCGCCTGTTCGGCGCCGCCGCGCCGGAACACCTGGTCGGCAGCGAGGCGATCGCGCGGGTGCCGCCGTCCTGCCGCCACGCGATGGCGCAGGGCGTGTTCGCCGACATCGCCATTGCGCAGCGCCAGCCGCGCTGCGCGCTGCAGCTGCAGCGGCTCGACGGCTCGCTGGTCGACGTCGAGTTCTTCGGCTGCGCGGTGCGCTTCGACGACGCCGACTCCATCCTCAACGTCGCCCACGACATCACCTCACGGCGCCGCCACGAGCGGGAAATCGAGCACCAGGCCACCCACGACCTGCTGACCGGCTTGCCGAACCGCGCGCTGTTCCTCGACCGGCTGGGGCACGCCATCCGCCGCGCCGAGCGCCACCGCGGCCGGCTGGCCGTGATGTTCGTCGACCTCGACAAGTTCAAGAACGTCAACGACACCCTCGGCCATGCCGCCGGCGACGAGCTGCTGCGCGCCATCAGCGCGCGCCTGAAGCTGTGCGTGCGCGATGCCGACACGGTGGCGCGCCTGGGCGGCGACGAATTCGTGCTGTTGCTCGACCATCCGCTGGGCGACGCCACGCCGTCCACCATCGCCGAGCGGGTGGCGCGCCGCGTCGGCGAGCCGGTGCCGCTGTTCGGGCACGAGCACGTGGTCTCCGGCAGCATCGGCATCAGCATCTATCCGGACGACGGCGAACAGGCCGAGGCGCTGCTGCGCCATGCCGACATCGCGATGTACCGCGCCAAGGAGGCGGGACGCAACGGCTTCCGTTTCTTCACGCACGACATGCAAAGCCGGCTCGATGCCCGCGTCGCGCCCGAACAGGGCATGCACCGCGCCCTGCAGCGCGACGAGTTCGTGCTGCACTTCCAGCCGCAGGTCGACTTGCGCAGCGGCCGCATCGCCGGCATGGAAGCGCTGCTGCGCTGGCAGTCGCCCGAGCTTGGGCTGGTGCAGCCGCTGCAGTTCATCCCGGTGGCGGAGGAGAGTACCCTGATCGACGAGATCGGCCACTGGGTGCTGGACCGCGCCTGCGCCACCTTGCGCGCCTGGATCGACGCCGGGGTGCCGGTGGTGCCGATCGCGGTCAATGTGGCGGCCTCGCAGTTTGCCGACCAGGCGCTCGACCTGCTGGTGCGCGCCACCCTCGAACGGCACGGCATCGAGCCGCGCCTGCTGGAGCTGGAGCTGACCGAAAGCCTGTCGATGGTCGACCCGGAAGCCTCGGTGGCCCTGATGCACCGGCTGAAGGCGACCGGCATCGGCATGTCGATCGACGATTTCGGCACCGGCTACTCCAACCTCAGCTACCTCAAGCGCTTCCCGGTCGACAAGCTGAAGATCGACCAGTCGTTCACGCGCGGGCTGGCCTGCGATCCGGAGGACCAGTCGATCGTCACCGCCGTGATCCGCATGGCGCACAGCCTCGGCCTGCGCACCATTGCCGAAGGCGTCGAGACCGAAGGCCAGCTGCGGCTGCTGGCGGGGCAGGGCTGCGACGAGGTGCAGGGCTTTTACTTCAGCCGCCCGCTGCCCGGCGCGGCGATGGTGGCGCTGCTGGGCGGCCAGACGTGCATGGACCTGGGCCCGGTGGTGCGCGGCACCCGGCGCCGCACCGTGCTGCTGGCCGACGACGATCCGGCATCCAGGGCCGCCTTCTTGCGCCTGGCCGGCGCCTGCGGCTACCATGTGCTGGCCGCGCGCAGCCTGGACGACGCCTACGAGCTGCTGGCCGGCCACGAGGTCGGCGTAGTGCTCGCGGCCCAGCAGCCGGGCGGCGACTCCTCGATCGATTTCTTCCGCCGTATCAAACACATGCATCCGCGCACAGTGCGCGTGTTGCTCACGGGCGACACCAGCCCCGGAAATCTTGCAGAAGCCATCAACAAGGGTGCGGTCTTCAAATTCGCGCCAAAACCATGGTCGGACGATGCTTTGCTGGGTGTGCTCGCGAGCGCCTTCGCGTATTACGAGCATTTTTGATGCATGGTTATCCGCGTCGGTAGTTTTGTTACCATAAAGACCATGGCCCGGTTTTTACTTCCCCTGTATACTCTTGCCTTCAATCAAGAACGGGGCGGGGAAAACGATGAAGGGTGTTGTATTTACTGAGTTCATGGAACTGGTCGAATCCCGCATGGGCCTCGACATGCTCGACCGCATCATCGGCGAAGCGGATCTGCCGAACGACGGCGCCTACACCTCGGTCGGCACCTACGACCACGCCGAACTGGTACGCCTGGTGACGGCGCTGTCGAACGCCACCGGCCTGACGATTCCCGATCTGATCCTGATGTTCGGCGAACACCTGTTCGTGCGCTTCTCGGTCGGCTACCCGGCGCTGTTTGCCGACGTCAGCAACTCCTTCGACTTCCTCGAGCGGATCGACGGCGTGATCCACGTCGAAGTGCGCAAGCTGTACCCGGACGCGGAGCTGCCCAGCCTGTCCACTACCCGTCCGGCGCCGGGCGTGCTGGAGCTGATCTACAGTTCGCCGCGCGGCTTCGCCGACTTGGCCGAAGGCCTGATCAAGGGCTGCATCAAGCATTTCGGCGAGCCGATCACCATCACCCGCACCAACCTCGAGCAGGAAGGCGGCGTGCACCGCGCGCGCTTCTACCTCGCCACCGCCCAGGCATGATTGAACCAGTCGTCAGCACCGTCGCCTCGCGCAGCCTGATCCGCGAACGGTCGGCGCGCAAGGAAGCCGAAACCCTGCTCGAACAAAAGAGCCGGGAGCTGTACGACATCAACCTGAACCTGCGCCAGCTGAACGCCCACCTGGAGGAAAGCGAAACCCGCTACCGCACGCTGGTCGAGCTGATGCCCGACGCGATCTGGATCCACTGCGACGGCCGCATCGTGTTCATGAACCCGGCCGCGCAGCGCCTGTTCGGCGCCACCTCGCCCGAACAGCTGCTGGGCACCGAGGCGCTCGAGCGCGTGCCCGAGGCCTACCGCGCCCAGATGGAGCAGGGCATCTTCAACGACCTGGCCGCGGCCCAGTCGCAGCCGCGCTGCGCGCTGCGGGTGGCGCGCGTGGACGGCTCGCTGGTCGACGTCGAATTCTTCGGCTGCGCGATCCGCTTCAACGACGCCGCCTCGGTCATGAACGTCGCCCACGACATCACCGAACGGCGCCAGCACGAGATGGCGATGGAGCACCAGGCCACCCATGACCTGCTGACCGGCCTGCCCAACCGCGCGCTGTTCCTCGACCGCCTGACCCACGCGATCCGCCGTGCCGAGCGCCACAACGAGCGGCTGGCGGTCATGTTCGTCGACCTCGACAAGTTCAAGAGCATCAACGACACTTTGGGCCACGCCGCCGGCGACGACCTGCTGCGCATGGTGGCGGGCCACCTGAAGCAGTGCGTACGCCTGTCCGATACCGTGGCGCGCCTTGGCGGCGACGAATTCGTCCTGCTGCTGGATAACCCGCTGGGCGACACCATGCCGGCCATGATCGCCGAACGCATTTCGATGCGGCTCGGCCAGCCGGTCATCCTTGGCGGCCAGGAGCACGTCATCACCGGCAGTATCGGCATCAGCATCTTCCCGGAAGACGGCACCCGTGCCGAATCGCTGCTGCGCCAGGCCGACATCGCGATGTACCGCGCCAAGGAGGGGGGGCGCAACAGCTTCCAGTTCTTCACGCAGGAGATGCAGAACCGGCTGGACGCGCGCGTGGCGCTCGAGCAGGGCCTGCACCGCGCGCTGCAGCGCGACGAATTCGTGCTGCACTACCAGCCGCAGGTGAACCTGCGCAGCGGCCGCATCGTCGGCATGGAAGCGCTGCTGCGCTGGCAGTCGCCCGAACTGGGGCTGGTTCCACCGCTGCAGTTCATCCCGGTGGCCGAGGAGAGCAACCTGATCAACGCGATCGGCAAGTGGGTGCTGGAAAAGGCTTGCGCCACCCTGCGCGCCTGGCTCGACGCCGGCGTGCCGGTGGTGCCGATCGCAGTCAACGTGGCGGCCTCGCAGTTCTCCGACGACGACATGGACCAGTTGTTGCGCGATACGCTGGCGCGCTACCGGCTCGACCCTGGCCTGCTCGAACTGGAGCTGACCGAGAGCCTGTCGATGGAAGACCCGGAAGCGTCGATCGAGCTGATGCACCGGCTGAAGGCGACCGGCATCGGCATGTCGATCGACGACTTCGGCACCGGCTACTCGAACCTGAGCTACCTGAAGCGCTTCCCGGTCGACAAGCTGAAAATCGACCAGTCGTTTACGCGCGGGCTGACCAGCGATCCGGAAGACCGTTCGATCGTTACTGCCGTCATCCGCATGGCGCACAGCCTGGGCCTGCGCGCGATTGCCGAAGGCGTCGAGACCGAAGGACAATTGCGGCTGCTGGCCGCCGAGGGCTGCGACGAAATCCAGGGCTACTACTTCAGCCGTCCGCTGCCGGAACAGGCGATGCTGGCGATGCTCGCGCGCGACATGGGCATGGACCTGGCGCCTTTGACCCGCACGGTGCAGCGCCGCACGGTGCTGCTGGTGGACGACGAGCCACAGGTGCTGTCGACCTTCCGCAAGCTGCTGGGCGGGCACGGCTACGATGTGCTGACCGCGCACGGGCTGGCGGAAGCATATGAGCTGCTGGCGGGGAACGATGTAGGCGTGGTCATCTCGGACCAGGAGCTGGTGGGGCACACGGGGATCGATTTCTTCCACCGCATCAAGCGCATGTATCCGCGCACGGTGCGGGTGCTGCTGACCGCGGACACCACGCCGGCCAACCTGGGCGACGCGATCAACAAGGGCGCGGTTTTCAAGTTTGTCGAGAAGCCGTGGCGGGATGAGGCTTTGCTGGCGGTGCTGGCCAGCGGGTTCGCGCATCACGAGCGGTTTTAGCGTTTTAGGTCAAATCGGCGGATGCGCGCGATGCGCTTATCCGCCCTACGGCCCACGGTCTGACCAGTAGGGCGGATAAGCGCGACGCGCGCATCCGCCGAAGCTCATTCAATCGTGTTCGTCGTTCTCCTGCGAACGGTGCAAGCGCGGCAGCACCTTCACCAGCACGATCCTCGGCCCGTTCATCTTCTTGACCACGACGTCGAACTGAGGGAACTCGATGCGCTGTCCCTGCTTCGGGATGTCGCCCAGCTTCACCATCAGCAGTCCACCCACCGATTCCACTTCATCCAGCCCCAGCGTCTCGTTGTCGATGTCGATGCCGAGGATGCGTTCGAGCGAGAAGATCGGCAAACTGGCCTTGCCGACCAGCGTGCCGTCGGGCTGGCGCAGCCAGTCGTTTTCATTGAGCCGGAACTCGTCGTGGATCTCGCCCACCATCGCGCCCAGCAGGTTGTCGAGCGTGAGGAAGCCGACCGGGCGCTTGCCCTTTTCGCCGATCAGCGCAAAGTGTGGCGCGCCTTCGCGCAGGCGGCGGAACATCTGCTGCGCCATCGTACGCGCCGATACCGTCTCCACCGGGCGCAGGAACTGCGTCAGATCGGTGATCTTGCGGCCCGACTGCTGCGCGAAGAACAGGTCCTTCAGGTGGATCACGCCCAGCACTTCCTCGCCGGTTTCGTCGAAGTAGGGGTACCGGCTGAAGCGGTTGCGCTGCACCGTCTGCAGGTTTTCCTCCAGCGATTTGTTCGCATGCAGCGCGATCACCTCGTTAATAGGCCGCATCAGGTCGGCCACGGTGAGCACGCTGAAGTCGAGCGACTGCGCCAGGATGTGGCGCTCGTCGCGGGTGAATTTTTCGCCCGGCTGGCTGGTGCGTAAAATGAGCTTCAGCTCTTCGTTCGAGTAGTGCGAATCGTGCCCGCCCTTGCCGGACAGGCCGGCCACGCGCAGCACGAAATTGGCGCTGCCGTTCAGCAGCCAGATGGCCGGGTACATCGCCCAGTAGAAGGCGTACAGCGGCGGCGCGCTCCACAGGCCGACCGCTTCCGGATTGCGGATCGCCATCGACTTCGGCGCCAGTTCGCCGATCACGATGTGCAGGAAGGAGATGACGCTGAACGCCACGACGAAGGCAATCCCGTGCAGCAGCTGCGGCGAGTCGATGCCGACGGCCAGCAGCACCGGTTCGATCAGGCGCGCGAAAGCGGGTTCGCCGACCCAGCCCAGGCCCAGCGAGGCGAGGGTGATGCCAAGCTGGCAGGCGGACAGGTAGGCATCGAGTTCGCCGTGAACAGTGCCGAGGATGCGGCCACGCAGGCCTTGTGTCTTTGCGATCGCGCGAACGCGCGTCTTGCGGAGGGTGACGATACCGAATTCGGCCGCCACAAAGAAACCGTTGAGCGCGACCAGGATGAGGGCGAGCAGGACTAGTAGAAAGTTTTCCATGAAATAAGGTTAATTAAACAGCACAGGCTGTCGAACGGCCATTGTACAGTTCAGCGCGGCTCGGGTTCACTTCGGTGCGCGGCGGCCATGATGGCCTCGACCGCGGGATGGGCGATCTTGCGTTCGTTGGAGATGGCGTAGAACTGGTCGCGCACCTCCGGCACCGGACCGACCACGGTGGCGCCGAACTGCTCCTTCATGTCGCCGGCCACGATGGCGGAGGCGAAGAACAGGCCGGCGCCGCGGCGGCCGAAGGTGGCGAGCAGGGCGTTGTCGTCGAACTCGCCGACCACGTCCGGCCGCACCTCCTGCTTCTCGAACCACTCGTCGATCTTGCCGCGCAAGACGTTGCTGCGGGTCGGCAGCAGGAAGGGCGCGCGGTCGAGGCTGCGCGGGAACCCGGGCGCATGCGCTTTTGCCAGTGCTTCGCTGCCGACCACGATGGTGTCGCTTTCCAGCAGCAGGTGGCTGAACACGCGCAAGGTGGTGCCGGAACGCACCGGGCGATCGGTCAGCACCAGGTCGAGCTTGTGCAGGGCCAGGTCGGCCAGCAGGCCGTCGAACGGACCTTCGTTGCAGACCAGCCGCACCTGGGTCGGCAGGTGCATGGTCGCTTCCAGCAGGCGGAAAGCGGCCAGCTTGGGCAGCGAATCGGAGATGCCGACCGTCAGCCGGATGCGCGCGGTGTCGGCGTCGCCCACCGCTTCCTGCAACTGTTCGCCGAGCAGGAAAATCTGGTCGGCGTACGATAGCGCGGTGCGGCCGGCCTCGGTGAGCACAAGGCGCCGTCCCTGCTGGCTGAACAGCGACTTGCCGAGCGATTGTTCCAGCAGGCCCAGCTGGGAACTGACGGTCTGGATCGCCAGCCCCATGCGTGTGGCGGCGCGCGTGATGCCGCCTTCCTTGGCGACCACCCAGAAATAGTAGAGGTGGCGGAAATTCACGCTGATGTCTTTCATAACTCTTCCGTTTTTACGAAGTAAGATTCAATTATCTCCTATTTTTAAATTGGTGTCCGGGGGGCTATACTGCTGCCCACTGAATAAAAATTGGGGAGCATTACATGAAGCATTTCAGGATTTCATTCATCGTCACCTTCTTCTGCCTGGTGGCAGCAGGCTGGTGGGGATACAACAACGCCGGCATCGGCGGCGCCATGACCGCGCTGGGCATTGCGATCATCCTCGGCGTGATGGAAGTATCGCTGTCCTTCGATAACGCGGTGGTCAACGCCTCGGTGCTGAAAGACTGGGACGAGTTCTGGAAGAAGCTGTTCCTGGGCCTCGGCATCATCATCGCCGTGTTCGGCATGCGCCTCGTGTTCCCGCTGGTGATCGTGGCCGTGGCCGCGGACCTGGGCATGACTGAAGTGTGGAGCCTGGCGATCACCGATCCGAAGGCGTTCTCCACCCACCTGACCAACCACCACGCGGAAGTGGCGGCCTTCGGCGGCATGTTCCTGCTGCTGGTGTTCCTGAACTTCCTGTTCGACCACGAGAAGGAGCACCACTGGCTGGGCCACTTCGAAGAAAAGCTTGGCTCGCTGGGCAAGGTATCGTCGATCGCGGTGATGATCTCGCTGGCGACGCTGATGGCCAGCATGTCGCTGGTCGAGGAAGCGCAGAAGATGATCGTGCTGATCGCCGGCCTGTGGGGCATCATGATCTACGTCGGCGTCGACATGATTTCCAGCCTGCTTGAGAAGGAAGAAGCGGGCGGCGGCGAGATGGGCGACATGGTCAAGCGCGGCGGTATCGGCGGCTTCATGTACCTCGAAGTGCTGGATGCGTCGTTCTCGTTCGACGGCGTGATCGGCGCGTTCGCGATCACCAGCGACGTCGTGATCATCATGCTGGGCCTGGCGATCGGCGCGATGTTCGTGCGTTCGATGACCGTGTACCTGGTCGACAAGGGCACGCTCGACCAGTACGTCTACCTGGAGCACGGCGCGCACTACGCGATCGGTATCCTGGCCGCGATCATGTTGGTAAGTATGAAGTTCCACATCCCGGAAATCTTCACCGGCCTGATTGGCGTGGCCTTCATCGTCGCTTCGCTGTGGTCGTCGGTCCAATACAACCGCAAGCAAAAACTGCTGGAGGCTTGATCCTGCAAGGCCGGTTCGACCCGCGCGGTTGAACCGGCATCCGCATACAGTGCGCAGCGCGTATTGCATCGGCAAGTGAAGTTTTTCCCTGCCCGGTTACCGGACGTGGACAGGGGGGACTTCAGAGGCTGGTGCGATACGCGCTGCGCATTGTGCGTTTACGGCCCGTATGTCCAAACCGCTTGACAGCCTGGTTCAAAGAGTCTAGTGTATTAATCAACTAATACACTAGGCATCATGTCCACACATCCCGCCCACCTGTTTTCAATCGCCACCGGGTCATCCGAGCCGATCTACCGGCAGCTGGTCGACCAGGCCCAGCGCCTTGTCGCCGGCCGCCAGCTCGCGCCCGGCGACGCCATGCCTTCCGTGCGCGAGGTCGCGCAAGCGCTCGCGCTCAACCCGATGACCGTATCGAAGGCCTACGGCATCCTCGAACTCGAAGGTGTCCTGACGCGCAAGCGCGGCATGGGCATGTTCGTCGCGGATGCGCCGAAGGGCACGCATAGTGTGGCCAGCCGCATCGAGCTGCTGCGGCCCACGCTGGCGCGCGCCGCGCTGGAGGCGCGCCAGCTGGAACTCGATCACGACACCGTTCTCTCTCTTTTCACCAAACTACTCAAGGAAAAACCATGACCGCAGCGATCCTGCATGCGAAAGGCATTTCGACGTCGTTCTCCGGCAAGTGCGTATTGAATGGCCTTGACTGGGAGGTGAAGCCGGGACAGGTCATCGGCCTGCTGGGCCGCAATGGCACCGGCAAGTCGACGCTGATCGAGTGCCTGCTGGGGTTGCGCGAGACCGACGCAGGGAAGGTGACGATCAACGGCGAGGATGTGGCCCTGCTGTCGCAAGATACGCGCGCCAGCATTGGCTACGTGCCGCAAAAGTCGGACCTGTTCGAGTGGCTGACGCCGAACCAGATGCTGGACTACTTCAAGGCGCTGTACCCGCGCTGGAACGGGGCAAAGGTCGAAGGACTTTTGGAGCGCTGGGGTTTCACTCCACTGATGCGCAGCAGGGCGATCGGCAAGCTGTCGGGCGGCGAACGCCAGCGCCTGTCGATCATCCGAGCGCTGGCACACGACCCGTCGCTGCTGGTGCTGGACGAACCGGTGTCGGCGCTCGACCCGGTCGGCCGCCGCGACTTCCTGCGCGAGCTGATCGACGGCGTGATTGAACGCGATACCACAGTGATCTTCTCGACCCACATCCTGACCGACCTCGAACGCGTGGCGCTTGATGTGGCCTTCCTCAAGGACGGCAAGATCGCGCTGCAGGGAGGCCTCGACGCGTTGCTGGAAAATGCCCGCCGCGTCGTCGGCCCCACTACGTTGATCGATGGGCTGCCGCTCGGCGGCGACGCCTGGGGGCGCAGGAAGCGTAGCGGCGACACCACCACCTTCATCGCCTTGAATGATGCGGACGAGCTGGCGGCGCTGGCTGCGCGCGAACCGGCGGTACGCATCGATTCGCTGAGCCTCGAAGACCTGTTCGTCGAGGTGACGCGATGAGCCGCGCATTATCCGACTACGCGCTGATATGGCGCACTTCAGTTCCCCCACAGATGGCGCGCAAGCTGCCGTGGGCCCTGAGTATTTTGTTTACCGCATTCTTCGGCGCGGTAGCGTACACGGTCAGCGAGAACTTGCGAATGATGCGGCTCGCCGCGGTTCTTGCAATCCTGCCTATCTTCTTGCTTGTGTGGCTGTCTTGGAGTGCATTGGTCGGCGGCGTGGTGCGGCAGGTCACTCCTGGCAACGCGAAGCTGGTACCGCGCCTGCGCGCCCGCGCCATCCAACTGGTCGGCGTCTGCTGGATTCTGTTCACGCTTGCCATGGCGTTCGGCATTGGCGGCATGTTCGGGAACAAGGTACTGTGGGCGGCGGGCGCGGGCATATGGCTGGCCGGCGCCGGGTTGGCGAAAATCGGCTTCCAGCAGCGCGGCGGGCTGCTCCAGACGGCGCCAATTTTGCTGTTCGTGATTCCCGGGGAACTGCTCAAGGCCCTTCAGGACTTCGCTGCGACGCCAGCCGGCATCGCGGCTTGCGGCGTGCTGCTTGCCGTGGTGGCGTGGTACGGAAAGGGCTTGATTTTCCCATCCGGCGACCGCCACTTCACGCAGTGTGCAGCCGCGGAAAAGCGCTTGCACAAGTCCCCCGGAAAAACCTCCGCCGTTATCCCAGAATGGATGGCCCGCGGCGGCGGCCTGTATGCTGCCTGCCTGGCCCGTGTCAGCCGCGGCAGGACCGCGCCGGGCGAAATACTGCTGCATGCGCTTGGCCCCGCCGCACACTGGAGCGCGTCCGTGAAGCTGCTTGGAGCAGTGCTGTTGGTCGTGCTGGCCTTGAGGATCCTGGTGTGGCCCCTGGCGGTCAACAGGCCGCTGACGCTGGGGATTGCGAGCGCTTCCGCCGGGTGGGCCTTGCTGGTGATGTTTATCGCCGGCCCGCAGAAGATCATCCAGCGTGTTTCATCGACGCCGGGCGAGCAGGCTTTGCTGCGGATGACCCCAGCTATTCCGGACATGCATTCATATAACCTGCAGTTTGCAAACGCGTTGTTCCGCCGCGCGCTGGCCGAATGGTCGCTGTTGGCCGTCGCCCTGGTTGGCGCGTTGCTCATCACGGGGTTGCATTGGAATTTCGTGATGCTGCATGTGGGAGCATGCTTCCTGGCCTTGCCGGTAACCACGCTGGTGCTGCGCGACTATGCCGCCTCGCCGGAGATTGGAGTCCTGTCCATATCTGGCGCAAGCGTGCTGCTCCTGGCAGGCGGCCTAATCCCCTTCCTCGTCTTGTACTATATTCCGCCCGCTGGAATTGCAGCGGCCTGCATAGCCATCGGCGTTGCGGTTACCGCCTTCGTTGCGGCGTCGCGCAGGCGCGCGATGGTGGACGCGCCGCTGGCCTTCCCGGCAGGCCGTCTCGCGGGGTGATCAATGTCCGCGCTTCTGCACCAGCGCGGTGCCCACGCCATGCCGCTTGCCTTCGCTGACGGCCATCACCGTGCCATCTGCGTTGAACACGATGGCGTTGGCCGCGCCGATCTCCTCGGGCTTCGCGCTCCACTTGTGGCCAAGCTGCTCCAGCGCCTTCGCCTGTTCCGTGCCGGGGAAGCCGGGTTCGACGTCGGTGGTGTCGGCGTTGCGCTGGCTGAGGCGCGGCGCGTTCAGTGCCTGGTCCATCGGCATGCCGAGGTCGACGTGGTTGACGATGGTCTGCAGGACGGTGGTGATGATGGTCGAGCCGCCCGGGCTGCCGACGGTGAACGCCGGCTTGCCGTCGCGTAGCGCGATGGTCGGCGCCATGCTGCTGCGCGGGCGCTTGCCCGCTTCTGGCACGTTCGGATGCGGCGGAGTGAAGTCGAAATCGGTCAGCTCGTTATTGAGCAGGAAGCCATAGCCCGGCACACGATGCCGCTGCCGCCCCACGATTCGATGGTGAAGGTGTAGGCCACCACGTTGCCGTCCTTGTCCGATACGGTCAGATGGGTGGTGTGCGGGCTCTCCGCGTGCGTCCGCTTCGGCTGCGGGCGCAGCGGCATGCTGGGGTCCATCTGGAATGGAAACGGGTCGCCCGCGGCTACCTTGGATGCGGCCCGCGCCGGATTGATCTGCGCGCGGCGCTGCGCCGCGAACTCCTTGCTCAGCAAGCCCATGACCGGCACGTCGACATATTCCGGGTCGCCCGCATACGCGTTGCGGTCGGCGAAGGATAGTCGGCTCGCCTCCAGATAGAGGTGTTCTGCGTTCGCACGCGGCATCGCCTTGAGGTCGTAGCCTTCCAGGATGTTCAGCGCCTCGCCAATGGCGATGCCGCCGCTGGAGGGCAGCGGCATGCCGTAGATCTCGTAGCCGCGGTAGGTGGTGCGAACTGGCTGGCGGATGCGCGATTCGTAGTTGGCCAGGTCGGCCATCGTCATGCTGCCGCCGCGGACCTTCACGCCCGCCACCACCGGCGGCTGGTTGACCGCGTCGACCATCGCGCGCGCCATGGTGCCGTGGTAGAAGGCCTTGTAGCCCTTGGCCGCGATTTCGCGGTAGGCCCTGGCCATGCCAGGATTGCGCACCACATGGCCGACCGGCAGCGCTTTGCCGTCCTTCAGGTACAGCGCGCTGGTGCTGGAAAAGCGGCGGAATTTTGTTTCATTTTCGGTCGTCAGGTGAGAGAAAATTTCAGTGACGGGAAAGCCCTTCGTTGCCACGCCAATCGCCGGTTGCAGCACCTGCTTGAAGCTCATGGTGCCGTAACGGTTCAAGGCTTCGTGCCAGCCGCGCACCGTGCCCGGCACGCCGACAGAGGCGCCGCTGGCGACCATCTCCTCGAAGTTCGCCTCGCGCCCGTTCTCCATGAACATCGTGGCCGACGCGCCCGCAGGCGCGGTCTCGCGGTGGTCGATGGTGATCACGCGCTTTTCCTTGGCCAGGTATACCACCATGAAGCCGCCGCCGCCGATGCCG
>NZ_QYUP01000113.1 GCF_003590855.1 Massilia cavernae
GTGGGTGATCAGCCTGGTCACGGGCGGCTACCTGTTCGGCAACATCCCCATCATCCGCGACAACCTGACCGCCATCGTGCTGGTCGGCGTGGGCGCGGCCATCATACCGCTCGCCCTCGGCGGCCTGTACAAGTTCGGCCGCAAGTTGCTCAGCCGCTGATTGACTGCTTGATACGCGCGATCTTTATCGCGCGGTAGTTTCCGCGCGGACTCAAGTTACCCGGGTTCGCGCCGATAAACCAGACTGTAAGCCTACTTTCTGGATTCCCATGCGTAACCTGTTCGTCCTCTCTGCTTGCAGCTTCGCCATCGCGGCGGCAAGTGCGAAAGAACCAGCGACTAGCCCCGCCGTCGCGCCGTCCGCCCGCGCCGCCGCGGCGGCCGCCGCATCCACGCCGGCCGCCGGCAAGGCCGCCGCGTCGATTCCTTCGATTGTGCCTGCCATCGCCAAGCCGAAGGCGCCGTCGGCCGCCGAGCAGCGCGCCATCGAAGAGCAGGCCGAGCTCGACCTGCAAGCCAAGATCGCCGCCCGCATCGCCGAAATGCGCGCCAACCAGGCCGAGCGCATTGCCGCCGCCGCCCGCGCGCGCAAGGCGACGGAAGCGAAGAAGCGCAAGCAGGCCGAGGTCGTCGCCAAGCCGATGCCGGCCAACGGCACCCACTGGTCGTACGAGGGCGAGTTCGGCCCGGCCAACTGGAGCAAGATCAATTCGAAGTGGGCGTCATGCGGGACCGGCAACCGCCAGTCGCCGATCGACATCCGCGACGGCATGAAGGTCGAGCTGGAGAAGATCGCCTTCGACTACAAGCCGTCGACCTTCAGCGTGATCGACAACGGCCACACCGTGCAGGTGACTGTTGCCGGTGGTAATTTCCTGACGGTGCAGAACCGTTCGTACGAGCTGCAGCAGTTCCACTTCCACCGTCCATCGGAAGAACGCATCAACGGCAAGAGTTTCGAGATGGTGGTGCACCTGGTGCACAAGGATGCCGAGGGCAAGCTGGCGGTGCTGGCGGTGCTGCTCGAGCGCGGCGCCGCGCAGGGCACGATCCAGACCGTGTGGAACAACCTGCCGCTGGAAAAGCACGACACGGTGACGCCGTCGGTGGTGCTGGACGTGGCCGAGCTGCTGCCGGAAAAACGCGACTACTTCATGTACATGGGATCGCTGACTACGCCGCCGTGCACCGAAGGCGTGCTGTGGATGGTGATGAAGCAGCCGATGCAAGCGTCGCCGCAGCAGATGGCGCTGTTTAGCCGGCTGTATCCGATGAATGCACGTCCGGTGCAGGCCAGCTCGGGCCGCGTGATCAAAGAGTCGAATTAAGAAGGATCGTAGGGCGGATAAGCGAAGCGGTGTAGCAGGGGTTTCGAATCGCATGCGATTCGCCTGCGAAACGGCATCCGCTTGCAAGCGGATGCTCCTTAGCGAAGCATCCGCCATTGTACGCGTCAACGTGGCGCATCTAATGGCGGGTGCGCTACGCTTACCCGCCCTACGGGCTTAACGTGATTTGATCTTTATTCCGCCGGAACGGCGGTAATGATGTGCCACCCGCGCCACGATTCTTCCGGCGCCAGCGTCCGCGGCGCGATCGTCGCCGGTTCTATACACACGAACCGGTCGTATTCCTCGTCGCCCATGTCCACCAGCGCTGCCGCATCGGCCGCGCCCGGGTTCCAGATCACGGCGTCCGGGAACCCTTCCTGCTCCAGCTTCAGCGTGCCGTGCCCCGAACGCAGCGCCAGCGGGCCCTCGACGCCGAAGTAGATGTGGTCGTACTTGTCGGTGATGGCAAACTCGCCTTCCTGCACGCCGTCGATGCGCACCTTGCCCAGCTCGTCGACCAGGAAGTAGGTGTGCAGCGCGCCCGAGAACTCGAAAGGCGCTTCGCCTGTATTGTGTACCGTGAGCGACAGCCGGATGTCGTCGGCCCTCACCACCACGTCTAACACCAGCTTGAACTTGTGCGGCCACGCGGCCGCCACTTCCGGTTCCAGCCATTCGTCGGTCAGCACGAAACGCGCGAACGCGGCGTCGGCGTGCGTCCCGGTTTCGGTCAGGTGCCAGTTGCTCACGCGCGCGAAACCATGCCGCATGCCGGTGCCGCGTGCGGCGAACTGGGGGAAGATCACGGGCACGCCGCCGCGGATCGCGCGGCTGCCGTCCAGCGCCGATTTCTCGCTGAAAAACAGGCGTTCCTGCCCGTCCGCTGTCTTCCACGAGAGCAGGTGCCCGCCATACAGCGATACCACCGCCTGCGCGCCGCTTGGCGCCGTCACGCGTACCGTCGGCAGCTTGCCGTACTTGACCGTCGAATTTTCCATCACGCTGTGTCCTTAGGTAATCCGGCTCTTGGCCATCGGCGGATTCTTCGCGAAATAACTCTTGATGCCTTTGGTGACTGCCGCCGCGATCTGGTCCTGGTAGCCATTGTCGCGCAGTTTGGCTTCTTCTTCCGGGTTCGAGATGAACGCGGTTTCGATCAGGATCGATGGAATGTCCGGCGCCTTCAGCACCGCAAACCCGGCCTGCTCCACCGAGGCCTTGTGCAGGCGCGCGAAGCCGCCGATTTCGGTCAGCACCGCCTTGCCAAGCTTCAGGCTGTCGTTGATCTGCGCGGTCGTCGACAGGTCCAGCAGCACGCTGGCGAGCTGGAGGTCGTGGCCGCCCATGTTGACGCCGCCGATGGCATCGGCCAGGTTTTCCTTGGTCGCGAGCCAGCGCGCGGCGCTGGAGCTGGCGCCACGTTCGGACAGCACGAACACCGACGAGCCGCGCGCGCTCGGTTTCATGAACGCGTCCGCGTGGATCGATACGAACAGGTCTGCCTGCACCTTGCGCGCCTTCGCGACGCGGGTGCCGAGCGGGACGAAGTAGTCGCCGTCGCGCGTGAGCATCACGCGCACATTGGGCAGCTCTTCCAGCTTGAACTTGAGGCGCTTCGCAATGGACAGCACGATGTCCTTCTCGCGCGTGCCGGCCGCGCCGATCGCGCCCGGGTCTTCGCCGCCATGGCCGGGGTCGAGCGCGATGGTCACCATGCGCACCACGCTCGGCTTCGCGGGCGCGGGCCCCGGTGCTGCGGCTTTGGTGGGCGCCACGGTTTCCGGCGTCACCACCGCCATCGCGGGCAGCCTGGCAAGCGGATCGGCCACCGCCGGCGCTGGCAGCTCCGGCCTGCCGCCTGGCGCGAGGTCGTCGCGCATCCACTCGCCTTTTTCGATCATCTGGGCGATCGGGTCGCTAGGTGCCACCGGGTACAGGTCGAAGATCAGGCGGTGCTTGTAGCTGCCCACCGGCGCCAGCGTAAATACCTGCGGCCGCACTTCTTCCTTCAGGTCGAACACCAGCCGCACCACGTTGGGCCGGTTCTGGCCCACGCGCACCTGCTTGATGTACGGGTCTTCCGATTCGATTTTCGCGACCAGGCTTTTCAGGGTCGGGTTCAGCTCCAGCCCTTCGATGTCGACCACCAGGCGCTGCGGGTCCGGCACGATGAAGTGCGTGGCCTTCAGGTTGGTGTCGTTTTCGAGCGTGACGCGGGTGTAGTCATCGGCCGGCCAGACGCGCACCGCGAGGATCTGCGCGGCCTGTGCCGGCAGCGGCGACAGCACCGACAGCAGCAGCGTGCCGCCGGCTTTCAGGATGGTGCGTCGCTTGAGCGGCGTGGCGGTCAAGGGAAGGGGAATGTGAGGCGGTCGAGGCATAGCGAGCCCAAGTGGGACAACGCTTGCAATTCTACATCACGGCCCTGTCCAGCAACACTCAGGGAAACATTCAAGTCGGGTGGCGGCAACACCGGATCGGCCTTTTCCGGCCATTCGACGATGCAGATGTTGTGGCCGTTGAAGTCCTCGCGGAATCCGGCGTCGAGGAATTCCTCCGCGCTGGACATGCGGTACAGGTCGAAATGGATCACGTTGACCGTTTCGCCACCCAGCACGATGCGGTACGGCTCCGACAGCGTGTAGGTGGGGCTCTTGACCGTGCCCACGTGGCCGGCCGCGTGCAGCAGCGCGCGCGTGAGCGCGGTCTTGCCGGCGCCGAGGTCGCCGTGCAGGTGGATCGCCAGGCCGGGAACCAGGGCGCGCGCCAGCGCGGCGCCCAGTGCCGCGGTGGCGGTTTCGTCGTTCAGATGGGTCTTCAAGTGCTGCATCGAATAGAATGTGAGTTAAGTCCTGCCCTACGGCAGGCGCTATTTTAATCCTGCCGAGCATGCTTCACTCAGAACCCGACCTGCAACAACTCGCGCGCGCCATCAAGCAATGGGGCGCCGAGCTTGGATTTGCCGATGTCCGTATCGCCGACGTCGACCTGTCGCACGCCGAAGCGGGCCTGCAGGCCTGGCTGGATGCGGGCCGCCATGGCGAAATGGATTATATGGCAAGCCACGGCATGAAGCGCGCGCGGCCGGCCGAACTGGTTCCCGGCACGGTGCGCGCGATCTGCGCGCGCATGGACTACCTGCCCATGAGCACCCGGCCCGACTGGCGCGAGACCGAGGTCGCGCGCCTGTCCGATCCGCAGGCCGCCGTGGTGTCGGTCTACGCGCGTGGCCGCGACTATCACAAGGTGCTGCGCAGCCGCCTGCAGCAGCTGGCCGAGCGCGTGACGCAGGCCATCGGCGAGTACGGCTACCGGGTGTTTACCGACTCGGCGCCGGTGATGGAATTGCCGCTGGCGGAAAAGGCGGGCCTGGGCTGGCGCGGCAAGCACACGCTGATGCTGAACCGCGAAGCGGGCTCGATGTACTTCCTGGGCGAGATCCTGGTCGACCTGCCGCTGCCGGTCGACGAGCCGGCCAGCGCCCATTGCGGCCAGTGCCAGGCCTGCATCGACGTCTGCCCGACGCAGGCGATCCTGGGGCCGGGCCGGCTCGACGCGCGCCGCTGCATCTCCTACCTGACCATCGAATTGAAAAGCAGCATCCCGGAAGACCTGCGCCCGCTGATCGGCAACCGCGTTTACGGCTGCGACGACTGCCAGACCGCCTGCCCGTGGAACAAGTTCGCGCAGCGCGCTTCAGTGCCTGACTTCGATGAGCGCAATGGCCTCGGCAGCGCCAGCATGGTGGAGCTGTTTGCCTGGACCGAGGAAGAATTCAACCGCCGCCTCGAAGGCAGCCCGATCCGCCGCATCGGCCATGAACGCTGGCTGCGCAATATCGCCGTCGGTCTGGGCAATGCCGCCGGCAGCGTGAAGGGCGACGCCGGGATTGTGGCGGCCTTGCGCGCGCGCGCCGATCATCCGTCGGAGATGGTGCGCGAGCATGTGGCGTGGGCGCTGGCGCGCCATACCTCGGATTAAAGGCGCTTGAGGCGCAGCGCCGACCAGTCGCTGTCGATGGAAATCATCGCCACGCCGGTGACGCCGTTCTCCTTGCAGTAGGCGTTGATGGTGTCGCGGTTGATGTCGGTGGCCTTCGACGCGGTCTGCTTCAGGTAGGCGATCCACAACGATCCTTTTTCGCCCAGGCGCGCCAGCGCCGGCGGCAGCAGCTCCTCCAGCTGCTTGCGGTTCAGTGCGAACACCAGTACCACGTCGGCAGGCGTGTCGCCCCCGGCCACCAGCTCCCTGGGCAGCTGTTCCACTATCCGCGGATGGGCCTCGCCGTTGAGGATCGCCATGGATTTGGCGTTCTTCAGGTACATCTTGTCCGCTATCGTTTTCTCGCTCATCTGCATGCCGTCCTGTTTGTTCCGAACACTTGTGGCGATGTTATCAGCATTCGCGGCGCGCACGATTCGGCGAATTGAACGGGACTTAACGGGACGGTAAACATGCGGCTACTTCAGCAGGCCGGCCAGTTCGACCACGGTCTTCACCTGCATTTTTTCCAGGATGTTCGACCTGTGTACCTCGACGGTGCGCATGCTGATGCCCAGCTCGTCGGCAACCACCTTGTTCATCTTGCCGGCCAAAATACGGTCGAGCACTTCACGCTCGCGCGCCGACAGGGTGGCCAGCCGCGCATGCACCTGCGCCGCATTGCCGGCCGTGCGCGAGGCCGCCAGCGCCTCCTGCACGCGGTCCATCAGCTGGTTGTCGTTGAACGGCTTTTCGACGAAGTCGAAGGCGCCGCGCTTGAGCGTATCGACCGCCATCGGTACGTCGCCATGGCCGGTCAGGAAGATCACCGGGATGCGCGCCGTGAGCCCGCGCGCGGCCAGCTGGTCGAACACGGCCACGCCGTTCAGGTCGGGCATGCGCACATCGAGCAGCACGCAGTCGCCGTCCTGCGCGAAGCGCTCGCCGGCGCTGTCGAGGAAGGCCTGCGCGCTGGCGTAGGTGCAGGCTTCGATGCCGCGCGAGCGGGCCAGCCAGGCCAGCGAGTCGCGGATCACGTCTTCGTCGTCGACGATGTGCAGCATGGTGTGGTCTCCGGTTTCTTGTTAGTGGCTCAGGATGCGCGCGGCTCGGCCGGCAGTGCAAACGTGAACACGGTGCCGCCGCCGGGGTTGGGCCGGTGGTTCAGCGTACCGCCGTGGAATTCGATGGCGCTGCGGCAGATCGACAGGCCCATGCCCATGCCTTCCGCCTTGGTCGAGAAAAAGGGCGAGAACAGGCGGCTGTTGACGTCGTCCGTGATGCCGTGGCCATTGTCGGTCACCGACACTTCGACGCGCCCATTGGCCGCCGTCGCGTCGATGCGCAGGATGCGGCGTTCGGGCGGGATGTCCTGCATCGCCTCGACGCCGTTGCGGGTCAGGTTAAGCAGCACCTGTTCGAGCATCATGCGGTCGGCGCGCACCGCCGGCAAGGCAGGATCGATGTGTACCTGCAGCGCCACGAAGTATTTGCGCGCCTGCAGTTCCACCAGCGCGCGCACGCCTTCGACCACGCTCCTGATGTCGATGAGCTGCCGCTCCGGCTCGCGCTTCTTCACGAATTCGTGCACGCTGCGGATGATCTGCCCGGCGCGCTGGGCCTGCAGGTTGGCCTGTTCCAGCGCGGGCCTGAGCGTGTCGGCGTCGACCGGCTCGCCGGCCCCGTTGGATAGCATGTTCAGCGCGCCCGATGTGTAGCTTGAAATCGCCGCCAGCGGCTGGTTCAGTTCGTGCGCCAGCATCGACGAAATCTCGCCCATGGTCGCCAGGCGCGAACCGGCCTGCAGCTTTTCCTGCTGCTGGCGGTGCAGGTCTTCCGCGATCTTGCGCTCGGAGATGTCCAGGATCGATCCCATCCAGCCGGTCTGGGTGCCGTCCTTGCCGATCAGGGGCGCTTCGAAGATCAGCACCGGGATGCGCTTGCCGTCCGAGCGCTGGAACACGGATTCGAACTGCGGCGCCACGTTCCCGGACAGTACGTCGGCGAGGCGCTGCTGGTATTCGTCCATCGCCTCAGGCGCCCAGTAAGGCATCGGCGGCGCGTGCCCAACCAGCTCCTCGGCGCTAAACCCGACCATGCGGCAGAAGGCCGGGTTGACGTAGGTGGTGCGGCCTTCGAGGTCGCGCGCGCGCAGGCCGGTGACCATCGAGTTTTCCATCGCGGTGCGGAACGCCATCTGCTGGCGCAGCGCGCCTTCGGCCGCCAGGCGGCGTGTGATGTGGCGCCATAGCGCGGCCAGGCTGGCCAGCAGGCCAAGCGACAGCAGGATCACCGAGCCGACCAGCAGGTTTGGCAGCAGCTCGGGCGCACCCTTGACGCTGTTGGTGGCCAGCAGCAGGTTGGCGCCGTGCAGGTCGAGCGGGCGGTTGTGGGTGTACACGCCGCGCCCCGGTCCACCCGCCGCGCGCTGCGCCAGCACGCCGTCGCCGGAGTCGATCAGGGACACGGCATTGTCCTTGGCGAACCACCACGGCACGGTTTCATCGAGCAGCGACTTCAGGTCGTAGGTGGCGACCAGGCTGCCCGCGTAGGCGCGGTTAGGGAACAGCGGCAGGTGGTAGTCCATCAGCGCGGGCGCGCCGGCCTGCTGCGCGGCGGGATCGCTGTAGCGGCCGGCGCCGGTCTCGCGCGCCAGCATGGCCGCGTTGGCCGAAGCGCCCGCGTCGCTGCCGGTCTCGGCGCCCGCGAACGCGCGCACCTCGCCGTCCTGGCCGATCCATGCGACGCGTTTCAGTTCTGGCGCCGTCTTGCGCAAATGGTCGATGCGGGCCTGGACGGCAGCCGGTGGCAGGGCGCCGGATGCGATGTCGGCGCCGAGGTTCTGCAGGATCTCGGCATTGCGGTCGAGCGTGAAGCGGATCGCCTGCTCGACCCACAGGGTGTCGGCGATCAGCTGCTCCTGGCGCTCGTTGCTCTCCATCTGGCGCGCCTGCCACGGCAGCCAGATCAGCACCGCGAGGAACAGCAGCACCAGCAGCACCGGCAGCAACCAGCGCATCGTCCCGACAAGACGGAAGCGCGGAGCGCGAGGAAGGGTTGTCGTCATGGCGTAGGATGCGATCAATATAAGCGCCGCGCTATTGTGGATTTCCGCAAGTGCGGTGCAGAATGGGGTGATCAATGATAATAGATTCCCACCCCCGAGGAGAGAACATGCAATTGAAAGCGATCCTGGTCGCGCTGGCTGCAACCGCAGGCATCAATGCCTGGGCGCAGGGACCGATCGTCATCAAGTTCAGCCACGTGGTGGCGACCGATACGCCGAAAGGCCAGGCGGCGGAACGCTTCAAGGTGCTGGCGGAAAAGAGCACCCGCGGCCGGGTCAAGGTCGAGGTGTACCCGAACAGCCAGCTGTACAAGGACAAGGAAGAACTCGAAGCGCTGCAGCTCGGCGCGGTGCAGATGCTGGCGCCTTCGCTGGCCAAGTTCGGCCCGCTGGGCGTGAAGGAGTTCGAAGCCTTCGACCTGCCCTACATCTTTCCGTCCAAGGCGGCGCTGTACCGCGTCACCGAGGGGCCGATCGGCAAGGAGCTCTTGAGGAAGCTGTCGCCGAAAGGCATCACCGGCCTGGCGTACTGGGACAACGGCTTCAAGGTCATGTCGGCCAACAAGCCGCTGCACACGCCGGCCGACTTCCGCGGCCAGAAGATGCGCATCCAGGCTTCCAAAGTGCTGGACGCGCAGATGCGCGCGCTGGGCGCAATCCCGCAGGTACTGGCGTTCTCCGAGGTGTACCAGGCGCTGCAGGCCGGGGTGGTGGACGGCACCGAGAACCCGCCGTCGAACATGTACACCCAGAAGATGCACGAGGTGCAGAAGCACGTGACGATGTCGAACCACGGCTACCTGGGCTATGCGGTCATCGTCAACAAGAAGTTCTGGGACGGACTGCCGGCCGACGTGCGCGGCCAGCTGGAACGGGCGATGCGCGACGCGACCACCTACGAGAAGGCGATTGCGCAGCGCGACAACGACCTGGCCATGGAAGCGATCCGCAAGACCGGCAAGACCACCATCTACAAGCTGACCCCGCAGGAACAGGCGGCGTGGCGCAAGGCGCTGCTGCCGGTGCACAGGCAGATGGAAGGCAGGATCGGCAAGGAGCTGATCGATGCGATCACCAGGGCGGCGGGGAAATAAGGCCGATCGGCGGGGCCGGCGAACCGCGTGTACGACTAAAACGGTTTTGGCGCAAGTGTCCAAAAAGCCACAGTCATTGGAATCCAGATAGGCTATGATTGCCCCCGATGCTGCTGAGCGGTTCTTCCCCCGGCGCAACACAGGATTCAAAGTTTGGGGGGTAGTAGATAAAAGCAACGGTAGTCCATACCGGAGATATATCGAGGAGACACGCGTTTCAAAGAATGCCGTCGGCATGACCGACAGCCGGGAACGTGACCAGCTTCAAAACGCACCCTTCGTGGTGCGTTTTTTTTCGCGTGCGCGCGCCGCTGCGGTAAACTGCGCGACATGAACCCACAGCAAGGCAGTGAAATTTTCAGCGCCATCGTCGCCGCTCCTTTCGGCGCGATCGGTATCCGTACCGAGGCCGGCGCCGTGCGCGAACTGGTCTACCTCCCGCCGCAATTCGACGAGAAAGACCCGACCGACGAAATGGCCGCCGAAGCGGCGCGCCAGGTGCAGGCATACCTGGCCGACCCCGACTTCACGTTCAGCCTTCCGCTGGTGCAGGCGGGCAGCGCCTTCCAGCAAAAGGTGTGGGGCGCGATCTCGTCGATCCCGCGCGGCACGGTGCACACCTACGGCCAGATCGCCAAGCATATCGGCTCGGCGCCGCGCGCGGTGGGACAGGCCTGCGGCGCCAACTGGTTCCCTCTGGTGATTCCCTGCCACCGCGTGACGGCGGCCGGAGGACTGGGCGGCTTTTCCAACCACGACGAAGAAAACGGCTTCCACCTCAGCGTCAAGCGCTGGCTGCTGCGCCACGAAGGCGTCAATGTATCCCCATGGCAACAGCAGGCAATCTGGCCCTGATCGACGAGTTTTGCGACAACCTCTGGCTTGAACAGGGGCTCGCGAAAAACTCGCTCGACGCCTACCGCCGCGACATGCGCCTGTTCGCGCGCTGGCTGGAAGTGAAGCGGCCGGAGCGCGAGACCCTGCACGCGGTCGAACCGCACGACCTTGCGGCCTACTTCGCCGAGCGCCACGCCGAGACCAAGCCGTCGTCGGCCAACCGGCGCCTGTCGGTCCTCAAGCGCTTTTACCAGCTGGCGCTGCGCAACAAGCAGGTCAGTGTGGACCCGTGCCTGCACATGGCGTCGGCCAAACAGCCGGTGCGCTTCGTGCACACGCTGTCGGAAGCCCAGGTCGAAGCCCTGCTGGCGGCGCCTGACGTGAACACGCCGCTGGGGCTGCGCGAACGCACGATGCTGGAACTGATGTACGCCAGCGGCCTGCGCGTGTCCGAGCTGGTGGCCCTGAAGATCGTGGAACTGAGCCTGAACGACGGCGTGCTGCGCATCACCGGCAAGGGCAGCAAGACCCGGCTGGTGCCGTTCGGGCAGCAAGCGCGCCGCTGGATCGAGCGTTACGTCAGCGAGGCGCGCGGCGTCATCCTGGACGGCCAGGTGGACGACGCGCTGTTCGTCACCGGGCGCGGCGGGCCGATGACGCGGCAGATGTTCTGGATCCTGATCAAGAAGCATGCGGCGAGGGCCGGCATTACCGCGCCGCTGTCGCCGCACACCCTGCGCCACGCCTTCGCCACCCACCTGCTGAACCACGGCGCCGACCTGCGCGTCGTGCAGTTGCTGCTGGGTCATTCCGATATATCCACAACGCAAATCTATACCCACGTCGCGAGAGAAAGGCTGAAACACCTGCATGCGGAGCACCATCCACGTGGTTAATTCAAATGCCTTTCGCATAACTGCGTCATAATGGGGGAAGGGCAGCCTTTTGTATCCCACATAACCTGAGAGGTGACGCATGGCTAAGACTAATTTCCAGTACGAAAAGCGGCAGCGGGAATTAGAGAAGAAGAAGAAGGCGGAAGAGAAAGCACGGAAGAAAGCCGAGGCGAAAGCCCGGGGCGAGCCGGAGGAACAGTCGGAAGGCGATGCGCCCGAAGATGCGCCGGAAGAACAAGCACAGCAATAACGTAACATCGGAAACACGATTCGAAATACGTAGGGCGGATAAGCGAAAGCGGTGCAGCAGGGGTTTCGAATCGCATGCGATTCGCCTGCGAAACGGCATCCGCTTGCAAGCGGATGCTCCCACAGCGATAGCATCCGCCGTTTTTTGCAAACGTCAACGCGATGCGGGCGAATTCGGCGGATGCGCGGCCTCGGCGGCAGCCGCGTTATCCGCCCTACGCGTGAAACGGTACCAAAGCTAAAAGGCCGTCACATCGTGACGGCCTTTTCGTTTTACGCGGCTTCCGCCAGTTCGGCTTCGCCTACTTCCTCATCCGGCTTGCCCTTGAACCAGCGCGACGCCCGCTTGCCCAGGTTGTCCAGGTAGGTATATGCCACCGGCACCACCACCAAGGTCAGCAGGGTCGAGGTGATCACCCCGCCAATCACCGCGCGGCCCATCGGCGCCTGCGATTCGCCGCCGTCGCCCATGCCGATCGCCATCGGCAGCATGCCGAAGATCATGGCCAGCGTCGTCATCAGGATCGGCCGCAAGCGCACCTGGCCCGCGTCGAGGATCGCGTCATGCTGGTTCTTGCCGTTGCGCTGCCCGTGGTTGGTGAAGTCCACCAGCAGGATCGCGTTCTTGGTCACAAGCCCCATCAGCATCACGATGCCGATCACCGAGAAGATGTTCAGCGTGCTGCCCGTCACCAGCAGCGCCACCAGCACGCCGATCATCGACAGCGGCAGCGACACCATGATCGCGATCGGCTGCAGGAAGCTGCCGAACTGCGACGCCAGCACCAGGTAGATGAAGATGATCGCGATGCCCAGCGCGGTAGCGGCGCCGGCCAGCGTCTCCTGCATCTGCTGCGCCTCGCCTGCGACGTCGAAGCGCACGCCTTCAGGCAGTTCGATGCTCTTCATCGCCTTGTCGATTTCGGAGTTGACGTCGCCGTTCGGACGGCCTTCGATCGCCGCATACACGGCCACCCGGCGTTCCAGCGCCTGGCGCTTGAGCACCTGCGGACTGGTGGACGGTACGAATTCCACCACCTGGCGCAACGGCACCATGATCGGGTTGCCCTGTTCGTCCTTCTTGCTCGACGCGACCGACAGGTCGGCCAGGTCGGCCACCTTCTGGCGGCCCGACTTCGGCAGCTGCACGTTGACGTCGTAGTTCTGGCCGTCCGGCGCCAGCCATCGGCTGATCTGGTCGCCCGCCACGAAGGGACGCAGCGCCGCGCCGATCTGCTGGGTCGACAGGCCAAGGTCGCTCGCCAGTTCGTTGTTGATCTTGACGATGGTGGCAGGGTTGGCGCCTTCCTGGCTATATTCCATGTCGACCACGCCTTTGATGTTGCGCATCTTGTCCATCAGGCGGCGCGCGGCGTCATCCAGCTTGGCTTCGTCCTGCCCCAGGATCGCGATGAAGATCGGCTTGTTGCCCACCGACATCGTGATGCCCGCGATCGGCGCCAGGCGCGCACGGATGATCTTTTCCATCTCCTTCTGCGAGCGGCGCTTGGTCTTCTTCACGTCGGTCAGCTTCAGGTTCACTTCCGAGGTGTTGCGGCCGTCCCAGGTGCCGACATTGGTGATGATGCTGTCGATTTCCTTGAACTCCTTCAGCGCCGCTTCGACCTGCTGCACCTTGCTGTTGGTGTACTCCAGGCTGGACCCGATCGGGGTCTTGAAGCGCAGCTGGATGAAGCCGTTGTCGGTTTCGGGGAACATCTCGCCGCCTACCATCGGCATCAAGGCCAGGCTGCCGACGAACAGCGCCAACGCCAGCGTCAGCGTGGCCTTGCGCCAGCGCAGCGCCACTTCGAGGATCTTGCCGTACCAGACGTGCACGCGGTCGATCCCATGCTCCACCTTTTCCATGATGCGGCCCAGCCATGGCACATACTTGAAGCGGTCCTTGACCGGGTCGCGCCATACCGACGACAGCATCGGGTCGAGCGTGAAGCTGACGAACAGCGACACCATCACCGCCACCGCCACCGTGATGCCGAACTGGAGGAAGAAGCGCCCGATCAGGCCATCCATGAAGGCGACCGGCACGAACACCGCCACGATCGCGAAGGTGGTGGCCATCACGGCCAGGCCGATTTCATTGGTGCCGTCGTTGGCCGCTTGTACGTGGCTCTTGCCCATGCCGAGGTGGCGCACGATGTTTTCGCGCACCACGATGGCGTCGTCGATCAGGAGGCCGATGCACAGCGACAGCGCCATCAGGGTCAGGAAGTTCAGCGTAAAGCCGAAGTACTTCATCGCGATGAAGCTGGCCATCACCGAGATCGGCAGGGTCAGGCCGGTGATGACGGTGCTGCGCCAGGAGTGCAGGAACAGGAACACGATCAGCATGGTCAGCAGCGCGCCTTCCATGATGGTGCGCTTGACGTTGTCGAGCTGGCTCTGCACGCGCGCCGACTGGTCTTCGATGATGCTGAACTTGATATCGGCAGGCATGGTGGCCTGCATGTGCTCGATCGCCTTCTTGATGCCGGTGCCGACTTCGACCACATTGGCGTCCTGCATCTTGGTCACGTCCAGGGTGATGGCGCGCACGCCATTGATGCGCGAGATCGACTGCTCTTCCTGCTCGCCGTCGATGATCTCGGCTACCTGCTCGAGGTAGACCGGGCCGCTGGCGCGGCGCGCCACGATGATCTTGTTGAACCCGCGCGCATCCTTGATCTGGCCTTCGATGCGCACCAGGCGCTCGGTGGCGCCGAAGCTGATGTTACCTGCCGGGAGGTTGGCGTTGGTGGTCTGGATCGCGCGCAGTACCTCGTCCACGCCCACGTGCTGGGCTGCCAGCGCATCGGGCTTGAGGTTGACCAGCACCTGGCGGTTGGTGCGGCCGTTGACGCGCACCTGGCCGACGCCGGCCACGCCCTGCAGGCGCTTGGAGATGACCTGCTCGGTGAGGGTCGACAGGTCGCGCAGGCTGCGTGCATTCGACGTCAGGCTGAGGATGACGATGGCCTGCTGGTTGTCGCCTTCGGCGCGGATGATGAACGGCTCCTTGGCCTCCTTGGGGAAGGCGGGACGCACGCGCGAGATCTTGTCGCGCATGTCGGTCATGGCCTTGTCCATGTTGGTGGAGATATGGAACTCCACCGACACGCCGGCGCGGCCTTCCCAGGAATTGCTGCGGATGGTCTTGACGCCGCTGACGGTGTTGATGGTGTCCTCGAGCTGGCGCGTGATGTCGTTTTCGACCTGCTCGGGCGAGGCGCCCGGGTAAGCAACTTCAACCCATGCGAACGGCAGGTCGACGTTCGGCATCGATTCGACGCCGAGGCCGCGGTAGGAGAACAGGCCGAGCACGACCAGCGCCACCATCACCATGGTGGCGAACACCGGGTTCTTGATACTCGTTTTAGTGATCCACATGGCTTAGCCCTTCACAGCAGGTACTGCAGCCGATGCCGACTTCGCGGCCGGTCCATCGACCTTCACCTTGCTGCCGGGCTTGACGCCATCGAGCTTCGCGACCAGCACGCGCGCGCCTGCGGCCAGGCCGGAGGTGACTTCCGCCATGCCTTCGTCCTCATTGCGCAGGCCGATCGTGACCGGGGTCGACACCACCTTGCCGTCGACGACCGTGTACACCACGTCGGCATCCTTGTCCTTGCGCAGCGCGGCCAGCGGCAGCAGCGGCGCCAGGGCCGACCTGGTGGTGGTGACGCTGCCCTTGGCGAACATGCCACCGCGCAGCGCCGCGTCGGGATTGGCCACGCTGATATAGACCAGCATCGAGCGCGAACCCGCTTCCGCGGTCGGGTTGATGCGCGCCACCTTGCCGGCGAAGCTGCGGCCGGCATAGCCGTCGACCCGGAACGACACCTCCTGGCCAACTTTCACGCGCGGGATGTCGGAGGCCGGCACCTGCGCTTCGAGGGTCAGCTCGCGCAGGTCGACGATGGAGAACACCGGCATGTCGGGCGCTACCTTCTCGCCCGCCTGCACGTGGCGCTTGCTGATCACGCCCGACATCGGCGCGACGATCACGGTGTCGTTCAGTGCGTTGCGTGCGAGGTCGAGCTGGGCCTGGGCCGACTTGACGCTGGCGCGCGCCAGCGCCACCGCGTTGGAGGTGGTGTCGTGCGAGTTCTGCGAAATGTAGTTCTGGGTGAGCAGGGCCTGGCTATTGGCGTTGTTCTTGACCGCCATGTCGAGGCGGGCGTTGGCTTCGTCCAGCGCCGCCTGCTGCTGCGCCACGCGTGCGCGCTGGTCGGCTTGGTCGAGGCGCGCCAGCACCTGGCCGGCGGATACCGCCATGCCTTCCTGCACGGTGGCGCCGGTGACCACGCCCGACACCTTGGACTTGATGGTCGCCTGCGACAGCGGAATGAGCGAGCCGGAAAGCGGGAGATTGACGCGCAGTTCGCCGGTGCCGATGGCGGCCACGTCGCGCGCCGACAATTCATATACCTCAATCTTCGGCCCATCCTTGCCGGCGGCTGCCTGTGCGGCGGCCGGCGCCGCGGGCTTGGCCGGCGGCTTCATCGCATACCAGCCACCGGCGCCGATGGCGACCGCGGCCAGCGCGATCGCGGGCGCGCGCCAGCGCTTCCTGGTGGTGGTTTTGATGGAAGGGGCGGCCGGGGGCAGGTTTTCGAGTTTCATTTTCGATTTTCTTATCGGTGTTCAGTTGAACGGCGGCGGGAGGCGCATGTGCTCCGCCCTGGAAACCAGGATGGAGCCCCAAGCGCATGTTGACACTCTAGAAAAAGCGGCGCCGGCCCGCCATCGGAATGCGACAGGAGGCGCTTTCGGCGCGATGAAATGCAAAAAGCCGGGACAAAACGTCGCAGGATGCTTATCTATTGAACAGCGGAATCAGTCGCGCCGCACCACTTTGTGCTGTCGCAAGCGGCGGGCTTGCGCAGCCGTCGAGAATTGGCATTCCGGCGCGCAGAACGTGACACAGCGCTCCTCTTCATCAAAGGAAATGTTTTGAGTGCCAGCCAGCAATCGTCGCCGGATATGCATGAGCCGGATGGACCTGGACGCGAGGCAATCGAACGGTCAGCCGCCACGGGGGCGACGAGTTCGTGATCATCCTGGCCGACATCGGCGGGGTGGACCAGGCCGCCCATGTTGCCGAGAGCGTGATGCATTCGATTTTGCAGCCGGTGGACGCTGGCACGGTGCGGGCTTCCGTGAGCGTTTCGATCGGCATCAGCATCTATCCGGGCGACGGCACCGATGTCGACACCCTCATGCAGCACGCCGACATCGCGATGTACCACGCCAAGCAGGGCGGCCGCAACGCCTTCCGCTTCTTCAGGCCCGACATGAACGCGCATTCGTCATGAGCGCCGACGAGGCACGCTTTCAAGCAACCCGGGCTCACAGGCTGCATCAATGAGCCCGTGCGTCTCGTCGAACAGGCGGATGCGCGCCAGCACCTGGCCGTGGTCGGAGGCCTCGGGCAGTTCCAGCACCAGGTGGTCGTTCAGGTAGTTCACTTCCACCATTCGCCGATGGCGTTGGGAAGCGCCGTGTTGAAGTCCTCGGACAGCAGGATATGGTCGATGGTACTGTAGCGGCCCTCGTGCATGCTGCTGAAACCCACGTGGCGCAACCGGTCCTGTGTCCGCTGCAGGTCGTAGGCGTCGAACATGCGGTCGCCCAGCGGCGCGCCGACGCCTGCACGATGGCGGTGGTGACCGAGTCGGCCACGTCGTTGAAGTCGCCCAGCACACGCGCGGACGCTTGTTGGCCTTGCCCAGGCTGCTGAGCAGAACGCGCAGGCCGACCGCCTCGGTGCCGCGCCGTACCAGCGAACGCAGGCAGGCCATGGCGTACGCCTGCGTATCGTCGCCGGCGTCGCCGTTGCGGTAGTCGGGGCGGCGCGACTTGAGGTGGACCACCACCACGTCCAGCGTGCAGTCGGGCGACACGACGACAGGCGCATGCACCACCGGCCGCGTGAAGCGGTCGGGGTCGCGCATGCCGGCGGGCAGGGCGACCCCGCTGGGGAACAGGCCATAGGCGGTGCCTTCGCCGGCCAGCGGCAACCGCGAGACCAGCGCACGCTGGGCGTCAGGCGTTCGGCGGCCGGGTCGGGATCGAAACCGACGTGGTGGGCGTTGCGGTATTTGGTCGTGCGCGACAACGCATCCTTCAGCGCCGCCTGCGAGAAGATCTCCTGGAAGCCGATGACGTCGGCGTCCAGCATGTCGATCTGGCGCGCAGTCCAGGCGATCTTCGCCTCGTACTCCGCGGGCGTGGAGGGCAGCAGGTTGTCGTACAGCTCGCGCCGGCGGGGGCGAGGTTGAATACATTGAAGGTGGCAAAGCGAATCTCTTGCTGCATAATAAGACTCCTCAATGAACCTTTAGCGTAACACGCATGGCCCGCAAAGAGCATACTTCCGAGACGCAGGCGACCCAGTTCCTGCGAAAGAACCAGGTTAGCTTCACCGAACACCCCTACGAATACGAAGAACATGGCGGCACCGCGGTGTCGGCGCGCGAGCTTGGCGTGCCGGAGCACGACGTGGTCAAGACCCTCATCATGCAGGACGAGGCGGCGCGCCCGCTGATCGTCCTGATGCATGGCGACTGCAAGGTCTCGACCAAGAACCTGGCGCGCGCCATCCCGTGCAAGTCGGTCGAACCGTGCAAGCCGGAGGTGGCGCAGCGCCATACCGGCTACATGGTGGGCGGCACTTCCCCGTTCGGCACAAAAAAGGCGATGCCGGTCTATGTGGAGGAAAGCATCCTCGCGCTGGAAAAGATCTATATCAACGGCGGGCGGCGCGGCTATCTGATCGGCATCGACCCGCAGGTGGTCGTGGCGCTGCTGGGCGCCAGGGCGGTGCAGTGCGCCTTGTAAGGCCCGATTCGCCGTGCTCCGCTTGACGCGGAGGGGCATTTTTGAAATCATGGGGCCAACGTCCCTATGATTGAACGCCGCCGTGTTATCCGATTCCGTCCCTGGCCCCGACCCGCGGGTGCGCCTGATGCTGGGCGGCGACGTCATGCTCGGGCGGCTGGTCGGCAAGGCGATCCAGCGCTTCGGCCCGCACTATCCGCTGAGCGGCGTCGCGCCGCTGATGAGCAAGGCCGACCTCACCATCGTCAATCTGGAATGCGCGATCACGTCTTCCACCCGCGAATGGCATGGGGCGCCGAAGGCTTTCTACTTCGGGGCGCCGCCTGCTGCCGTGCATGCGCTGACCGACGCCGGGGTTGACCTCGTCAGCCTGGCCAATAACCATGCCCTCGATTACGACGTCGAAGGCCTGCTCGACACCATGAAGTACCTGCGCGCCAGGGGCATCGGGTGGGCCGGCGCAGGCAATTCCATCGATGAGGCGCGGGCGCCGGTGTTCGCTGAGCGCAACGGCTTGCGCTTCGGCATGGCCGCCCTTTGCGACCACCAGGTGGACTTTGCAGCCGGCGTGCGCCGGCCCGGCACCACCTATGTGGACCTCGACGACGAACCGGCCGCGCTGGCGCTGATGCGCAAGCTGCTCGAGCCCATCCAGCAAGCGAAGGCCGACTGGCCGATCCTGTCGCTGCACTGGGGCCCGAACATGGTGTCCGAGCCTTCGCGCAAGTTCCGGCGCATCGCGCACGCCGCCATCGACATGGGCTGGAGGATACTGTTCGGGCACAGCGCGCATGTCTTCCATGGCATCGAGCTGTACCGGGGCTGCCCGATCGTGTATGCGGCGGGCGACCTGGTCGATGACTACTATATAGACCCGGAGTTCAGGAACGACCACCAGCTGCTGTTCGAACTGGAGCTCGGCCGCGCTGCCCTCCGGCGGATCGGCCTGCATCCGGTGCTGATTGCCGACTGCCAGGCCAGGCTCGCGGGCGGCGCGCACTTCGGCTACATCGCCAAGCGCATGACCGGCCTTTGCGCGGAGATGGGAACGCGGGTGCGCACGGACGGCGGAAAGCTGTGGATCGAACCCTGAGGCGGTTGCGGGGCCGATATAATCGGCAGTGGCGTCCTCGCGTCTGTATATAATCACGCGCGGTCCGAATGACCGCGTCATAAAAAAGAGAGACTACTTGACATCCTCCCCTTCGTAAACGAAAGGGGATTCCCACTGCTGGCGTCTGATGTCCCAGACGGAAGCCGGACTGAAAGAGCCCAGCTTCTTATTCAATCCGCAGGATATCTCTCGACCTCGCCTAAGGCGACTGCGGATTGGAAAAAGCGGTACTAGTAAATCATGCCCCAGCGCGTAATCGCATACTGAAGCACTTAAGGAGTTTGACCGTGGACCAACACCAAAGTTCAAAACATTTTTTCACTTGGACGGCTGCGCGCGCTTCGCGCCCGGCTCCTTTCACTCCCTGCCCTGAAGTACAGGGTTTCTCGGAGCAATTCTGATGAACACTATCCTGTTTGCCGTCGCAGCCTACCTGATCGGCTCGATTTCCTTTGCGGTCGTCGTCAGCCGCGTCTACGGCCTGTCCGACCCGCGCACCTACGGGTCGAAGAATCCGGGCGCGACCAATGTGCTGCGCAGCGGGAACAAGAAGGCGGCGATCGCGACGCTGGTGCTCGATGCCGCCAAGGGCTGGTTCGCGGTGTGGCTGGCGCTGCGCCTGGCCGACCGCTACGGCATTACCGATGCCGGCATCGCGCTGGTGGCGATTGCCGTGTTCCTGGGGCACCTGTATCCGGTGTTCTTCAAGTTCAAGGGCGGCAAGGGCGTGGCGACCGCGCTGGGCGTGCTGCTGGGGCTGAACGTCTGGCTGGGCGTGGCGACGGCGGTGACCTGGCTGGTGGTTGCGTATGCCTTCCGTTATTCCTCGCTGGCCGCGCTGATTGCGTCGGTGTTTGCACCGTTTTATTACGGGCTGCTGTTTGGGGTGGACGAGATTCTGTTCGCGGTGGTGGCCATGAGCGCTCTGCTGTTGATGCGGCATAGCAAGAACATCGGGAACCTGCTGGCGGGCAAGGAAAGCAGGATTGGAAGTAAAGCCGCCGGAACGGCGAAGCCGGCAAGGAAGAAGTAACCCAGGCTTTAAGTCCCTGACGCGTTAGGGCGGAAAAGCGAAGCGCCTCCGCCGCTTTCGTCAATCGAACCTTATCGCGATTCGGGCCAATTCGGCGGAGGCGGTGGAGCAGGGGTTTCGAATCGCGTGCGATTCGCCTGCGTAACGACATCCGCTTGCAAGCGGATGTTCCGTTTTCGCTGTCCGCCCTACGAGTTTGCACCATCGGTCAACGTTTGCTCGTGCGCCGGCATTCCGCCCTTATGCCAAAATGGAAGATATTTTCCAGAAAGGCGGTGCAGTGTGAGCAAGCAGGTCAGAATCGATTTCGTATCCGACATATCGTGCCCGTGGTGCGTGATCGGTCTTAAATCCATCGAGCAGGCGCTGGATCGCGTCAAGGACACGGTCGGCGCCGAGCTGCACTTCCAGCCCTTCGAACTGAACCCGAACATGGCCCCCGGCGGCCAGGACATCGGCGAGCACCTCGCCGAAAAGTACGGCGCCTCCGAAGAGCAGGGCGCCACGACGCGCGAGATGATCCGCGCGCGCGGCGCCGAACTGGGCTTTACCTTCAACATGGAAGCGCGCAGCCGCATCTACAACACCTTCGACGCGCACCGCCTGCTGCACTGGGCCGGGCTGCAGGGCAAGGGCCCCGCGCTGCAGATGGCCCTGTTCGAAGCCTATTTCACCAAGGGCGAGAGCCCGGGCGACCACAATGTGCTGGAGCGCACCGCCCTCGAAGTGGGCCTCGACAGCGCCGAAGCCGCGCGCATCCTGTCCACCGACGCCTATGCCGCCGACGTGCGCGAGCGCGAACAGTATTACCAGCGCGCCGGCATCAACTCGGTCCCGGCCATCATCATCAACGAACGCCACTTGATCTCCGGCGGCCAGCCGCCCGAGGTGTTCGAACAGGCGCTGCGCCAGGTCGCCGCCCAATCCTGACGCCACTTCTTCCTGTTTTGGTGCGCCGCACAACGGCGGTGCCGAAATAATCACATAATGTGGCGGTTTGCCGCCACATTCATCCTCCTTCCCTCGTACGTACTGCTGGCACGCCCCTTGCTCAATGGTGTGTATCTGCCAGCGCGCGCCTGCGCCGCTTGCAACCGCATGCAAACTGCCAACGAGGGAACGATGACGACCGATAGCACAACCAACCTGATCCGCCGCAACATCATCAAGGCCGGCGCCGCCGCTTCGCTGACCGGCCTATATTCCGGCGGTGTCTTTGCAGCCGGCTCCGACAAGCCCGAACTGGAGGAGGTCAAGGTCGGCTTCATTCCGCTGACGGACTGCGCTTCGGTGGTGATGGCGTCGGTGCTGGGCTTCGACAAGAAGTACGGCATCAAGATCATTCCTTCCAAGGAGTCGTCCTGGGCCAGCGTGCGCGACAAGCTGGTCAACGGCGAGCTCGATGCCGCCCACGTGCTGTATGGCCTCATCTACGGCGTGCAGATGGGCGTGGGAGGGCCGAAGAAGGACATGGCGATCCTGATGAACCTGAACCAGAACGGCCAGGCCATCACCTTGTCGAAGAAGGTCTCCGACAAGGGCGCCGTCGACGGCGCATCGCTCGCCAAGCTGATGAAAACCGATCCGCGCGAATACTCGTTCGCGCATACCTTTCCGACTGGCACCCACGCGATGTGGCTGTACTACTGGCTGGCCAGCTACGGCATCAACCCGATGAAGGATGCGAAGGTGATCACGGTGCCGCCGCCGCAGATGGTGGCCAATATGCGGGTCGGGAACATGGACGGCTTCTGCGTGGGCGAGCCCTGGAACCACCGCGCCATTGTCGACGGCGTCGGCATCACCGCCGCGACCACCCAGGACATCTGGCGCGACCACCCGGAAAAGACCCTCGGCACAACGCTGGAATGGGTCAAGAAGCATCCGAACACGGCGCGCGCGCTGGTGGCGGCGGTGCTTGAAGCGGGCAAGTGGATCGACGCGTCACTGTCGAACAAGATCAAGATGGCCGGCACCATCGCCGAAAAGTCGTACGTGAATACGTCGGTCGACGTGATCAACCAGCGCATCCTCGGCCGCTACCAGAATGGCCTTGGCAAGACCTGGGACGACCCGAACCACATGAAGTTCTACAGCGATGGCAATGCGAACTTCCCCTACCTGTCGGACGGCATGTGGTTCCTCACCCAGCACAAGCGCTGGGGCCTGCTCAAGGCCGATCCCGATTACCTCGGGGTGGCCACCAGCGTCAACCAGGTGGCGCTGTACAAGGAAGCCGCGACGATGGCCAAGGCCAGCGTGCCGAAGTCCCCGATGCGCAGCGCGAAGATGATCGACGGCGTCGTCTGGGATGGCAAGAACCCGGCGGCCTACGCGAATTCTTTCAAGATCAAAGCCTGACCCTAAGGAGCTGATGATGAGTGCCGTGCTGGAACCAATGATGAAAGCGATGTCCGACGCCGTTCCCGCCAAACCCTTGCGCAGCGCGCGTATCGCCAGCCAGGGCTACACGCTGCCTGGCGCGAAGTCGCGCATGGGAGGGCTGCTGCGCGCCGCCGTGGCGCCGGCGCTCGGCCTGGCCGTGCTGGTGCTGCTGTGGCAGCTGCTGTCGGCGAAAAACAGCGCCTTCCCGTCGCCGGCGGTGACCTGGGACGCCGCCCTGAAGCTGTTTGCCGATCCCTTCTACCGCAACGGCCCGAACGACCAGGGCATCGGCTGGAACATCCTCGCCTCGCTCAAGCGCGTGGCGCTCGGCTTCGGCCTCGCTGCCGCTGTCGGTATCCCGCTCGGCTTCATGATCGGGCGTTTCAAGTTCATGGCCGGGATGTTCAACCCGGTCATCAGCCTGCTGAAGCCCGTGTCGCCACTGGCCTGGCTGCCGATCGGGCTGCTGGTGTTCAAGGCGGCCGATCCGGCCGCGATCTGGGCCATCTTCATCTGCTCGATCTGGCCGATGATCGTCAACACCGCCGTCGGCGTGCAGCGCGTGCCGCAGGACTACATGAACGTCGCGCGCGTGCTGAACCTGTCGGAGTGGAAGGTGTTCACCAGGATCCTGCTGCCTTCCGTGCTGCCTTACATGCTGACCGGCGTGCGCCTCGCCATCGGCACCGCGTGGCTGGTGATCGTGGCCGCCGAAATGCTGACCGGCGGCGTGGGCATCGGCTTCTGGGTCTGGGACGAGTGGAACAACCTGAACGTCCCGCACATCATCATCGCCATCGTCGTCATCGGCGTGGTGGGGCTGGTGCTGGAGCAGATACTGGTCGCGATCGCGAAATCATTCACCTACGAAGAAGCGGGGAACTGACATGAGCACGAAAAAATTCATCGAGGTGCTGGGTGCGGAGATGGTGTTCGACACCCGCAAGGGAAGCTTCCACGCGCTCAGGAACATCGACCTGAACGTGGCGCAGGGCGAATTCGTCACCCTGATCGGCCACTCGGGCTGCGGCAAGTCGACGCTGCTGAACCTCATCGCGGGCCTGACCACGGCAACCGGCGGCGCCCTGATTTGCGCCGGGCGCGAGATCGCCGGGCCGTCGCCCGAGCGCGCGGTGGTGTTCCAGAACCATTCACTGCTGCCCTGGCTTAGCTGCTTCGAGAACGTCTACCTTGCCGTCGAACGCGTGTTCGGCGCGCGCGAAGGCAAGGCGCGGATGCGCGAGCGCACCGCCAATGCGCTGGCGATGGTCGGCCTGACGGCGGCGGCGTCGAAGCGCCCCAACGAAATCTCGGGCGGCATGAAGCAGCGCGTCGGCATCGCGCGCGCCCTGTCGATGGAGCCGAAGGTGCTGCTGATGGACGAGCCTTTCGGCGCGCTGGACGCGCTCACCCGCGCCCACCTGCAGGACGAGCTGCTGCGCATCGTCGCGCAGACCGGATCGACCGTGGTGATGGTGACCCACGACGTGGACGAGGCCGTGCTGCTGTCCGATCGCATCGTGATGATGACCAACGGGCCGGCCGCCACCATCGGCGAGATCGTCGATGTGCGCCTGCCCCGCCCGCGCGACCGGGTGCAGCTGGCCAACGACTCGTTGTACATGGAATACCGTACCAGCGTGCTGGAGTTCCTGTACCACCGCCAGGCGCCGGGCGTACGCCAGGCCGCTTGACCTAGGCGATGTCCAGCACGATGGGCTGGTGGTCCGAGGCCGCGGTCTCGGACTGCACCGTCACGTCGATCACGCGCGGCAGCAGGTCTTCGGTGACGAAGAAGTAGTCGTAGCAGTCCGGCCGCTCGGGCCATTTGAAGCCATGCAGGCCGGCCGTTGGCGCGCGCGCGCTGCCAGGGTGGGTGTGCGACCACGCATCGACCAGCTGCAGCGCGATGCTGCCGTCGGTGGCCAGCATCTCGGCACGCTCCGGCATGTCGGGCGTGAAGTTGAAGTCGCCGCAGTAGATCGCGCTGCCGGGACGGAAGCCCAGCTGGAACGGCGCATCGAGGCTGAGGTCGGGCTGGTACAGGCGGGCGCGTTCGCACGCTTCCCAGTGCAGGTACTTGATCTGCTTTACCTGCGCCATGCGCTGGACGGCCGAATAGTATTCGAGATGGGTGGTCAGCACGCGCAGCTTGCCGCCGGGCGCTTCGACCACCACTTCGATCATCCCGCGCGGCATGCCGGCGGGGCTGGTTTCATCGGGCGGCCAGGGCAGAGAATGGCGGTGGACCTGGGTGATGCGGTATTTGGAAAGCAGCAGGTTGCCGAACTGGCGCGGCATGTTGTTCTGGTAGATTTCACTGGTTGGCTCAAGCACCGAGCGGTAGCCGCCGAATGCGCCGGCAAGCTGGCGGAACTGGTTGGCGTTGGCATTGCCTTCCAGTTCAGGGTGATTGGCTGCTACTTCTTGCAAGCAAATAATATCGGGATTCAGCTTGCGCAGCACATCGATGATTGCATGGATACGAATCCGGCTGTCCTTGCCACAGCCCCAGTGAATATTCCAACTAACAACGCGCATACAGTTCCTCCGGGAAAACACAACCGGCCGATTTTGCCATTTTTAGCAAAATGGCGGTACACGGTAGGATCAGTCAGGCAGGCGCGAGTTCAGTTTCCGGCTGTTCGGGCGCCTCGATCTCGTTCAGCGGCCAGCGTGGACGTACGTTGAAGGAGTAGTCGCGCTGGGCGGCATTCGGGTTGATCTGCAGGCGCATCGCGCCGGCGAAGGCGATCATGGCGCCGTTATCGGTGCAGAACTCCAGTTCAGGATAGTACACCTTGAAATTCTTCTTTGCCGCCGCCGCGTTCAGCGAGGCGCGCAGCTGCGAGTTGGCGCCGACGCCGCCGGCGATCACCAGGCGTTTCAGGCCGGTGTGGCGCAGCGCGTTCATGCACTTGGCGGTCAGCACGTCGACGATCGCGTCCACGAAGCCGCGCGCGATGTCGGCCTTGTCCTGTTCGCAGATGTTGGCGATGACCTTTTCTTCGTGGTTCTTCACCACCGTCAGCACCGCGGTTTTCAGGCCGGAGAAGCTGAAGTTGAAGTCCTTCGTGTGCAGCATCGGGCGCGGCAGCTTGTAGGCGTCCGGGTTGCCGAATTCGGCCAGGCGCGAGATGGCGGGGCCGCCGGGGTAGCCGAGGCCGAGCAGCTTGGCCGATTTGTCGAAGGCTTCGCCGGCCGCGTCGTCCAGGGTTTCGCCGAGCAGGGTGTAGCGGCCGACGCCGTCGACCCGCATCAGCTGGGTGTGGCCGCCCGAGACCAGCAGCGCGATGAAGGGGAACTGCGGCGGCTCGCTGGCCAGCAGCGGCGACAGCAGGTGGCCTTCGAGGTGGTGCACGCCGAGCACGGGTTTGTCGAGCGCGAGTCCGAGGCTGCAGGCGATCGAGGAGCCGACCAGCAGCGCGCCCGCGAGGCCGGGGCCTTGGGTGTAGGCGATGGCGTCGATGTCGGCGGCCTGGATGCCGGCGCTTGACAGGGTTTGTTCGAGCAGGGGGATGGCGCGGCGGATATGGTCGCGCGAAGCCAGCTCGGGCACGACGCCACCGTACTCCTCGTGCATGGCTACCTGCGAGTGGAGTGCGTGCGAGAGCAGGCCGCGTTGTGTGTCGTACAACGCAAGGCCGGTTTCATCGCAGGAGGATTCGACGCCGAGAACGATCATGGGGGTAAATTATTGCGGGAAGGGTGACATTGTAGCGGACGCACGACCGATACACGTAGGGCGGATAAGCGGAGCGCATCCGCGTGCCGGGGTGACGTTGGCGCCAAAAACGGCGGATGCGCGTCGCTTATCCGCCCTACGGGTTTTTAGTCAGGCCGCTGGAGGAGCTCTTTATGCGCGGCACGCAGCATCGACTCCGTGGTCTCCCAGTCGATGCAGCCATCGGTCACCGAGCAGCCGTACTTCAGCTGCGACAGATCGGCCGGGATCTTCTGGTTGCCGGCGACGATGTTCGATTCGATCATCACGCCCACCAGCGACTTGTTGCCGTGCTTGATCTGCTGGATCACGTCCGACATCACCAGCGGCTGCAGCTCAGGCTTCTTGTAGCTGTTCGCGTGCGAGCAGTCCACCACCAGGTTGGCCGGCAGGCCGGCCTTGGCCAGCGCCTGCTCCGCGATCGCCACCGATACCGAGTCGTAGTTCGGACGCCCGTCGCCGCCGCGCAGCACCACGTGGCCATAAGCGTTGCCGCTGGTGCGCACGATCGACACGGTGCCCTGGCCGCTGATGCCCAGGAAGGCATGCGGGTTGGCTGCGGACAGGATGGCGTTGATGGCGATGCTGATGTCGCCGTCGGTGCCGTTCTTGAAGCCGACCGGCGTCGACAGGCCCGACGACATTTCGCGGTGGGTCTGAGATTCGGTGGTGCGCGCGCCGATCGCGGTCCATGCGATCAGGTCGCCCAGGTACTGCGGCGAGATCGGGTCGAGCGCTTCGGTGGCGGTGGGCAGGCCCAGTTCGCACACGTCCAGCAGGAAGCGGCGCGCGTTCTGCATGCCGACGTCGACGCGGAACGAGTCGTCCATGTCCGGATCGTTGATATAACCTTTCCAGCCGGTGGTGGTGCGCGGCTTTTCGAAGTACACGCGCATCACCAGCAGCATCGTGTCCTTCACTTCTTCCTGCAGCTTCTTCAGGCGGCGCGCGTAATCGAGGCCGGCCGCCGGGTCGTGGATCGAGCACGGGCCGACCACCACGAACATGCGCTTGTCCTTGCGGTCGAGGATGTTGCGCAGGGCTTCGCGGCCGCGCATGACGGTTTCGAAGGCGGCGTCGGAAAGCGGCAGCAAGGCGTGCAGCTGTTCGGGCGTGGGCATCAGCGCGAACGAGCTGACGTTGCTATTTTCAATATCTGGCGTGATCATGGGTCAGCTTTTGTGGGAAGTTACCGGGAGGATCTGCCAGTTTAGTACGAATTTCCGGCTGCTGCATCGCAACAGCCCAAAATGCCCGGGCCTTCGGATTTCTTTTTTGCACAGCCGGTGTAAGCTTGAGCCATGACGACACTTCACGAACCATTCCCGGCAGCCAGCTTCATCAAGGAAATCGGCCGGGGCAAGAAAGGGGCGCGCAGCATGTCGCGCCAGGACGCGCGTGCGCTGTATGGGGCCATGCTCGAGGGCAGGGTATCCGACCTGGAGATGGGCGCGGTGGTATTGGCGCTGCGCTTCAAGGGCGAGTCCGTGGACGAGATCGCCGGCTTCCTGGACGCCGCCGAGGAATCGTTCGCACAGCTGCCGCTGCCGCCGGGCGGCTACGCCCCGGTGGTCATCCCCAGCTACAACGGCGCGCGCAAGATGGCCAACCTGACGCCGCTGCTGGCGCTGCTGCTGGCGCGCGAGGGCGTGCCGGTGCTGATCCACGGCGTCACCACCGACCCGGGCCGGGTGACGACCGCCGAGATCCTGGCGGCGATGGGCTATGCCCCAGCGGCATCGAGCGCCGACCTGGTCGACGCCGCCGCCCGCCGCGAGCCGAGCTTCATGCCGATCGAGGCGCTGGCGCCGCAGATGGCGCGGCTGCTGGGGCTGCGCCGCATCCTCGGGGTGCGCAATTCGACCCATACCCTGGTCAAGATCCTGCAGCCCTTCGAAGGTCCGGCGCTGCGGCTGGTGTCCTACACCCATCCCGAATATCTGGAAATGCTGGGCGAATACTTCAGCACGGCGGCGCCCGCCGAACGGGGCCACGCCTTCCTGATGCGCGGCACCGAGGGCGAAACCGTGGCCAACGCCAACCGCGGCCAGCAGATCGACTGGTTCCACGGCGGCGAGCGCACGTTGCTGGTGCCGCGCGACGCGCCCACCGACGAACTGGCCGAAGCGCCGTCCGCGCGCGACGCCGAGAGCACCGCCGCCTGGATCGCGCAGGCGCTGCGGGGCGAAGTGCCGGTGCCTGGCCCGATCCTGCAGCAGGTGGCGCAATGCGTCGCGGTGGCAAAAGCTTTGAGGGGTGCACCGCCGGGCGGTTTACAATCCCCCCTTTTGTAAATCGCGGAAAGCAGCACCAGATGGCAAAACAATATGATGTAGCAGTGATCGGCGCGGGCGCGGCCGGCATGATGTGCGCGGCCGTGGCCGCCCAGCGTGGCAAGCGCGTTGTCCTGATCGATCACGCGGCCAAGCTGGCTGAAAAAATTCGCATCTCGGGCGGCGGCCGCTGTAATTTCACGAATATCAACGCCGGCCCGGCCAATTTCCTGTCCGAAAACCCGCACTTCTGCAAGAGCGCGCTGTCGCGCTACACGCCGCAGGATTTCCTGGCGCTGGTCAAGAAACACCGCATCGGCTACCACGAGAAGCACCGCGGCCAGCTGTTCTGCGACGATTCGGCCGAGCAGGTCATCCAGATGCTCAAGACCGAATGCGCGGACGGCAACGTCACCTGGCGCATGCCGTGCTCGGTGGCCTCGGTCGAGAACACCTCGGAAGGTTTCCTGCTGGAGACAGACACCGGCGACATCCTGGCCGACAGCGTGGTCATCGCCACCGGCGGCCTGTCGATCCCCAAGATCGGCGCAACCGACTTCGGCTACCGCATCGCGGCCCAGTACGGGCTGAAGATGGTGGAGCCGCGCCCGGGACTGGTGCCGCTGACCTTCGACGGCCCCAGCTGGGAGGCGTTCGCGCCGCTGTCGGGCATCGCGCTGGAAGTCGAAGTCGAGACCGGGTCCGGCAAGGAGAGGGGCGCCAAGCGCGGCTTTTTCCGCGAAGACCTGCTGTTCACCCACCGCGGCCTGTCGGGGCCGGCGATCCTGCAGATTTCCAGCTACTGGCAGCCGGGCACGCCGATCGTGTTGAACCTGCTGCCGGACATCGACGTCGCGCAGACGCTGATCGAAGGCAAGGGCACGATCAAGAAGCAGCTTGGCAACGTGCTGTCGCAATGGTTGCCGGCGCGCCTGGCCGAAGGCCTGCTGGTGGCCAACGGCTTCGCGCCGGACGCGCGCCTGGCCGACATGGCCGACGCCAAGCTGCGCAAGCTGGGCGACGCCATCAACCGCTGGGCCATCGTGCCGACCGGCTCGGAAGGCTACCGCAAGGCCGAGGTGACGCTGGGCGGGATCGACACCCGCGAGCTGTCGCAGCAGTCGATGATGGCCACCAAAGTGCCCGGTTTGTACTTCATCGGCGAAGCAGTTGATGTGACCGGGTGGCTGGGAGGGTATAATTTCCAATGGGCCTGGGCGTCCGGCGTCGCAGCCGGCCAGGCTATCGGAGAGTAGGCAGTTTTGATGTGGCGCTTGCGAAACAAGAAAGCGAAAAGCTTCCCATCGAATTGAAATTCTGCTAGAATCTCGTTCTTCCCTAAATCTAACGGTTTGATTTTTACATGACCACTATTCGCCTTAAAGAAAACGAGCCGTTCGAAGTAGCCATGCGCCGCTTCAAGCGCACCATCGAAAAAACCGGTCTGCTGACCGAACTGCGTGCACGCGAGTTCTACGAGAAGCCAACGGCTGAGCGTAAGCGCAAGCTGGCAGCTGCAGTGAAGCGTCACTACAAGCGCATCCGCAGCCAGCAACTGCCGAAGAAATTGTACTAAGAAATTCCCTTGAGACTGATCCGGTGGTTGGCTTGATGCCGCGCCGGGTCGCACAGTTTCAATGAGTTACAGACCCGCTCCGGTTTATCCGCAGCGGGTTTTGCTATTTATACCTATCGCGAGGACGCCATGACCTTAAAAGAACAAATCACCGAAGACATGAAAACCGCCATGCGCGCGAAGGAAGCGGGCCGCCTGCAGACGATCCGCCTCCTGATCGCCGAGATCAAGCGCAAGGAAGTCGACGAGCGCATCGAGCTGGACGACGCCCAGACCCTGGCCATCGTCGACAAGATGATCAAGCAGCGCAAGGATTCGATTTCGCAGTTCGAGGCGGGTGGCCGCCAGGACCTGGCCGATATCGAGAAGGCCGAGCTGGAAATTCTGGCGGCGTACAAGCCGGCCGGGTTGTCGGATGAGGCGGTGGCTGCGGAAGTTGCGGCGGCTGTTGCTGCGTCGGGCGCCGCCGGGCCGCAGGATATGGGCAAGGTGATGGCGATCCTGAAGCCGAAGCTGGCTGGCATGGCCGATATGACGGTTGTTTCGGGCCTGGTGAAGAAGGCGCTGACTGGCGGTTGATGCACCCCGGGTGCGACGATCGCCCAAAAAATGAACGCCGCGTATTGTTAAGGGTCAAACCCTTGACTCACGCGGCGGTATAGTCTGACCTACGACAAAGACTGTTCATCAAACGTGATTCCTCAATCGTTCATTACCGATTTGCTCAACCGGGTCGACATCGTCGACGTGGTCGGCCGCTACGTGCAGCTGAAAAAGGGCGGCGCCAATTTCATGGGCCTGTGCCCGTTCCATAACGAAAAATCGCCCAGCTTCACGGTGAGTCCGACCAAGCAGTTCTACCACTGCTTCGGCTGCGGCGCGCACGGCACCTCGATCGGCTTCCTGATCGAATACTCGGGCATGGGCTTTGTCGACGCGGTAAAAGACCTGGCCCAGAACGTCGGCATGGTCGTGCCCGACGCCGACGACAAGATCCCGCCCCTGCAGCGCGCCCAGAACCAGGCCCAGGCGCTGGCCCTGTCGGACGCCATGACACGCGCCTGCGACTATTACAAGGCCCAGCTGCGCACGGCCCCGAACGCCATCGAATACCTGAAGCGGCGCGGCCTGACCGGCGAAATCGCCGCCCGCTACGGCATGGGCTATTCGCCCAGCGGCTGGGACAACCTGCGCTCGGTGTTCCCCGACTACGACGCGCTGGCGCTGGTCGAATCCGGCCTGGTGATCGACAAGGTCGACGAGGAAGGCAACAAGGTCAAGCGCTATGACCGCTTCCGCGAACGCATCATGTTCCCGATCCGCAACGTCAAGGGCCAGGTGATCGGCTTCGGCGGACGCATCCTGGACCAGGGCGAGCCGAAATACCTGAACTCGCCCGAAACGCCGCTATTCCAGAAAGGCCTGGAGTTGTATGGCCTGTTCGAGGCGCGCCAGGCGATCCGCGACGCCGGCTACGTGCTGGTGACGGAAGGCTACATGGACGTGGTGGCGCTGGCCCAGCTCGGCTTCCCGCAGGCCGTGGCCACGCTCGGCACCGCCTGCACCACGACCCACGTGCAAAAGCTGCTGCGCCAGACCGATACCGTGATCTTCAGTTTCGACGGCGACAAGGCCGGCCGCCGCGCCGCCCGCCGCGCGCTGGAAGCCTGCCTGCCGCAGGTGACCGACGACAAGATCATCAAGTTCCTGTTCCTGCCGCAAGAGCACGACCCGGACAGCTTCGTGCGCGAACGGGGCGCCGACGCCTTCGCGCAGGAAATCCACGAAGCGATGCCGCTGTCGCAGTTCCTGCTGCGCGAAGTATCCGCAGAGCACGACCTGTCCGAGCCGGAAGGGCGCGCGCGCGTGCAGTTCGACGCCAAGCCGCTGCTGCAGTCGATGGCGCCGTCGGCGCTGCGCCTGCAGATCGTGCGCGGGCTGGCTTCGCTGACCGAATCGAGCCCGGCCGAAATCGAAGGCCTGTTCGAGCTGGCCAAGCCGGTTGCCGTGGCGCGCAAGGCGCCGCCGCGCCAGGGCAGGCCGCAGCCGGTGGGGCTGGAGTTGCAGATCCTGCGCCACGTGGTGGCGCATCCGCCGCTGGCGCTGGAGCTGGATGAATCCGCGCTGCTGTCGTTCAGCCATTTCGGCCAGGAATCCGCCGAGCGGCTGGTGCAGCTGGTCGCCGCAGCACAGGCGCTGGGCCAGAACGGCGGCTTCGCGGCGCTGTCGCAGCACCTGAAGCTGCAGGGCCCCGACTACGACGACATCATTGCCGAAATCGCCTCCGAACCGGAATCCGATTTCGACAGCGTCAAGCTGTGGCTCGCAGGTGCCGTGAGGCAAATCAAGATGGATGCACTGAAACAAGAGCTCAATCAGTTGTTTTCTTCTGGTTTGACCTCAGATCAGGTGGGAATCCGATACCGGGAAATCACCGCGCTGCAGGATCAATTGCTGCGTGAAGCGCAGGCGGAATTGACCACGCGCTGAGTCGGGAACGGGGGCTTTGGCAACGGGCGTTTGTCACTGGAAAAAGCCGGGGTGCGTGCTATAATAAAACGCTAAGTGTTGTAATCTTAGAAATCTTATTTTTAAACAGGAAGTGCAGCTTCTTCCTTAAGTTAGGCTCTTGATCGGCGCGAGATGGTGGCGCCGGCGGCCAGGGCCAGCTTTGGTTGAGACAGCGTTAGGCGCGTCGCGGCAAACATCGTTTGCCTCCCAACCACATACGGCCCTTGCCCCCGTTCGCCGTTCTGTTTCCTTGGTTGCGCCCATGGCGGCAGCCGGGATGCGGCATAAGGCGTGCGGCATGTGCGGATCCGCCTGCAAGGTGATGTAAAGGTGTAATGAGTGCAGCAATGCCGGACAGGCCTATCAGGCGGGTCCGGAACGTAGGGCCAGCAACAAATTTTACTTAAACCATCGTAAAGCTAGTCGTTGTGACATCGAAAGCGCCTGTGCCAATCAAGAAACCCGAACCCAAAGTGGCTGCGAAGCCTACCAAAGCGTCCGCCAAGGCGGATAAAGCAGACAAGGCGGATGTTCGCGCCCCGAGCGCGCCTCCCGTCGTCAGCCAGACCACCGATGCCGCCGCGCTGGCAGCCATCGATACGTCCGGCTACGTCCTGCCCTCCGTGAAGGTACCCGGGCGGCGCGGGCGCAAGCCGAAAGAATTCCAGCCCGAGAACGACGAAGTCGCCGCGCTGAATGCGGTCGAGCGCGCCGAACTGAAAGCCGTGGACAAGGCCAAGGCCAAGGACCGCAAGGCGAAAGAAAAAGCGCTGCTGAAAGACGCGTTCTCGTCGGACACCGAAGCGACCGAGGAAGAACTCGAGCGCCGCCGCACCAAGCTCAAGACGCTGATCAAGTTCGGCAAGGAACGCGGTTTCCTGACCTACGCCGAGATCAACGACCACCTGCCCGAAAACATCGTCGATCCGGAAGCGATCGAAGGCATCATCGGCACCTTCAACGACATGGGCATTGCCGTCTACGAGCACGCGCCCGATGCCGAAACGCTGCTGCTGTCCGATAACGTCGCCACCGTCACCAGCGACGACGAAGCCGAGGCCGCCGCCGAAGCGGCGCTGTCGACGGTCGACTCCGACTTCGGCCGCACCACCGACCCTGTGCGCATGTACATGCGCGAGATGGGCTCGGTCGAACTGCTGACGCGCGAAGGCGAAATCGAGATCGCCAAGCGCATCGAAGACGGCCTGAAGGACATGATCCAGGCGATTTCCGCCTGCCCGGTCACGATCGCCGAAATTATTTCCGCCGCTATCCGCATCCAGAACGACGAGACCAAGATCGACGAAATCGTCGACGGCATGGTCGACGCCGAAGGCGAAGCGACCACGCCGCAAGTTGCGGCGGCCGCGTCGGACGAGGACGAAGAAGACGAGGAAGCCGAAGAGGAAGAGGCTGAAGAGGAAGAAGAAGCCACCGCCGCCTCGGGCGCGGCCGGCTATTCCGCCGAGCAGCTGGAAGCGCTGAAGGCAGAAGCGCTCGAGAAGTTCGAAGTGATCTCGGTGCAGTTCGACAAGATGCGCAAGGCCTTCGAAAAGGATGGCTACAACTCGAAAGCCTACGTCAAGGCGCAGGAGTCGATCTCCAACGAACTGCTGGGCATCCGCTTCACCGCCAAGGTCGTCGAAAAGCTGTGCGACACGCTGCGCGGCCAGGTCGACGAAGTGCGCCACATCGAAAAGCAGATCCTGGACGTTGCGGTGAACAAGTGCGGCATGCCGCGCGCCCACTTCATCAAGGTATTCCCGGGCAACGAGACCAACCTGGAATGGGTGGACGGCGAAGTCAATGCGGGCCACGCGTACTCCGCGATCCTCGGCCGCAACATCCCGACCATCAAGGAACTCCAGCAGCGCCTGATCGACCTGCAGGCGCGCGTGGTGTTGCCGCTGCCGGACCTGCGCAACATCAACCGCCAGATGGCGGCCGGCGAAATGAAGGCGCGCAAGGCCAAGCGCGAAATGACCGAGGCCAACTTGCGCCTGGTGATTTCGATCGCCAAGAAATACACCAACCGCGGCCTGCAGTTCCTCGACCTGATCCAGGAAGGCAATATCGGCCTGATGAAGGCGGTGGACAAGTTTGAATACCGCCGCGGTTACAAGTTCTCGACCTATGCGACGTGGTGGATCCGCCAGGCGATCACGCGTTCGATCGCCGACCAGGCGCGCACCATCCGTATTCCGGTGCACATGATCGAGACCATCAACAAGATGAACCGCATCTCGCGCCAGATTCTGCAAGAGACCGGCGCCGAGCCGGATCCTGCAACCCTCGCGATCAAGATGGAAATGCCGGAAGATAAAATCCGGAAGATCATGAAGATCGCGAAAGAGCCGATCTCGATGGAAACGCCGATTGGCGACGATGACGACTCCCACCTGGGCGACTTCATCGAAGACAACAACACGCTGGCGCCATCGGACGCTGCGCTGCACGCGTCGATGCGCGGCGTGGTCAAGGACGTGCTCGACTCGCTGACGCCGCGCGAAGCCAAGGTGCTGCGCATGCGCTTCGGCATCGAGATGTCGACCGACCATACGCTGGAAGAAGTGGGCAAGCAGTTCGACGTGACGCGCGAGCGGATTCGCCAGATCGAGGCGAAGGCGCTGCGCAAGCTGCGTCATCCATCGCGTTCGGACAAACTGAAGAGCTTCCTCGAGGGTAATTAAGCCTTGACGGGCCGGCGTTAAAAGCAATATCCTCTCGCCACTTTGCTTGCGGAGCCCATCTGGGGCATCGCGGGAAGTGGCGGGATTTCGCTTCCCAGTAATACCGATTTTGGGCCTCTAGCTCATGCCTGGTTAGAGCAGCGGACTCATAATCCGTTGGTGCCGTGTTCGACTCACGGGAGGCCCACCAATTAAATCAATGACTTGGCCCGTGCAGGCCGGTCATCACGGAAGTCTGAAGAGTGCGTGTATGGGCGGTGTAGGATTTTCCGCCCAGCACATGCCGCGAGGCAGGTGCGCAATCTCTTAACCCTCCAAGCCAAGCGGCCATTTGGTGTTCTGGCGCAATGCCCAACAGATCTGTTATCGGCGGGAAAAATTAGCGTAGTATTTCATTGTTGGTTTTTTGGTTACAAATTTATCGTTAAAGCTGCGCGCAATTTGATTTAGCTCTTGTGCGACGCGCCAATTGCACCTATATTTTGTATAGGCAGTCTCAAGTGACAACTAAACAAGCAAGAAAGCGCACGCAGCTCTCGAAGCAGCAACTTGAGGCATACATACGGGCCGAGTCTCTCGACTCGCAAAACGTTTTTTTCACCAACCACGTCAAGCAGCAGATGCGGAAGCGTCACATCTCGGTTGCTTGCGTGATTTCGACTTTGCGCGAAGGGAGAATTAAGCGTACGCCCGAGCCCAACACGATGTTGGGTACTTTGGAGTGTCGGATGGAGCATTATTGCACTGGACACAATGTCGGCGTCGTAGTTGCCATTAGCGATGACGTGCCGGATTTGGTCCTTGTGACGGCAATGTATATTTAGGGGAAAAGGATGTATCACTATACCGACGGAGGCTTGCGCAATGTATGGCTCAAGAACGGCTACGTCGAGAAGGACACGCCATATGGGAAGGCAGTCTCCTTTCATGATCTTGATGGCCTAACGAAGGCTATTTGCATGGCGCTATCGAATAAGCCGGGCAAGTTGACTGGCGCGGAGTTTCGCTACATCCGCAGTGGACTTCTCCTTTCGCAAAAGTCGCTAGGGAAGTTGCTGGGATGTACCGAGCAGGCTGTTGCTAAATGGGAGAAAACGGGGAAGGTTCCGAAGACTTCGGATCTCGTTGTGCGTATGATCTACAAGCAATCACACGATGGTAAAGAAGGCGTGGGCGCGACCGTTGAAATGCTGAACACCATTGATCGAATCAGCCATTCCCGGATTATTATTTCCGAGGCTCACCATAAGTGGACTTCTAAAGTCGAAGACCAAGAGCTCGCCCTAGCTTAGCCATTCACCGCTGAACATCGGGCCCGCCGAGTGCGGGCTTTTTTGTTGCTCTGAATTGTTGGCCGTTCAGTCGCTACGGAGTAAGCGTCGTATTCCATCAACGGGCCAATCTGCCAGCCGCCGGTTAATTCGGACCGGTCGAAGTGGTCCTTTCTCTAGGGACGCCCAAACGCGCACGTTTGTGGCCGACGCCCGAGATGGTAAGCGGCGCATGCCGTATCCACGTGCGTCCGCCAGTGGGATGAATTTAGCCGTTCGTCCTATTCGCGGGTCCATTGTGGCCCTGCGGCACGACACGGCTCGCCTCAGTGGCCGAAGCTCACAACCCGGGCCAGGTTCCAGCCAGTTCCATTTCGCTTCCAGATGTGCAGGAACTTGAATGTGCCACAGTCATTCTTGCCATTGACGAGGTGGCAGAACGTGTGCTCGCCAGTCTGGATCGCACCGTAATCGTGCACTGGGTAAACCTGCATGCTGTCAGGGACCAGTTGACGCTGCAGGTTCATGTTCTGTGCAAACAGCTTGCGCGTGGCGTCCAGGTTTTGTTCGTAATTTTTGACACCGCCCATGTCATGAAAGAACTCTAGGTCAGGCGCGAACACGGCCATCACGCCGTCCACATCCTGGCGATTGAAGGCATCGAACAAGGTTTTGTCCATTGCCGCGATTTCCTTGAACAAGGGGGCGGCCGCATTGTCGCCGGGTTTTGCGCCTTGCGCGTGCAGTTGGGGAAGGAAGCCCAGCAGCAGCATTGTGAGAAGCAGTCGGTTTTTCATAGGATTCCATGTCGAGGGAAGTTGGCCAGCGCTTGATGCGCAAGAGCGCATTTTCGGCCTGGCCAAATTGCCATGCCAGAGTGGTGCGACGAGCGGGCAAATCGGGCAGACCAGTGGTCTCCTGGAACGATGAATGGGTATTCCTGCGCAACGTGATCGGCCATTCCGGCCGAACGTGGCGGGGGACCTCCGCCATTTACGCATGCGAGCCTGGCGCCAGGGCTAGCTCACATTTTCAACTGCCACTTTATTCAAGATCGGATCACGCGCCAGATTGCGAGCCAGTTCGCCTCCGTCGGCGCGCCAGAATTCGCGATCGGCCTGGCGCACCCGCTCGGCCGCACGCACCATATGCTCGGTGGCAGCGGCGCGCGCCAGTGCCGGTTCGCCGTCGTCGACGCGGTGTCGAACCGCGACCTGGAGTCGATCGGCGCGGCCTGCGCCGACCTGCCGCTGGTGACGGGCGGATCCGGCATTGCGCTGGGCTTGCCCGAGAACTTCCGCCGCCGCGGGCTGCTGTCACAGCATGTCGCGGCCGACACGCTGCCGGCCACCGGCGGTGCGCGCGCGGTGATCGCGGGCAGCTGCTCCCAAGCCACCCAGCGCCAGGTAGCGCTGATGCGCGAACAGGCGCCGGCGTTTCACGTCGATCCCCTGGCGCTGGCGCGCGGCGCCGACGTGGTGTCTGCCGCGCTGGCGTGGGCGGCGGGCCATGTCGGCCAAACCCCGCTGCTGGTTTTTGCAACCGCAACACCGGAAACGGTGAAGGCGGTGCAGGCCGAATTGGGGGTGGAACACGCCGGCAGCCTGGTGGAAGATGCGCTTGCCGCGATCGCGCAGGGCCTGGTCGCACTGGGCGTGGGGTAACTGATTGTGGCAGGCGGCGAGACCTCGGGCGCAGTGGTCAAGGCGCTGGGCGTGTCGGGCCTGCGGATCGGCCCGGAAATCGATCCCGGCGTGCCGTGGACCACCGCGCTGCAGGGCGAGCGGGAAGGCCAGCCGCTGGCGCTGGCGCTCAAGTCCGGCAATTTTGGCAGCGAGGATTTCTTCCTGAAAGCCTGGAGCAGCCTGTCATGAGCGCCGCCGTTCACAGTAAGCCGGAAGAAACGCGCCAGCGCGAACAGATCGTCGAGTTCGGCCGCTCGCTGTTCGAACGGGGCCTGACGGCCGGCAGCAGCGGCAACCTCAGCGTGCGGCTCGACGATGGCTGGCTGCTCACGCCGACCAACGCCAGCCTGGGCCGGCTCGACCCGGCGCGCCTGTCCAAGCTCGACTGGGAAGGCCGGCTGGTCAGCGGCGAGGCGCCTTCGAAGGAAGCTTTCCTGCACCGCGCCATGTACCAGCAACGCGGCGCCGCCGGCGCGATCGTGCATCTTCATTCGACCCATTCGGCGGCAGTGTCGTGCATGTGCGGCTTGAATCATGAGGATTGCATTCCTCCGCTGACGCCGTATTTCGTGATGAAAACAGGCAGGCTGCCGCTGGTGCCCTACCACCGCCCTGGCGATCCGGCACTGGCCGGCGCCATCGGCGCGCTCGCGCGCAAGCACTCGGCGGTGCTGCTGGCCAACCATGGCCCGGTCGTGTCCGGCACCACGCTCGAGGCGGCAGTCTATGCGGCCGAGGAACTCGAAGAAACCGCCAAATTATTCCTGCTGTTGCGCGACGTGCCGACCCGGCCGCTCGACGCCGCGCAGATCGATGAACTCAAGTCGGCCTTCGGGCTCGACCTTTAATCCGGAGCCCTGCCTTGCCAAAATTTGCCGCCAACCTGACCATGATGTTCAACGAGGTCGCCTTCCCCCAACGCTTCGCCGCCGCTGCGGCCGCCGGCTTCAAGGCTGTCGAGTTCCTGTTCCCTTACGACTACACGGCACACGAAGTGGCGTCATGGCTTCAGGAGAACAAGCTGGAAAACGTCCTGTTCAACCTGCCGCCGGGCGACTGGGCAGCAGGCGAGCGCGGCATCGCAGCGCTGCCCGGACGCGAAGAGGAGTTCCGTGCCGGCGTCGCGCGCGGTATCGAATACGCGCTGGCGCTGGGCACCAAACGGCTGCACGTGATGGCCGGACTGATTCCCGCCGGCGCGGACCTGCGGATTCACCGCGAGGTGTACCTCGGCAACCTGCGCCACGCGGCGCGCGAGCTGGCCACGCATGGCATCAGCCTGCTGATCGAACCGATCAACGGCCGCGACATGCCCGGCTATTTCCTCCATACGCAAGCCCAGGCGCATGCGCTGCGCGAAGAGTCCGGCGCGCCGAACGTCAAGGTGCAAATGGATTTCTATCACGCCCAGATCGTCGAGGGCGACCTGGCGCAGACATTCAGGAAGAACCTGGATGGAATCGGGCATGTGCAGATCGCCAGCGTTCCCGCCCGCAACGAGCCGGATGACGGCGAAGTCAATTATCCCTACCTGTTCCGCCTGCTCGACGAGTTCGGCTACGAAGGCTGGATCGGTTGCGAATACCGCCCGCGCGGCGCCACGCTGGATGGCCTCGGCTGGTTGGCCGCGGCAACGACACAAGGAGTTCAAAAATGAAAGTTCTGATTACCGGCGGCGCCGGATTCCTCGGGCAGCGCCTCGCGCCTGTTGCTGGACATCTGCCGCGAGCTTGGGCACAAGCCCAAGGTCGTGTTCACCAGCTCGGTGGCTGTGTATGGCGGCAAGTTGCGGACATCGTGCAGGACGCGACGGCGCTGAACCCGCAGTCATCGTACGGCACCCAGAAAGCGATCGGCGAATTGCTGCTGAACGACTTCAGCCGCCGCGGCTTTGTCGACGGCCGCGTGCTGCGCCTGCCGACCATCAGCGTGCGTCCCGGCAAGCCGAACAAGGCGGCATCCTCGTTCGCCAGCGGGATTATCCGCAAGCCCTTGAATGGCGAATCATTGATATGTCCGGTGTTGCCGGAAGCAGGGCTGTGGCTGTTGTCGCCGCAGCGTGCCATCGAGTCGCTGATCGCAGGACACGAGCTTGCTGCTGAATCGCTCGGCAACAGCCGCACCGTCAACCTTCCGGGCCTATCGGTCAGCGTGGGCGAGATGGTGGCTGTACTCGGGAAGGTGGCTGGTCCGGAAGCCGTCTCCCGCATCATTTTCGCACCTGACCCTGCGGTCGAACGTATCGTCAACGGCTGGCCGGCGGCCTGGGATATGACGCGTGCGAAGGCGCTTGGCCTCGCCGCGGACGCCGATTTCGAAAGTATCGTCAGGGCCTATCTGGAGGAAGTCGCAAGTATGGCCTGACTGGCGGCGTCGAGCGATGGTTGGTGTCATGTTCGACTCACGGGAGGCCCACCAAAAAAAGCAAGGACTTAGGTGAAAGCCTAAGTCCTTTTTCGGTTTCTGGTAGACCATCAACATACGAATCAACAGGGCGGCATCAAATCAATCAGCTTGACGTGATATCACAAGGAGATGATAATTGAATCGACCAAAGGTATGGGATGTGTCCTTCCACGACGACTTCGAGGCCGAATTCGACTCCTTTTCTCCCGAGGTTCAAGATGAATTACTTGCTGCTGCCGATGCCGTGAGGACCTTGGGACCCGCTGCCGATCGTCCGCACGTCGGAACGTTGAAAAATCCAATGCATCCGAATATGAAAGAACTCATTTTCAAGGCAAATAACGGTGCGGAGATTTGGAGGGCGGCCTTCGCCTTCGACCCTGAGCGGAAAGCGATCATTTTGGTTGCTGCAGATAAGCAAGGTATCGATGAAGGTAAGTTCTACAAAGATATCTTAAAGAAGGCTAACAAGCGGTTCGATCAGCACTTGGAAGGCATAAAGGCTGCTAAGCGAACAAAGGACGCCGAGGCAGCGAGGCCTATGAAACCGGAGACTACAAGCACCCGGGATAAGAGATAGGAGATCGACATGGGAAGAAATTTGGACGAAGTGATCAAAAGCCTGCCCGCTGATCGCCAGGCGAAAATTGCAGCTCTTTCTCAGAAAAAAGTTGAGGAGATGATCGCGCACGCTGCTACGCTTACCGATTTCCGCAAGGCCGTAGGTAAGACCCAGGCTGAGGTGGCGAAAGTGCTAGGCATCAATCAGAACGCCGTTTCCCAACTCGAAAAGCGCTCGGACACCTATGTCTCCACGCTGCGCCGATTCTTGAAATCGCTTGGAATGACTCTTGAACTTTCGGTCGTCGCCAAAAACGGAGTCCGGATCGACCTGCCGAATTTCCTCCCTTGGAATGATGCCGAGGTGGCCGCGAGTGAGCCGGAAGCATTCGCCTCGATAACGACACCACCCCTTGCCAAAGCAGCCCGTAATGTCGCGGCAAAGGCACCTCCTGCAAAGAAAATCGCCACACGCAAATCCTCGCCTGGCACGACCACGAAGAAAACCGGGGCGTCGCACAAGCCTGTGGATATCGAGTAAGGTCTGGCTTTTTCGGTCTTGCCATCCATGTCCGACGGCGCAATTGTTGAAACGGCGCCGCCGTAACGCACTGCATGGAAGCCTTGTCTAGCCGGCGCTAAAAGTAATATCCTCTCGCTACTTAGCTTGCGGGGGTGTCCGGAACGGTGACGCCGGAAGTGCCAAGCAACTCACAGCGAAATCAATTCCTTACGGAAGATCGTCGGGGCTTTTTTCTTTCGGAAGGGAAGGTGGCACGCATGATCGAATGCAATCGAACCTTGGACCAGGCCAGGCGCGATTTCTCATCCGGGCGCCTGAGTGGAGCGGCGATCATCCGAGTTCCCATGAGCAGGAATGCATGGACGGTTCGCCTTAGCGGCGCCAAAGGCGATGCAGGCATGCTGCTTGAGGTAAAAACGCTGGGGCCGCATGTCTTCAATTCCCTCGACCGCGCTGTGGAGGCCATCGAGCAGATCGGGTTCTCGTTCGATCAATTGAAAGTCGGATGAGCGCCGCCGCCTGCGCCGCAACGCGGTTCCGCCAGTGAATTCTTAACGCACGCCAAACGCGCGCTGCATCGTCCATGCGCCACCTGCTTGCCGAGTTCGGCGCCAGCAGCCGTCGAATACCGGAAATGCATGCCGCCGTGGATCCGTGCCGCCGTGCATTCCTCGGTAAACGCGCCGGTGTTCGTGTAAGTGCGCGTAGTCCCCGTCACATTGCTGTTGAGGGTATAGGTGACATTCTCCGTTCCGTAATAAATGCGCAGCAGCTCGCCAAGGAACCCTGCGGTGCATGAGTGCGCGGCCGGATATTCGGGATGGTTCGGCGTTGGAACGACCGGAGTCCAGCCCGGGTCTGGTACCGTCGCGGGATTATTGTCCGTATCGGCCAATGGAATCGCGCTTAGCGGGCGCCACGTTTCATAAAAATATTTGGCCTCGAAACAGGCATTGTTCGCATCCGCAAAGCCGGTGTAGATAGCCGCCATCAGCCGCGCAGCGTCGGCGACGTCGCTCGTTGTCCGTGCGAATCGTCCGAAATTCCGCGTGAGAAAAATTGGCGGCATTTCGGTATGAAAGCGGGCAGTGTCCAGTTGCTCGGCTGTGCGCCGTGTGCTCACGGTCCCGCCCAGTTCCTTTACTTCGTTGAAATCGGCGGCATAGACGGCGCTGTCGAGGGCGGGTGGCGGCCCCGGGCGGAACTGTGACGCGCTCGTCATTATGAATGGACGGATCGCCGGGGAAAACCGGCTGACAGGATTCATTCCGCGGAACTTTCCGGGAGCCGTTCCGGGAACATAGGGCTGGAGCACAATCGCTCGGCCGTCATTGGCGCGGTTGGCAACGATGGCGGCGCCGACCTCCGCTCCAAGCGCCAGGCCGCGGGTCTTGGCATCGCCCGCCGGAATTCCTGCAAGGTAGCTGTCGTATGCCGCCTGGTAGTGGGCGCCGCGGTTCGGGAACAGCGCGCGCAGCACGCTGTAGGCTGCGGCACTGGCAGCTGCTTCCGTCGATGCGCCGGCGGCGACAGTGACCGGTGTGACGAGATAGGGTTTGTAGCGCCCGTCGATGGCGCTGACCGCATCGTAGATCGCCAGGTGCATAGTGGCCAGGTCAGCGTGGAAGGTCGGGCGCCGCTCTTCAGGAGTCGTTGCCGTGGCGACCGTGGCATTGACGGTGGCGGCGCCCACGTCGGTCCAGTAGGCCACCACATTCGTACTCGCCGGGGCAAGCAGGACCGGGTGCGGCGTGGAGTCTCCGCCGCCGCCGCAGCCCGGTATGAGGGATACAAGGAAAATGCCGCACAGAGCGTCGTGCGCGTACGTGGCGTGGACATGACGGACTCCTTGGTTTTTTGGTGTTAGTTGGAGAGCGCGCAGGAGTCGCGGGTGAATCATGCGTGAAGCACGATCTGATGGGCACTCGCATAAGCGTAGAAGTCACCGGACGTATTTACAAGGCCAGATACGCAACGGATGGACATGGCACCCCATGCTGGCTCAAGCAAACGTCAAGTTCGGATGCTTTGAGATCATTTGGATGGTAGAGGTAAAAGCGCCCCCGTCAGCCGGCGTTGTCATTGCTGCGCTGGCACGTGGGGACGAAGCGCACCAGGTAGATCGTCACCCAAAGCGCGACGCACACCAGCATCGCCTTTAGCGCGACATGGCCGACAGCCGTGGCCGAGTAGCCGATCGACGCCCAAAGCAGAACCAACACCGTCACTTTTGCGCGCGCGGGAATGCCGCGGCCCGCTTCGTAGTTCCTCAGATATTCCCCGCAGACCCGGTTCCCCAGCAGCCACCCGTGCAGCCGCGTCGATCCGCGGGCAAAGCAGGCCGACGCCAGCAGGAGGAATGGCGTCGTCGGCAGCAGCGGCAAGAAAATGCCCAGGATGCCCAGCACCACCGCAATGGCGCCAATGATATTCAATACGGTCTTCATCTGCTCTTTTCGATCGCTTCTTGGCTCGAAATTGCCCACAGGCCCTTTCTCAGCGCGAATCGTATCATTGTCGGTCATCCGCGTTCTCATCGATTCGCGCTTTGATCCAGAATCAGGGCGACCGGATATTGATCCTTGGACAACTGTGCCGAGCGCAGGCCCGCGGACCGGGCGCATGCAATATCGTGCGACGTGCTGGCGCCATCCGATCCGGCCTGCCGTCCCAAGCCATGCGCGTGTTGCAGATTAACGTATTGTTACCTCGAAATACTTGTCGGCAGAGATAGCGCCCTCATACAATCGAGCTTTACAGTAAGGCTCGAGGGCGTCATGAAATCAAGGTCAGTGTTGAAATTGGCGGCAGTGCTCCTGCTGCCCGCCGTACTCGGCGGTTGCGGCGTGCTTGCCGCGCCATGCCGCATAGGTTCCGCCGTCATCAAGATGGTCCCGGTCGTCGGCCACGCCGCGGCACTGCCTACCGACGCCTGCGCTGCAGTCATCGATCCCTGAAGCCTGCTCCGGAATCGTGCGCTGACCGGCGGCGCGATTCTGTCATGATGGGGCATGGCTACACTTTCCATACCCTTGTTCCCCCTCGCCACGGTGCTGTTTCCCGATGGCGTCCTGCCGCTCCAGATCTTCGAGGTACGCTACCTCGATATGATCGGCAAGTGCATTGCTGACGGCAGTCCCTTCGGCGTCGTCCTCCTCACCCATGGCAGCGAAGTGCGCACGCCGCAAGGCGACGAGCAGTTCGAGCAGGCAGGTACGCTCGCCACGGTGCAGGAAACCATCGAAGCTTCTCCCGGCCTGCTCAAGGTGATGTGCCGCGGCGCCTCGCGCTTCCGCATCATTTCCAGCGCGCGCCAGCCGAACGGCTTGTGGACCGCCGAAGTCGAACTGTGTGAGAACGATCACGCAGTTCCGATACCGTCCGAGCTGCAGGGCGCGTCCGATGCACTCGACCGCGTACTCGAATCGCTCGGCGACATTCCCGAAGAACGCTGGCCGCTGCTGCCGCCGTTCCAGCTTGACGACTGCGGCTGGGTGGCAAACCGGTGGTGCGACCTGTTGCCGTTGCCACCGCCGCAGAAGCAGATGCTGCTGATGCTAGACAATCCCGTGATCCGGCTCGAACTCCTGCATGACATGCTCGACGAGCATGGCCTGATCACGTCCTGATCGACGGCGCTTGCAGCCGCGAGGGCCCGGCAGCCCGGACCCTCCGCTTCGCAATCCGCTTAGTTCGATTCGCCCGCGCCGTCGGCACGGCTGCCGGTGGCCGATCCGTTTCCACCGGCCGAGCCGCTGCCGCTCAATGAACCGCTGACGTTCAGCGCCGGCTGGACTTCAACCGACTTCGCTGCACTCGCTGCAGCTTGCGTGCTGCCTTGCGCGGTGCCGCGTGCCGTCGCCGCGCTCGCCCCAGCATAGTTGCGTGTATTGGCTGCCTGTTCCTGGGCGCCGGAACGTACCGGTTCGGCCACGCCGCGCGCGGAGCCGATCATCGAAGCGCGGCTGCCCATCGAGCCCATGCCGGACAACTGTCCGCCGATGCTGCCGGAGCCGCCGAGCGAGCCGCCGATGGAGCCACCCAACCCGCCGCCGCCGCCGAGAAGCTGTGCGTGTGCCGAGAACGCGGCGCTGATGGAAAGGGCGATGACTGCGTGCTTGATGATGGTGACGGTTTTCATGTTTGTTTCTCCTTGAGTGCGCCGCAGACAATCTGCAGCTGTTGTAAGGAAAACGAACCAGCTCAGCCGTTTATTCCATCCATTTGAAAATATTTTTGAAAAAGTTCAGCGGAAGCGCGCCGGGTCGTTGCGGTAGGTGGCGCCGACCACGCCGTGCCCGGTCTCGTTGCTGACCGTGTTGGCGTCCTCGCGCGCCGCCGCTTTCGCAAGCGCCGACAAGGCGGCCTTTGCCGCCGCGGGTTCCGGCCGCCGCAGCGACGGCGCCAGCATCGCCGCCACGACCGGCGCGGCAAACGAGGTGCCGCGCACGATGCGATAGGGTGGGGCGCCAGGCGACGCGCTGACCATGTCCTTGCCCGGCGCGGCAAACATCACCTGCGGCCCGCGCGCCGCTTCCGGAAGCGGACGTCCGCGTTTGTCGACGCCGGTAACGCCCACCACGCCTTGATAACTGGCCGGATAAAGCGGCGGCGCCGCCGGCCCGTCGTTGCCGACCGCGGCCACCACAAGGTGGCCGCGCTTCACCATCGCGCCCACTACGCGTTCCAGGGTGGCGTTGGGCGGCCCGACCAGGCTCAGGTTGATCACGCCCACCTGCTCCCTGGCCAGCCACGACAGCGCGCCCGCGATCTTGTCGGCCGAACCGCCGGTAGGGGCGGCGCAGTAGACGTCGGCGGCATACAGCTGCGCGCCAGGGGCCACGCCACGGAACGGCGGCGCCTGCCCGACCATCAGCGCGGCCACGGCGGTGCCGTGCGCGCTGGGGTGCGCGGCATTGTTGCAGCCCCAGCGGCGCACTTGGGCGTCGCGAAATACCGCATGGGCGGCGTCGATGCCGCTGTCGACCAGGCCGATCTTCACCGCCTGGCCGCGCGCGGGGGGATCGGCGGCGGCGCCGGGCGCACCGTGAGCGGACGCTGCCGGCTCCGAGCCGCTGCCCGTATACAGATGATTGAAGTCGTAAGTCCCTGCCGGATCGAGCGTCCGCAATTGTTCCAGCGCCGCCGCGGTGCCCATGCCATCGGGCACGCGCAGCACCACCATCGTCTCGCCAATGCCCTCCAGCGCCTGCTCGCGTACCACCGCAAAGCCTGCCGCAAGGGCCGCCGCCATCATCGCCGCACTGGGCGACCAGGCCAGTATCTCGCGCCGCACCACCGGCTCGCCGCGCGGATCGGGCTCCAGCACGTCGCGGTGGCGGCGCAACAGCTGGTCGACCTGGGCGAGGCGCAACTCGCGCAGCTTCAGCGCGTCGCTTGTGTCGAGCAGGCGTTCGCCGCGGTCGCGCAGCCGGCCGGCGTCGAACGGCCCGAGTCGATCCGGCAAGGGCAGGTTAAGGGAGGGCAAGCGCAACTGCGCGTGAGCGGTGGAGGTGCTTGCCGCGATAGTAAGTGCTAACGCTACAGGGGCCGCACGGAAGGGGCGAATCAGCTTCATGGTCGGATGATAATATAGAGAAAATCGGAAATCCTTACGAGTAAACGTTTGGAGCAGGGAATAAAGTCCCACCGTCAAACGTTTACCTCCTATCCATGACTGCTACAGCCGTACCGCTCCATACCCAGATCGCCGCACTGCTGCCGCGCCTGCGCCGCTTTGCCCGTACGGTCGCCTTCAACCGCGAGGATGCGGACGACCTGGTGCAGATCGCCGTCGAGCGCGCCCTCAACCGAAGCGAACAATGGGAGGCGGGTACCCGCCTGGACAGCTGGATCTTTCGCATCATCAAGAATGCCTGGATCGACGAAGTGCGCTCGCGCATGCGGCGCGACGCGCTGTTCGCCCCGGAAGAGGCGGGCGAGCACGTCGGCGACGATTTTGCCGAAGCGCACCAGCAGCGCATCGCGATCCAGAAGGCGATCAGCATGCTGACCGACGACCACCGTATCGTCATCGGCCTGGTGCTGGTCGACGGCCTGCCGTACAAGGAAGCGGTGGAAGTACTGGAAATACCGATGGGAACCCTGACCAGCCGGCTGGCGCGTGCCCGCGAAGTCTTGCAGGGCCTGTTATCCGATCAAGCGAGGAACGTATCTTGAAGTTTTCCGATGAAACCCTGATGGCTTATGCCGACGGCGAGCTCGACGAGTTGACCCGCAGCGCTGTCGAGCGTGCCATCCGCAGCGACCCTGCGCTCGCGGCCAAGGTGCGGCAGCATGCCGCCTTGCGTTCCAACGTGTTCGCCGCATTCTCATCCGTCATGGACGAGCCGGTGCCGCAGCGCCTGGTGAAGGCCGCCAGGCCCGGCAAGGTCATCCAGCTGAACACCGCGCGCGCCGCACGGGCCGATGCGGTCGCGCATGAAAAGCGCCGCTGGTCGTGGCCGGAATGGGGCGCCATCGCGGCCACGCTGATGGTCGGCATATTGGCGGGCGGCGCCGGGATCATTGGATTGCAGCAGGACGACCAGGTGGCGGTGCGCGGCTATGCCGGCGGCGCGATGCTGGCGCAAGCCAAACTTGCCGATGCGCTGACGCACCAGCTTGCCGGTGCGCCGGTGTCGCCGTCGGGGGTGCGCATTGGGGTGAGCTTCGAGTCGAAGGACGGCGGCTACTGCCGCAGCTTCATCATGGGCAGCGCGGCTGGCCTGGCCTGCCGCAACGGCGGCGAATGGAAAGTGTCGCTGGTGACCGAGAGTACTGCGGTTGCCGGCGGCGAGTACCGCCAGGCCGGCGTCGAGATGCCGGCGACGGTACTCGACGCCATCGACGCGCGCATCAGTGGCCGGACCTTGGACGCAAAGGCGGAGGAAGCCGCACGTTCGCGCGGCTGGAAGCGCTGAACTTTTCGCGTTCGACCGGGTAGGGCGGATAAGCGGAGCGCATCCACCATGATCCGCCAACAAGCTCGACGCTCAGCGCCTCAGCCTGCGCCTCACCGCCGCCATTGCCGGCTCCTCCACCAAATGCCAGCTCGCCATCGCCACCGGCACTATGACGAGCAGCGACACCGTCAGCAGCACCGGCGCATCCACCGGCGGCAGTACCTCGCGCAGCATCAGCAGCACCGGCCAGTGATAGATATAAACCCCATACGAATAATCATTCCTGCGCAGGTGTGCCAGCCGCTCCACCCGCGCCGTCCCCAGCCACAGCGCCACCGCACCCATGGCCAGCGCGATCCCGAACCAGGTCAGCGCACTCGGCGTCATCGCCTGCGAGCGGGTCCAGTTCAACCCGATCAGGATGAACGCGCAAGCGACGTGGCGCAACCCGATCCGCAAGCTGGGCGCCAGGGTCTGCAACAGCATCCCGACCAGGAACAGCGACCACATTCGCACTTCCCAGATATATCCCGACAACACTTCCGGCCACAGGTTCGCCGCCAGCAGCAGGAAAATCGCCACGCTCCGCACCCAGGTCCGCATCGGCAGCGCCGCCGACAGGCCGATCAGCGCCACCATCACGTACATGCGGCCTTCCCAATACAGCGTCCACAGCGGCCCGTTCGGATACTGCCCGCCCAGCACGCCCGGGATGCTCAGTTCCGACGCCGGAATGTTATAGACCAGCCCGTGCAGCACGGTATTGCCGAAGATGTAGCGCCACGGCGCCGACGTCAGCAGCCCGGCCACGCCTGGCTCGGAAAAGAAGACGACGGCCGGGATCACCGTCGCCAGCATGCACACGAACAGGCCCGGCACGATGCGGGCCACGCGGCGCAAGGCAAAGCGCAGCACGTGCGGGTCGCGCATCCAGCTCTGGGTGATGAACATGCCGCTGATGATGAAAAAGATACCGACCGCGATACTGCCCAGGTCGGCGCTTGGCCCCACCAGCGCGGTCAGCGGGTCGGGCCGCGGCGCCACCCGGTTCAGCTGGAAGGCGTGGTAGACCACCACCAGCAGCGCGCACGCCAGCCGGACCAGGTTGAAACCGTTGTCGTGAGAATCGATGGCGGTGCCGAGCGTACGCGGAACCTTGAGCTTGAAAGACATGTTTTTAGAGGCGGCCTGGACAGCAAAGTGGCAGTGTAAACCAAGTTATCTCCAAAGCAATAGATCTTTCAAGATACATGATTCCATATACAGTTGAAGGGATTTAGGGTATCGTTTAGGGCACTGCTATTGTATCTACGTCCATGCGCCGGCCCAGTTGGCGCGATCGTGGCACTACGCAATCCGGCAACGGCCAGCCATGACGGCGGCCAGATCCCGTCCACCCTGGAGTTCCCCGCGTTGGCCTTCATCCTGGGCAGTGCCTGCTGTATGGACGCAGGGCACATCGATCAATCGCACACGAAAACTATGTCAGAAACACCGATCATCATTGAACCTGATAGCGCGCCTAGCGTGCGCTTCGCCGACTTCGGCCTGGCGCCGGAAATCCTGCGCGCGCTGTCCGACCAGGGCTACGTACACCCGACGCCGATCCAGGCGCAAGCCATCCCGATCGTGCTGCAAGGCCGTGACGTCATGGGCGCCGCGCAAACCGGCACCGGCAAGACCGCCGGCTTCTCGCTGCCCATCATCCAGCTGCTGCTGCAGCACGCCAATCCGAGCATGTCGCCCGCGCGTCATCCGGTACGCGCGCTGATCCTGACCCCGACCCGCGAACTGGCGGTGCAGGTGGCCGAAAACGTCAAGGCCTACGCGCGCCACACGCCGCTGCGTTCGACCGTCGTCTTCGGCGGCATGGACATGAAGCCGCAAACCGTCATCCTGCGCGGCGGCGTCGAAATTGTCATCGCCACGCCGGGCCGCCTGCTCGACCACGTCGAACAGAAGAACGTCAGCCTCGGCCAGGTGCAGATACTGGTCATGGACGAAGCCGACCGCATGCTCGACATGGGCTTCCTGCCCGACCTGCAGCGCATCATCAACATGCTGCCGAAGCAGCGCCAGAACCTGATGTTCTCGGCCACGTTCTCGCAGGAGATCAAGAAGCTGGCCAACAGCTTCCTGACCGACCCGGTCACCATCGAAGTCGCGCGCAGCAATGCCACCGCCGACAAGGTGACCCAGGTGGTGTACAAGGTCGACGAAGACGCCAAGCGCGACGTGGTGCAGCACCTGATCCGCCAGCGCGAACTGAAGCAGGTCATCGTCTTCTCGAACACCAAGATCGGCGCGTCGCGCCTGTCGCGCCACCTCGAGCAGAGCGGCATCAACGCCGTTGCGATCCACGGCGACAAGACGCAGCAGGAACGCATGGCGGCGCTCGAATCGTTCAAGAAGGGCGAGATCGAAGTGCTGGTCGCAACCGACGTCGCCGCGCGCGGCCTCGACATCACCGACCTGCCGTGCGTGATCAACTTCGACCTGCCGTACAACGCCGAAGACTACGTGCACCGCATCGGCCGCACCGGCCGCGCCGGCGCATCGGGCGATGCGCTGTCGGTGTACTCGGACAAGGACGAGCGCCTGCTGGCCGATATCGAAAAGCTGATCAAGCAGACCATCACCCGTGGCGAACTGCAGGGCTTCGTGCCGTCGTCGTCGCGTGGCTCGCGCGAAGGCGCACCGGAACGCGGCTCGCGCCGCAGCGACTCGGAGCGCCCATCGCGCAGCCGTGGCGATTCCGACTCGTCGTCCCGTTCGGCCGAGCGTTACAGCCGTCCAAGCGGCCCGTCGCCGCGCCGCGAGAAAGTCGATCCATGGTTCCTCAAGCCGTACGAGCCAAACGCGTCGGCGCCACCGGTCCGCCGCGAAACGCCTGCGTCGTCGATCAAGCCGGCCAAGCAAAAGCTCGCATTCCTGCTGGGCGGCGTGCCGAAGTAATCGCCGGCTCATGATTCGTCGTGCCCGCGAAAGCGGGCACCCATCCTGAGCAAGCAAATGAGCTAACGGGGGCTCATTTCCCAGGTACTCCAATCTCCACCCGCATAATCCCCAGCCCCAGCCGGCGAATATCCCCGACCATCCCAGCTCCTTCGGCGACACCGCCTGCGGCACGTCGATCTCCACGGTCTTCTGCATCCCGTCCGTCTCGAACATCAGGAACACCTCATGCGGCAGCGGCGCCAGCTTCACGCGCTGCTCGGAACCACCAACGCGCACGACAAACTCCTTGCCCGCATTCGGCCCGAACGCCTGCATCGTCAGGAACAGGTTGAAGCGCTCGGGCAGCGCCTCCTTGAAATGCAGCTTCACCCGGTCGGCCTTCGACCAGCGCCCCCATCCTTCCGGTCCTGCCAGCCCCTCGGCATCGGCCAGCACGCCGTTATCCAGCGGCGCGTTGAACTTCGCCTCGCCCACATAACGGTTGTCCGTCGCCAGCGGCACCAGCGAGAAGTGCGCGCTCTTGTACGACGGCGTCACGCCCTCGGGCAGCTTGTAGTCGCCGATCACCAGCAGCCAGTTTTTGCGGCCCGGCAGCGAGTACTTCCCGATCTCCCAGCCAGCCGGCAGCACCATCGTGTCGACTTCGCGGGCATCGACATGGAAGCGCGCGCGCAGCAGTTCACCGTGGTTGTCGCCGACGATGCGCACCTGGTTGCGCTGCGCCGGCGTCAGATTGTCGTGCGCGTAGCGTCCTGCGCTGTCCCATACCGTCGGATTCCTTGCCCGCTCCATGGATTCGACGAACATGCGCTCGCCGTTCAGCAGGTACAGCGGCACGAATACCAGCAGCCAGGCGATTGCGCCCGCCTTGCGGTTCAGTGCCCAGACAGCCAGTACCGCGGCCTGCACCGCGAGCACGATGGTGACCCAGCTATACGGTTTGTCCAGCCCCAGCGCGACGATTTCGGGGCCGTCGGCCAACAGGAACAGGTAATCGGCCGGCAGCGCCACGCTCGCATAGGCGATGACCATTGCCAGCAGGGCCGCCAGCAGCCATGCCAGCACCGACCTGGCGGAACGCCAGCCGTAGCCCGCGCGTGCGGCGACGATCATCACCGGCAGGATCAACGCAAACGTGTAGTAGCGCGCATGCAGGCGCTTGCCATCGAGCGGGCCGAAGCCGGCGGTCGACGCGGTGTAGAACACGGTCAGCCCGAGCGCGGCGCCAAGCATCAGGAAGGTGTAGAGCATCAACCCGCTGGCCTGCGGCGTCATTTCCTGGCGCGCCTTGCGGCTCAGGGCATCGTGGACGAACATGGCGATCGGCAGGGCGTAGATCATCGCCAGCATCATCAGGTGGCCCTTCAGGCTGAACCAGGCCGCGGGCCACAGCGTGAGGAGGGACAAGCCGGCACTCATGCCATCCTTTGCCTGGTTGCCGTAGAAGCTGCCGAGTATCTGCAGGGCTTCGTGGCCGACCAAAAGGTAGCCGACCGAGAGCCTGGTACCGAGGACTGCCGTTACCGCAATGATTGCAGCGGCCACCCCGTATACCAGGCCGGCCGTGCCGCGCCGCTGGGCCCATTCCATGTACATGGCGAACAGCGCCAGCGCCGGCACCAGGAACAGTGCGTGCACTTTCACGAGCGTCATCAGGCCCAGGACGACGCCGGGCGCCATCGCATTCGCGGACCACTTGCCGAACGGGCGCGCCAGGCACAGCCAGGTCAGTACCGCAAAGCCGAAGAAGTACATCGACTCCGGCATGAAGTAGGCCGTGAACGTACTGGTAGGTGCGGCGACGCACAGCACTGCCGCGAGCATCGCGGCGGGCTTCGGTGCAACGAGGCGCGTGGCAAGGTAAATGAACGGCGCGGAGCCGACAAAGAACAACAGGTTGAGGAAACGCGCGCAGCCGAGGAAGCCGTCGCCGCATGCGGTCGTCAGTCCAAACGCCGACAGGTACAGGTATGACGGAATGGTGACTTCGTTGAGCGGCACCAGCCGTGCGAAGTGGCTGTAGATCTGTTCGTCCGCGAACACCGATGGATTGGATCCCGCGTGGCGCTGCCAGACATAAGCGAATACGAGGGCGAGGACAAAGGCGAAGACGGCTTCCCAGCGACGGTCGTTCAATGTGCGAGTGAGGCTTTTCATGAGATCAGCGCAGTGTTATTTCGCGAAGGAAGAATGCCATTTCGCGCGGATCTGCGGGATCGGGCTTGCGTGGCGCCTCGTGTTCGAGCGCGATCTCGACCTTGCCCTTCGTCCCTGCGGGAAGCGGGAGCCGCAAGTCCTGCGTCAGTACGTGCCAGCCGAAATCTGCGCCATCGATACGTATCCGCGTGCGTGCGTTGCCGTCGAAGTAGTGGCCGACGATCAGCAGCGTCGACGGCCTTGCGCCACCCGCCAACTTGACGGTCACGCGCGAGCGTGCGCCGTGCGACCACACGCCGTTCCACGCGCCGCCGCCGTTCTCAGGGTTCCCCCAGCCGGAAGCGAGCGTCACGCCGGCCCTGGCCGCAAACTGTTCGTACTGCCAGGTCTGCTGCTGCTGCGTCCCGTTCGCGGTGCACGTTACCGGGCCGTCGATATAGCGCCACAGGCGCGCGCTTGCGGTAACGTGGTTGGCTGCGGTGAGCGTCCCTTCGGCGCCGCACAGGCGCCGTTCCGCATCGGGGCGCGCCGAGTTGTACAGCGTTTGAACCACGACGCCGTTAACTGCACGCACGTAGATCTTGTCGTTCTGGATGTAGTCGTCGTTGCGGCCCAGGCGCTCGGCAAAAATCTCCGGCTCGGGATGGTACAGGCGCGGTGCATTCGTCATCACCCACTTCGCGAGCGGGCTGAATTCGACATACAGGTAGCTGGCCGCGCTCAGCATCGCGCTGGATTGGATCATCACCACTGCCAGCATCAGCCACGCCGGCCATTGCGCGCTGCGCGACAGTCGCAGGAACAGCACGAACAGCAGCGGCATCGCAGCCCAGAACGCGTAGCGCATCACGCCGGCGGCGCCAGAGTTCCAGTTCAGGACGGCCAGCGCGGGCACCGCCAGCGCCAGCATGAACGCCACGGCCCACCCCAGCACCAGCAACTCGCGCGCCGCGCCGGCCGGATGCTTGCGCCAGCCCCACAACGCAAGCGCCAGCACCAGACCGGGAATTCCAAGGATCATTCCCTGGCTCAGGTCGAAGAAGAAGGAATGCAGGCGCGCCCGGCCAATCATGGACGGATCGGAGAACAGCTTGGCGATGATGTTCGGCACGCCGAACTGGTACAGGTTGAACAGCGGCGGCAGCGCGAACACCGCCATGCCGGCCGCAAGCCCGAGCACGTAGCGCCGCTGCAGCACGTGTGCCAGGTTGGCGCCGAAGCTGCGGCGCGCGTCGTAGTCGAGGATCAGGTGCAGCAGCGGGGCGAAGCCGAAGAAGAACAGGATGGTCGGATTCTGCTGTCCCGCCAGGCCGGCCAGCATGGCCCCTGCGAGCGGGGCGCCGCTGGCGTAGAAGGCGAGGCCGGCCAGCAGCGCGGCGGCGCTCAGGCATTCCGGGCTGCTCCAGTTCATGTACAGCGCGCCGCCGCACAGCATGAACAGGCCGACGCCCAGCAGGGCCTTGGGCGCGGAGCGGAACAGGCGGTTCAGCGCCAGGCCGAGAATGAAAACGGCCGCCAGGTTCACTGCCTGGAAGGCCTTGAACGGGTCCTGTCCCAGCGCATCGAGCAGCTTGAACGGGCCGGCGGCGAGCGCGGGGTAGCCCCAGAAGTGGATCGCATATACCTTGGCTTCGCGGCCGCGCGTGAACGCCGCATACAACTGATCGCTGCCCTGGCGCATGCCCGCCTCCAGCAGGGCGTAAGGCTCCTTCAGTACCGGAACCAGCTCGCGCGCCCGCGCGATGTCCTCCAGCCGGATATCCGCGCTGCCGTGCGTCGCAATCGCGACGGTCGTCACCGCATATTCGGCCAGGTCGCCTTGCATCTCCGGCGGCGCCGTCACGAACAGCGCGGCCAGCAGCAGCGCCAGCGTCAGGGGAAAGTGCCAGGCGCGGGAAAATAAATTCATTAAGTTCTTAACAAAGTTTCAAATATGAAAGTGTACTTCATAGCATTTGTGCATAGCCATACAGGGTGGGTATTTCGAGCGCATATATTGCCCGTTGGTATAGAATCCACGCTCGATTGAAGGAGCACGCATGACAAATAGCAGGCCGCACCCAGGGCTGACAAAATCCACGACGTTTGCCCGGCAGCTGGTGCTGCCGGTGGCGCTGATCCTGTTTGCGGTCTACCTGTCGGGACGCATGACGGGCCTGTACCCGATGGTGTTCGCCGACGAATGGCTGTACAGCAGCGCCGCGCGCCTGCAGCCGTTCGAGAAATCGATCCTGCCTTCCTGGCTCTTCCTCGGGTTGTTCCGCACCACGAACGCATGCGGGGCAGGCTTCCTGGACTGCGCGCGCGGGCTGAACGTGCTGATGATGGCGGCAGCCGCGCCCTTCATCTACATGGTCGCGCGCAAGGTGTGCAGCAAGCCTGTGTCCATCGTGCTGGCGCTGGCGAGCATCCTGGCGCCGATCAGCTCCTACGTCGCCTACTTCATGCCCGAGACGATGTACTTCCTGTCGTTCTTCGTGTTCGCCTGGACTGCGCTTAACTTCCCGCACGCGAAGCCGCTGCAGTACGGGCTGGCGACCGGCGCGCTGCTTGGCGTGATGAGCGCGGTCAAGGTGCATGCGCTGTTCCTGCTGCCTGCGCATATTGCCTTCATCGGGTACCTGTGCGTGACCCGGTACCGCCACGATGGATGGCTTCGCAGGGCCCTGCTGATGGCAGCGGCGGCCTGCGCGGCGATGGTGGGCGTGAAAATGGCGCTCGGCTACCTGTTCGCAGGCACGGCGGGCCTGAACTTCCTCGGTAACTTCTACGGGACCCACGCCACCAACAGTACAACGAGTTTCGACGCGCTGCTCCGCATCCTGCCTGCCGCGATGGTGAGCCTGAAGGGCCACCTCCTGGCACTGGTCATCCTGATGCCCTTGCCGCTGGCGACCCTGCTGCTGCACGTGGCCGATGCGCGCGCGCGAGCCGATTCCACGCCGTACCAAAGGTCGTTGCAGATGTTCGCCGTGCTGATGCTGTGCGCCGCCGGCGCGATGACGGTGATGTTCACCGCCACCATCGCTTCGGCCGGGCCGGAAGAGGGCGTGCGCCTGCACCAGCGCTACTACGATTTCGTGTTCCCCCTGCTGCTGATCGTGGCCGCGGCGCCGCTGCTGGCGCCCGGAACGCCGTCCTTCCGGCGCCGCCTCCTCGTGGCGCTGCCGATGGCGGTGCTGTTCCTGTTCGCCGGGCGCGTGGTGCCGGCCGAGTACATCATCGGCTTTGTCGACACACCCGAGCTGGGGGTGCTGGAGAAATCGCCTGCGCTGTTCAAGCTGTGGAAGGAGCTGGTGCTGCTGGTGCTGGTGGTGTGGACATTGAAGATGCGCGCCGGCGTGCTGCTGTTCGTCTTCCTCGTCATTCCGCTGATGACCTACAAGACCGATTCGCAGGTGCGGCGCATCCAGGAGCACTCGCGCACTGCGGGCGCCTATGACAACGCCGGCATGGCCGCGAGCAAACACCTCACCCGCGAGCAGACCAGCAAGCTGACGGTGGCAGGCGACAGCCGCGCCGGCCTGACCCGCGCGCTGTTCTACATCGACAATCCCGCGGCCGCGATCCACGACCTGCGTCCCGGCGCTCCGTTTGCGCGCGAGGACCTGGCGCCGGGCCAGGACTGGGTGCTGGTCGTCGGCGACCACAAGCTGCCGGACGACATCCGTCCCGAGATCAAGACCGCCGACTTCGCGCTGGTGAAGGTCAAGGTCGACCACAAGCCGCTGGCGAAAGTCGCGTTCGCGAAGCCGCTGGACGGTGGCGTGCTGGCGGGCTTCGAAGGCGTGGCCAAACCCGAACACTGGGGCGCCTGGTCGGAAGGCAAGGAGGTGCGCCTGCGCTTCGCCCAGCCTTTGCCGAAGACGCTCAATGTCCTGCTCAGGGCGAACGCCTTCCCGCCGACCGCGGACCAGGAATTCGTGATGGTGGTGGGAGGCCAGCGACGTCCGTTCCGCCTGATCGGGGTTCCGCAGGACCGCTTGTTCCAGTTCGAGACCAGCGGCGCCGAACAGTCGGTCACTATCGAGATTCCGAAGCCGGTGGCGCCAAAGGATCTTGGCTACGGCACCGACCACCGCCTGATCGGCATCGCGCTGACCAGCCTGGAGATCGGCACCCGCCAGGATTAGCGCGACAGCGCGAAAGCGCCCAGCGCGATCAGCGCCATGCCGGTGACCTTGCTGATGGTGAGCGGCTCGTCCAGCGCGGCGAAGCCGATCGCCGCCACCATCGCCATCGCGATGCCGGTCATGACCGGATAGGCCAGGCTCATGTCGAGCTTTTGCAGCGCCACCGAATAGCACACGAAACCCAGCGCGTAGGTGGCGCCGGCGCCGCCCAGGAAGGCGATGCGCACCAGGTTCCAGTCGGCGGCGTTCTGGTTGGCGAGCTTGATCAGGTAGGTGGCCATCGCGCTGGCCAGCGCGGCCAGCGCGCACCACAGGTAGCCGGTCATGGCTGGGGTCATTGCAGGTTCTTTCGTAAAGGCTTACAGCGAGGCCAGCGCGGCCAGTGCCACACACAGCGCCACCACCACCAGGCTCACCGGATCGCGGCTGACGTAAAGCACCGGGTCTTCATTGACCTGGCCGCGGTACGACAGCGTCCACAGTCGGCCCAGCCAGAACGCCAGCAGCGGCACGATGCCGGCCAGCCAGGCAGGATGCGGATACAGCATCTGCACGTTCTGCGACTGGAAATACAGGATGAAGATCAGCACCGACATGAAGGCGCTGTTGACGCCCATGACGCCGATCGGGCCCTTGTCGGCGGTGGTGTAGGCGCGCCCCGCGGCTTTTTCCTTACCGCGGCGGTGCAGGTTGAACAGTTCGCTATGGCGCTTGAGCAGCGCCAGGCTGAGGAAAATGAAGAACGAGAACGCCAGCAGCCAGAACGACGGTTCGATGCCGGTGGCCGCGGCGCCGCCCAGGATGCGCATGCTGTACAGGATGGCCAGCGTGACGATGTCGATCACCAGCAGGCGCTTGAGGTAGAGCGAGTAGCACAGCGTGGCCGCGAAGTAGAGGCCCACGGCCGCCAGCAGCAGCGGGTTGAAGGCGGCGCACAGCGCCAGCGCGCAGGCGGCCAGCAGCGGACTGGCGAACATCGCCACCGGCAGCGGCAGCGTGCCGGCCGCGATCGGCCGTTTGCGCTTGGTCGGGTGGATGCGGTCGTCGCCGGCGTCGAGCGCGTCGTTCAGCAGGTAGGCGCTGGACGCGCACAGCGAAAACGCCACGAACGCCAGCAGCGACTGCAGCGCCGTATCGGCGTTGATTGCGTGGCCCGCCAGCATAGGCAGGAACACCAGCAGGTTCTTGAGCCACTGGCGCGGACGCATCGCCTTCAGCAGCGCCATGCCCCAGCCGGCGCGCACGGCGCCCATCTGCTCGGTGGCGCGGCCGTCATCGAGGCGGAACGGGCGCGCGGTCACCGAGAACGCATTGCGGCTGCGCAGCCACACGGCGCGGTCGGCGCCGGCATTGCCGATGTAATCGAAGCCCTTGTCGCCGTAGGTGTCGACCAGATGGCACGCCTTGTTGTGCGAAGTGAGGTTGATGCCCGCATCGGTCGCGTGGACATGGTCGAACAGGTCGAGGTGCGCTGCGATCCGCTCGGCGAAGCTGCGTTCGGAACCGGTCGCCAGCACCAGCAGGCGCCCGGTCTTGCGTTCCTCCGCCAGCAGCGCGAGCAGGGTGCGGTCGTAGGGCAGGGTGGCCGGGTTGGGGCAGACGGCGGCCGCCAGCTCGCGTTTGAAGCCGGCCTTGCCCTTGAATAGCCAGAGCGGCAGGCGCCACAAGTGCAGGAAGCGGGTGCGGATGAACAGCACCAGCGCTTCCCACAGCAGGTCGGAGTGGATCAGCGTGCCGTCGAGGTCCACCACCAGCGGCGGCACGGGCGCAAGCTGGGATTTATCGTGTTCCATGCTGTTTGAAGATCCAGTGTTTACCGAGGATGAAGCCATTGATCGCCACCAGCGGCAGCGACACCAGCTTGCCGACGACCGCCACGCCCAGCACGTGCACCGACAGCGCCACGCAGGCCAGCGTGAAGCCGTAGTTGAAGGCCACCACCGTGAGGTAGCGCCCAAGGCTGCGGCCGGACGGCGGCGCGGTGAAGGTGACGGTGGCGTGGTAGCCGTAGTTGAACAGCAGGCCGGCGACGAAGCCGGCCGAGGTGGCGGCCACGTAATTGACGCCGCTGTAGATCAGGAACTGCATCAGGCCGACGTCGATCAGCGCGCTGGCCACTCCGCCCGCCAGGTAAAGCAGGAACTGGCGCTGGCGCGTCAGCAGCTCACGCATGCTTGATCCGCGACCAGATCGTCTTGTGGATAGGGCGGCGCGGCACCGAGGCGATATCGTAGGCCAGGAAGGCGAGGATCAGCTGAACGCCCATCAGCACCGGCAGCGCGGCCGTCATGACGGTGCCCGCCGGCGTGGTGGTGCCCAGGCGCGCCGAGTGCAGCCAGGCCTGCAAGCCGTAGACGGTGCCGAAGGCCAGCATCGCGCCGCCCAGCGGCAGCTCGATCGATGCCAGCGACATGTTGCGCAGGTAGTAGTTGTAGAACACGCGCTTGAAGAAATTGCGGAAGTGCTTGGCCAAGAATTCGGTGACGATGCGCGAGATCTTCAGGTTGCTGACCTCATCGCCGTACACGGCGTCCATCGGCACGTCGACCACCACCGCGTGCAGCGTGTTCAGGCGGAACAGCATGTCGGTTTCGAAGAAATAGCGGCGGCTGATTTTCTCGAAAGGCAGGTGGCGCGCGGCGTCGGCGTGGATCGCGGTGAAGCCGTTGGTCGGGTCGAAGATGTCCCAGTAGCCGGACGATACCTTGCTCATCAGGGAAAGCACGGCGTTGCCGAGCAGGCGCAGCGGCGGCATGGTGCGCAGCTGCTCGAGGTCGTAGAAGCGGTTGCCCTTTGTGTAGTCGGCTTCGCCGGCCAGGATCGGCACGATGAAGCTCGGGATCAGGCGCGGATCCATCTGGCCGTCGCCGTCGACCTTGACGATGACGGCCGCGCCGGCCGCGATGGCGGCCTGGTAGCCGGTCATCACGGCGCCGCCGACGCCCTGGTTCTTCTCATGTTCCAGCACGACCACGCGCGGGTCCTTGCAGTGCTCGCGCACGAAGGCGCCCGACTTGTCGGGGCAGCAGTCGTCGACCACGAAAACGTGGGTGACTTCCGGCCCGATGCCGCCGATGACGCCGAGGATGTGGCGCGTAACGCGGTAGGACGGAATGACGACGGCGATGGAATCGTTCGGGTACATGGATGTTGTTCTTGGTATTAGAAGATTGGCAATTGGGCAATGGTAGCGCACTGCGCGGCAACGGTCACGTGTTTGAGCAGGATAGCAGCTCAAACGGTGCCGTTGCGGCGCAGCCGCGGCATAAACGCCGCGTTACTGAAGTGTGCAATTACGGCGGCGTCGTCGCTGCCCCCGGCACCACTGTACCACTGCTGGCTTCACCCCCATCGAGCAGTTGCCGTGCGCTTTCGCTCCAGTTTCAGCCACGTCAATGCCGGACGAACTGCGGCGCCCTTGCCTCCGGCGTTCAGCGCCAGCCAGCGGGCCAAGCGTGGCGGCGCAGGTCGCTTCCGTTCCGTTCACTCGAAATAGTGCGCGTGTTCGCCCCGCGACCTCGCGGAAATATCCGGCTAGGTTGCGCCGCGACACGAATAGGGATGTTTGTCTGCGCCGGGCCCTGCGATTCAGCGGCAGCCCGAAGCCTTCGACTTCGACCGGCGCCAGCAGCGCCGCCCGAATTGGCGTACAGCTTGAGGCGCATCTCGTCGACACGCCCGGCAGCCAGAACAGGCGCTGGTTCTTTTCCGGATGCGCGGCCATGCGCTCGACCAGCTTGTCGACCATCCAGCCCTGCTTGCCGACGATGACCAGGTTGACTTGGGCGCCTTCCTGCCACAGCTGCTCGAACGCCGCCAGCGCCTGCACGTGGCCCTTGCGCGGTTCGACCGTGCCGACCATCAGGAAGCTCGGGCGCGCGCGCACGGCGTCCAGCACCTGCCCCGCGTTGTCGGGCAGGCCGAAGCTCGGCGCGCTGGCGTCGATGTCGGCGCCAAGGTGGAACCAGCCGACGTTCAGCGGTGCGGCGCGGCGCGGCGGCTGCTTGCCGATCCAGTCGATCAGTTCGTCGGCCACCGCGCGCGAGATGCACAGCAGGCCGTCGGAGACGCGCGTGACGGTGCGCAGGAAGTCGCCGAAGTACTGTTCGGTCCCGAACGGGAAGACCTCCGGGCGCAGCACCGGCAGCAGGTCGAACACGACGAAGTAAATGTACATGCCGCGGTCGCGCATCGACTGCAGCAGCTCCTCGTTCTGCGAGGTGCCGTTGGTGAACAGGTCGAGGCCGAGGAAGATGTCGCCCGGGCGCACCTCGACCGGCGCGTCTTCCATCACCAGCGACTTCTCTCCGATCATGCCGAGCGTGAACTGGCGCGCGTAATGGTAGTTGCGGTTGCCGCCGGTGGAGAACACCGGCTCGATGCGGTAGCCCGGCGGCGGGGCCGCGATCAGCGCCAGCAGCTCGCTGCGCACCACGCGCTGGATGCCGGTCTTGATGTCGCGCTGTACCACCGCCGACACGTCCACCAGCAGCTGGCGCGGCGCCGACGGCGGCTGGTTGAAGGCGATCGCCTTGGCCATCTCGGCCAGGTCGGCGCCGGTCGGTTCGACCGGCCCCTCGAGCTGCGCCAGCGCGTTGACCAGGCCGCGGTAATGCTGCTGCGGCGCATGCGCGGCGAAGTGCTCGATCGCCTCGGCGAACAGCGCGCCCACGCGCGCGGGCGCATGGTGTTCGCGCATGTGTGCCTGCGCGCGCTCGGAATACGCCTTGCGCAGGCCGGCGTCGCGGTACAGGCTGGCCAGTGCCGCCGCCAGTTCGGCGCGGGTGAACTGGTCGGGAAGCTTCATCAGCAGTTCGTCGCCGATCGATGCGGTCGAGCCGTGTGCGTTGACGATGGTCGGCGCGCCGTACAGCAGGCAGTCGAGCACCGCGGCCGAGGTTTCACCCCGCGTCGACGTGCGAAGCTGCACCGCGATGTCGCAGGCCGCCAGGTAGTCGGCGTATTCGGCCGCGCTGACGAAGCCGGTGATGCGGATGCGGCTCGATGCGGCGCTGTCCGCGATCTTCTTGCCGAGGGTCGCGCCATACAGGCCGCCTTCGTTTTCGCCCACGAACACCAGGCGGCACTGCTTGTCGCCGGCCAGCGCGGAGCTGAGGTAGGCATCCAGCAGTTCTTCATTGAGCTTGGTGCGCCCCAGCATGCCGAAGGTGCAGACCATGAATTCGTCGTCCGCGACCTGCAGCCGCGCGCGGGCGGTGGCGCGGGCTTCGGCCGGCGCCAGGCCGTCCCGCTTGCCGCGCAGGAGCGGCACGGTGCGCCACGCGTCGGCCGAACCCGGGCCATACCATTGCGTCGCCAGTTCGCGCGAGAAGTCGGAATGGACGATCACGCCGCTGGCATTGTCCAGCACGCCCTTGTTCAGCGGGTGCTTCCAGATCGACGGGTGGCGCTCGATCTTGAGGTGTTCCAGCAAGCCGGTGTAAGCGTGCGATTCATACAGCGCGTTGTAATAGGCCTGCGGCAGGTAGCCTTCGCGTTCCAGGTTGTCGAGGATCCCGGAGAAGAAGAAATCGTGCAGCACCACCGTGCCCGGATGGCGCCGGATCAGCTCGAACATGTGCTGGTGCGCGTGCGAATTGCCGAAGTGGTAGAGCACGCGGTCGAATTCATGCGCGTGCTGCTCGAACCACGCCACGTCGCGTAGCGGGAACAAGCCGTTCAAACGGGCGTCGTCCACCGACGGCTGGCCGGTCACCAGCTCGATGTCGTAGAAGTGTGCCAGCTCGGGCACCAGTTCGGCGCTATAGTCGGCGATGCCCGACTTTGCCGGTGGCAGCGGCGAGATGTAGGCCAGTTTCGGGCGCCTGGCGGCAACCGGCAGGGCGCGCGCGCCGGCGCCGACGATGCGCTTGAGGACATCGAGCACGTCCTTGTCGTCGGCGCTGCCGGCAACGGTGGCGTAGCGCGAATGCGTTGGCGCCGTGCGCTCGCCGCCATGCGGGACGTAGACCACGTCGGCATCCATCGCGGCGAAGAAGTTGGCGCGGATAAGCGCGGCGGCGCGGTCGTCGGCGGCGCCGCCGGCCAGCGGCGGCAGGTCGTACACGCGCACGCGGTCGCGCGGCAGCAGGCCGTCGAACGCAAGGCGCAGGCCTTCAATCGATGCCGGATGGCGGCGGGACAGGGCAATCCATGCCTCGTGCGGAGCGCAGCGCGCGACGAAATCCTTCGCCAGCGCGAGTGCCTCCGGTGCACTGCCGGTCTGGCAGCACTGCAGGTCCAAAACAATACGCATGGTGTTCGTCATTGGGTTTTGCGGCGGGCGCGCTGGAGGTCGGCCAGCACATTGCGCGCCGAGACGGGCAGGGCCCGGACTTCATCGGACAGGTTGGCAACGGACGGGGCCAGGTTCGACACCGGCGCCTGCTTGACTGCGCTGAGCATGAGCGACACTTTGGCGGACAGGCGCGGGAAGCGCAGCATCAAGGGAATCAGCAGGCGGCGCATGCGCTCGTTGCCGGTGACGCCGATGACGGCGCTGCGCGTCAGGCCCCTGGCCTTTGCGCCCACCGGCACCTCGCGCAGGCGGCGCAGCAGGGCTCCGGCTTTGCGCAGCGGCGAGGTAATGCGCCACGATGTGCTGTTCAAGGTCGCCAGCAGGCGCTGTTCGAGTTCGCGGCCCCATTGCTGCGCGCGTTCGCTGTCGGCCCTGGTCGCTTCAATCTGTTCGACCAGCTTGTTGGCGTGTGCCAGCGCGCGCTTCTCGGCTTCCAGGCGCTGTTCATTGGCCTGCGCGGCGTTGTGGCGCTCCATCGCGGCGTCCGATTCGGCACGCTCGGTCTTGCGCCATGCCTTGTCGAGATGGTGGCTGATGAATTCATCGAACACGTTCGGCTGGATAGCCAGCACTTCCAGCAGCTCGCGGTGCTCGTCCGCCACGTAGTAGCGGTTGAGGCCGTCGAAGTGCGCATAGTGGTAGCCGCGCCCTGTGACCAGCGCTTCCCAGGTTTCGTGGTTCGTCACGCGGCTGTCCGGCTGCGTGGCCTCGATCACCAGCACCCAGGGGCGCCAGCGCACGAAGTCCATGCCCTTCAATACTTCGCCTTCGAAGCCTTCCACGTCCACCTTCAGGAAGTGGATGTCGCCGCGCACGTGCTCCGCGCAGACGCCGGCCAGGGTACGCACCGGCACCGTCAGCTCTTTCACGTCGAAGCCCTTGGCATGGTGGGCTTCGGCCACCGCGCGGTCGGGCGAGGCCCAGCCGTTCACGGCCGGCACGTCGTACAGCGTCAGGCTGCCGTCGGCGGCGCCGGCGGCGATCGCGAGGTTGGTGTCGCGCGGGCGCTGGCGTTCGAACTCCGCATGGAAGGACGGCAGCGGTTCGATGTTGATGCCGCTCCAGCCGGCGTCGTAGAAGGCCTTGGTGACCGAATGGTCGACCGGGTCGTTGGCGCCGACGTCGATGTAGAAGCCGTTCTTGATGTTGCCCAGCGCGCGCCACAGCAGCACGTCCTCGAAATTCTGGGCGTAGGAGATAAATGTCATGGGCGTGAAATTTCTATCGATGGGTCGAGCCAGGCGGAGCCCTCGAAGTGCGGGCGGCGCAAGTTCATCACCGTGAACACCAGCGCGAGGTCGCGCCACTCGTAGTTGTTGACGAGGTGGGTGTCGGTGCTGACGATCGCGGTCGCAACGGAGTAGGTACCGGGGCCGAGGTTCATCGCAAAGTTAAAACGATAGACCACCTTGTCGCCGGGGGCGACGCCATCCAGCGGCAGTTCCTTCAGGTGGGTGTTGGTGCCGTACATCGGCTGGCCGAGGCGGTCCTTGATCATGTAGCCCAGCACCATGCGCGGGATCGGCGCCTTCGCCTGCACCGTCACTTCGAGCGTGACCGGGGCGCCCACGTCGACCACTTCGACCCGTTCGCCGTTTTCGTCGATCAGGGCGATGTCGGTGACGGTCGCTTCGCCGGTGCCGGAAATGGTCTGCACCTTGCCGTTATCGAGTTCGGCCTGGCGCACGGTGTCGTTCTCGCGCTCGGCGATCATGGCGTTGTAGTAGTCCATGATCTCTTCCGGCTTGCCCTCGCGCGCCAGGTGGCCGCCGTCGAGCAGGATGGCGCGGTCGCACACCGACTGGATCGCCTGCTTGTCGTGCGAGACCAGCAGCAGCGTGGTGCCCTGCTTGCGGAACTGGCGGATGCGGTCGAAGCTCTTGTGCTGGAAGTAGGCATCGCCGACCGACAGCGCCTCGTCGACGATCAGGATGTCGGGGCGGCGCGCGGTGGCCACGCTGAACGCCACGCGCATCTGCATGCCGCTCGAGTACACGCGCACCGGCTGGTCCATGTAGTCGCCGATGCCGGCGAAGTCCTCGATCTGCGGCATCAGCTCGCTGATCTCCTCCACCGTCATGCCCAGCAGCTGGCCCGACATGTAGACATTCTGGCGGCCGGTGAAGTCGGGATGGAAGCCCATGCCCAGTTCCAGCAGCGCGGCCACGCGGCCGGTCATGTGCACAGAGCCGGTGGTCGGCTGGCTGGTGCCGGTAATGAGTTTGAGCAGGGTGCTCTTGCCTGCGCCGTTAATGCCGATCAGGCCGACCGCTTCGCCGGCCGCGACCTGGAAGTTGATATCCTGGAGTACCCACTTCAGCTTGTGGCGCGGGCCTTTGAACGGTAGCATCCACTCGCCCAGGCGCGACCAGCGCGTCGGGTACTGCTTGTAGGCCTTGCCCAGGTTGACGACGTAGATCGCGCCCATCAGAGTTCATCCACCATTTCACCGGAGCGCTTGCGGAACAGGCGCATGCCGAAGAAGCACATGAACAGGGCCAGCGCCAGCGCCGGGCCAAGGCTGCTCCAGTCGGGCATCGCCTGCTTGACGAGGATGGTCTGGTAGGCGCCGACGATGTGCGCCATCGGGTTCCACACCAGCAGGCCGCGCACCGCTTCCGGCAGGATCGTGGCCGGGTAGACGATCGGCGTGAACCAGAACCAGAACTGGATGAAGATGCTGAAGAACTGGCCGACGTCGCGGAAGAACACGTTCAGGACGCCGATGATCATGCCCAGCCCGATCGCGAACAGCACCTGCAGCGCCAGCACCGGCAGGATGGCCAGGAACACCGCGCCGGGGAAATTGCCGGTAGCGATGAGGAATACGGTGAACAGGCCGAAGATGATGCCGAAGTTGAGCAGGGCGTTGAGCACCACGATCAGCGGCAGGCAGATGCGCGGGAAGCTGATCTTCTTGATCAGGTTGGCCTGCTCGATGAACATGTTCTGGGCGCGCGCGACGATCTCGGCGAACAGGCCCCAGGTCAGGATGCCCGCGCACAGGTAGATGCTGTAGGCGAAGGTGTTGTCGCTGCCGGGCAGCTTGTTGCGCATGACTTCGGCGAAGATGACGGTATAGACCAGGATCATCGCGAGCGGGCTCAGTATCGCCCAAGCCGCGCCGAGGATGGCGTTGCTGTATTTCGACTGGAATTCCCGCTTGACGCTGCCCAGTACAAATCCGCGATAGGCCCAGAGCCCGCGGAGCATATGGCGGGAAATCATGCGGTCGCCCGTAGCGGCAACCTGCCTGGAAGAGGGTAGCTTGTCGTCATGACGGTTGGATGGTCTGTGAGCGCAAAATTATACTCTACAGATGAGGCCCATAATTGTTACAGTTGTAAGCTTGCGCGCGCATCAACGGCCCGCTTGGCGCCCGGCGCCAATTCCTGGCGCGCCGCGGGTCCGGTTACTGACCTGGCTCAATTTTTCCTTCTCGCTTCCACGCAACAATTCCTTGGCTCATCCTATGTGACACGGCCAAGGGATTCATCCATGACGTTCGACCAATTTCAAGCTTCACTCAAAGGTGTTACCGGTGCAAACCGTCCCCTTCGCCTGCGTCTTTCAGGTGAAAGCGGAACCGTTGACGATTTGCTATTGGTTAAGCATGCTCACGGCGTGGAGACAATGTGTGGCGGTATTGAATATCACCTGCTTTGCGTGGCCAGCACGGCCGGCCTACCGCTGAAACAATTCAGTGCTGCCGCTGTCGAATTGCAGCTGGTAACAGACAGGGGTCACTTGCGCTCGATCTGCGGCATTGTTTCCCAAGCTGCGGAAGGAGAAAGCGACGGCGGCTTTGCAACCTACCAGTTAGTCGTTCGCGATGCACTTGCGTTGATGGAGCCGCGAGTCAACACCCGGGTATTCCGCAACGCCAGCGAAATAGACATTACGGAAACCATCCTGCGCGAGTGGTTGCAGAATAATCCCGTCCTTGCACGAGCCTTCGACTTTAAATTGATGCACCTGAAATCCTATCCACCCAGGGAATTCACGATGCAGTACAACGAGTCGGACGCGGCATTCCTGCGACGACTATGGAAGCGGCGCGGCCTCGCTTGGTTCTTCCAGGCGGGCAATGCGAGCGACTTGCGCAGCAACGAGACTGCGGGTCATACACTGGTTCTGTTCGATATGCCTCAGGCGCTTGCACAGAACGCTGCCGAAACCGTGCGCTACCATCGTGACGATGGTACCGAAACCCGGGATAGCATCACGGCCTGGCATGCACTTCGTTCGCTGACAGCCGGCCGGGTCACGCGGCATAGCTGGGACTACATGAAGTCGTCGGCGACCGAATGCGAGGAAACCAGTCGCAATCATCAGGGCGCGCTTGGGAACCAGTTCGCCGCCAGCCTGGACGAATACGTGGTCGATGTCCCCCATGCCGGCGACAACGCCAGCGACCACCTTAGCCTGGCGACGCTACGCATGCAGCGCCATGAGTACGAAGCCAAATACTTCGAGGCCGAGAGCAGCGTGCGCGACTTGTGCGTCGGCCAGTGGATTGGCGTGAGCGGCCACGTCGAGATCGACACGCATCCGCCGGAAGAACGCGAGTTTGTCGTGACCGAGCTTCAGGTGGATGCGGAAAACAATCTACCCAAGTCGTTAAACGACCGGTTGAACCGCCTTTTTTCAATCAACAAATGGCGTGTCTCGGACGGCGGACTGGCGCAGGCAAGCAAGGAACGCGGGGTACGCTACACGAACAGGTTTTCCTGCGTGCGCCGGGGTATCCCCATCGTTTCCGCGTACGACCCGCGCATCGATCTGCCGCGTACTGAGATGCAAAGTGTAATCGTCGTCGGGCCAAGCGACGAGGAGGTTTACTGCGACGAGCACGGTCGGGTCAAGGTTCGCTTTCCCGCATGCCGTCCTGCGGACCATACGCATGCTCAAGGAGCCGGTGCCTCTGACACCGACGCGGATTCGGCTTGGATACGCGTTGCAAGTTCGTGGGCCGGGGACCAGTATGGCGAAATCTCATTGCCCCGCGCAGGCGACGAATGCCTGGTGACCTTCCTTTGTGGGGACCCTGACAAACCTGTGATTACCGGGCGCGTTCACGGTCGCAACACGCCACCGCCAACTTTCACCCATTGCGGCACCCTCCCAGGCAACCGCTTCCTTTCCGGGATCAAGAGCCGCGAAGTGAAGGGCCGGCGTTACAACCAGTTGCGCCTGGACGATACGCCTGGCCAGATCAACGCGCAGCTGGCGAGCGAACACGGGCATAGCCAGTTGAATCTGGGGCATCTGATGCACCCCAGGCGCGATGGCAAAGGTGAGCCACGGGGCGAGGGCGCCGAGTTGCGGAGCGACGAACACCTCGCGCTGCGCGCGGCCAAGGGGATGCTACTGACTGCGTGGCAGCGGCTGAACGCCACCGACAGCCAGCTGGCCAGGGCCGAGTTCCTGTCCCTGATGGAAGAATGCCTCGAACAATGCCGGACCCTGGGTAACTATGCAGCCGACAATCACGCGCTACCGTTGGATGGGGAACCGCAGGCAGATTTGCATTCGAAGTTCAAGCGGTGGGAAAGCGGAAGCAATACTTCGCCCGAAGGCCAGAACGGTGGGGCGGCACTGGTTGGCGTTACCGCGCCCGAGGGGATCAGTTTCGCTACACCCCAAGCAGTCGTCAGCTATGCCGGTACCAATCTTGACAACGTGGCGCAGCAGCACATGCAGTTGACTGCTGGCCAACGCTTTAACCTCAATGCAGGCAAAGGCATATCACTCTTCGCGCACCATGACGGCATCAAGGCGATCGCACATCATGGGAAGTTCGTTATTCAAAGCCAGCACGACGACACGGAAGTCAATTCTGCCAAGAACGTCAAGGTTACTGCAACAGACGGCAAGGTCGTCGTGATGGCCAAGGAAATCCAGCTTATCGCCGAGGATGGCTCCTTCATCAAGATCGGCGGCGGCATCTCGCTCGGCACCAAGGGCGATATCAAACAACAGGCCGCCAACTTTCCCTTTAGCGGTCCGACGACGATGCAGACAGAGTTGCCGACTTTCGAAGGAGGCGGTGCCACCCAGAAGTTTGTTCTCAAGTACGACGCCCATGGCGATGACGCGGTGATCGCGCCCAACCGGAAATTTGAAATTGACATGACGGACGGCAGCACGATCAGCGGCATCAGCGATGATGCCGGCAATACTGATTTGTTAGAACGGGATGCGGTGCATATCGCGAATGTCCGGATTCTGTCGGAAACGAAGTAACGATACCGCAAAAGGAGGCCGCATGGTTTATCCGAGGATTCCATATTCTATCGGGCAGGGAACCAGCATCCTGCAAAGTGATCGACGGTCAGACAAGACTGTAGACGTCAAACCAAACCTGCCGTGCAATGTGATTGTTATCCACGGCGTGAACGATGTCGGCACCAGCTTTTGTGCGGTAGAACAAGGCTTGTGCACGGGTCTTGACGTCAGGTTGCATGGCACCCAACCCGGCAGGCAGGGACGCTTCGTGCCGGCCAAATACCGCATGCCGACCGCCGAGGATAAGAACAAAGTGGAGCCCGACCCGGATGCGGTGTTTTTCAAACGCGCTGCAGACAGCAATACGCACAGTCCCGTTATTCCCTTCTACTGGGGATTTCGGGAAACGAAAGCTCACGCCGGAACCAAAAACGGCCAGCGTACTGACCGCTTCGGCAACCGGCTGGACAAAGACTTGTCGAAGGGTGGCGGGCCATTTGGCAACGCAACCAGCACGCTGCCCGACATGTGGAACCGAGGCCTGTCCGCACCCGCCGATGTGGGTGGCGACCCAGTGCGCCCGCTCCTCAGTGCTCCGGGGCGAATGTACATGGTGCTTGCTGCCAAGCGCCTGGCCGCCCTGATCGCCATGATCCGGGACTATGATCCAAACGAAGTGGTCAATATCGTGGCCCACAGCCAGGGCTGCATGGTTTCGCTGCTGGCTCAGGCGTTCCTTCTTGACCAGGGAGCTCGTCCCGCCGACACGCTCATTCTTACTCATCCGCCGTACAGTCTGGAAGAGGGCACCTCCATGCTGTTCGATCTGCTTGAGACACTCTCCGGCGGTACCGATTCGGCAATGGAAGGTCACTACGATGCGATCAATTCGCGCCAGACGTTCGACGCGCGCCTGCGCACGCTGGTGAACATTGTCCACGGCGTCGCGGCGAAAAAGCACACCACGCCGGCATTCGCTGCACTGACCGACCATGGGAAGCACTACGGCATGGTCGGGGCCAAATGGAGCGCCGGCGCGGACCGAGACAATCGCGGCAAGGTGTATCTATATTTCTGTCCCGAAGATATGACAGTGGCGCTTGACAACATCAAGGGGATTGGTTGGCAGGGTGTGCCGGACTTCATGAGCGGAACAGCGCTCCCGAAGAGCAACACGAGCGAACAACGCGTCATGCGCGGCGACTCTGTACCACCGCCACAGACCCAGAAGCACGCGCGCAAACCGCTCGAGGAACTAGGCCGCAGCTTCTTCCAGCGTGTGTTCACCAGCAAGAAGCGCGTCGACGCCGGCCGAAAAACTTCGGCTCCGGTGTTGGTTGGTCAATCCCCTCATGACTTTGCCTTACGTACGGAAGGTGAGGATGATCACGCCCACGTCGCCAGCGCAAACCGGGGCCAGCGCGCAAACCATGAGGAAGCCGCATGGCCACTCGAACCTGGCCGATGGGATTTCCTGCAGTCGGAAGACGACAAGCGTGATGGCATCCGTACCATCAACGGCGAAGCGCTGCGCGTTTCAGTTTCGGCCGACCTGCGTGGGACTGGTCAGATCGATCCGAAGAATATTCCGAAGGATTCGGTCCAGGCTAAGCTGCCAGTTAGCGCCCAAGGTCCATGTGAGGAAGTCGATCCGATCGATGCCGCCATCGCGATCACCAGCGGTTCGGGACTAAAGGTCTGGCGTGAAAACTGCCCTGATCCCTCTGGCGCCGTGCGCCGTCCCGGTACTCCGCAAAAATTGTCGCTGCCTGAATGCCAGGCGGTCGAGGCGCGCTATAACAAAGAGAAGAACCTGGATGGCCTCGGCGCCAATGGCCGCCGCAAGATTCTGGAAGTCGTTCGCTATCCGGATGGCACAGTCCAGGCACTTGTGCAGGAAAGTCCCGACGAGGCCCGCAAGCGCTGGCAGCATGAAGTAAGCCCGAAGTCGTTTCACGGATCGATTATCGGCAGCGCAAAGAATCACAGCAACGTGACTGCGTATGACATAGCGATTGGCGGTGGGCAAGCGTCGAGCGATCCGAATTTTTATGCATATTTATGCGCCGTGGCGGACTGGCGTTTGCAAAGCAACCCCCAAGCGCCGAATCGGCAGTCGATCATGCGGTGGAAAGCCTTCGTTTCCAAATTCAAGGCCTACTGGGACGTCGAAACGGTGGCGCGAAAGAACCTGATCGATGGTAACGCCCACTACTACAGCACAGGTGAACTTCCAGCCTGCATCCCGCCGTTACAGGCCGTACTTCCTTCGCTGGTGGTGTGCGAAACGATGCAAGGGGTCCGTACGGCGCGCGCCTCTTCTCCCAAAGTTACGGGTGGGAAGAAGGTGGGAGCATGAGCGCTGTGATCGCTACACCTCCGAATCTGGGGAAGTATGTATTGGTTGCGCTGCTTGCGCTGGTGGTCCTGATACCCCTGTGGACGATATTCGTTATGGTGGTAATCGAACCCGAAAGCCTGACAATCCAGGAGCAAACGATGAGCAAACGATTTTGGTGGTGGGTGGCAGGGCCTGCGGCAATGGTCGGGATTTTTTTCGGCACCCACTGGATGAAGGCATCGCAACATGCGCAGGCCGCTGAGTTGCACGCTCAGGCACAGCAGCCCCTCGAAAGCGATAAAGCCAGACGGGAATATGTACTCGAGGTGATCGGCTTGGGCGTTACGGTTGACAAATACCGGCAAGGCAAGCTGTGGGAAGCGCTTCAGTCGGGCAGTTCCCAAACGACAATCCGTGAACAGGACAAGCAAGCATATGCGTGGAGCGCGTTGGACAAAGCAGGAGTCGGGGGCGGACGTGGTGGCGACTCGCTCGAGAACGGCGCGCAATATACCCCAATGTACTACGGCGTGCCCGTTTTCAACGCGGAGCCACCAATACTTAATCCGGAGTGGGCAGACCGGCCAAACCTCCCGCTTCCCGGGCTTGCTGGCGGCGCCGTGTCTTCTGGAATGGCATGGCACCTCTTTGTCGTCGGGCCACGACGCTTTGATGAACACCCTGATCGCATTCTTGAGGAAGTTTTTGCCTTTTTCGATGCGAATCCTGACGTGCCGTATATCGTTCTGAATTCGGAGGACAGCATGGGCACGCGCGACAGCTACCGCCGCCCTGAAACCCCAGAACTCCTGCGAGACGGCTACTACATTCCGGAAATGCCCGACGCCTCTGCGCTGTTTGTGCTTGCACGTCGCGAACGGATTGATCCGGTGCGGCCGTTTGTGTGGGACGACCCGGACAACAAATTTGTTCAAGAAATATTCCGATTCATGTACTGTGAATTGGAACAAGCTGTCCCACACCCCGACCGGAAGCAAATCCTTCGTACGCCAGCTCAAGTGGGTGCCGATCCCATTCGTCGCGAGGTCGGTGGTGTTGAGCGGCAGCCCCTAGTCAGCGAATGGCTGGAAGCGGCTGCTGCCTTCGCGCAGCGCCCCGACATTCGGGGTACCGGCTTTGTCGGCTCATTGGGTGCCATCAACCCGTTTGCGCATCGCCCTCCAACCGATTGGAAGCCGACTCCCTGGTTCCCGATTCCCTGGAACCGGGATCAGCTGGACACCTTCGACCGCCTGCCGACGTTGGGCTACATCCACCGTCCCACCTTCGTCCGATTCGTCGACGAGCATGGCAAGCCGCTTACTCGCCGCGACGATCGGCAAAAGGCCCTGCAGGCGGGATGGGCAGAGGCCCTGAAGACACTGCCTGAAACGCAGCGCGCGAGCGCACCAGAGCGCATCATCGCCGCCACCGGGGGCAACACCGAGCAATTGATCGCGCTGCACGGCGCCATGAATGCCCACGCCGCGAGCGGCGGACCGGAGATCGACAGCGGCAAATCCAGCCAGTTCATCGATACCGACAAGCGCCTGGGTAATACCGGTGCGGCTACGCTGTTCTTGCAAATGGCGATTGGCGTCATGGGCAGCTACCGCGAAGGTGGCATCAGTGCAGCCATCAACCTGCGCGACCAGAACGAGGCCTCGATCGTCTTGATCAGTCCGCCTTCGGAGGAGAAGCGAAAAACACAAAAACATCCGCGCGGCGGTGATGTGTTCGCCCACCGCGGCACGCCGGCTGTCAACCCGGACGATTACCGGTAACAGGAGATTCTAAATTCGATTGGATTTTTCGATGCCAAAAATCATTCGTCAGAACGACCCGACCAGCCACGGCGGCAAAGTAGTTCAAGTCGCGCCGACCCACTTCACCGTCGGTGGCGTTGCGGTCGCCTGTCTGGGCGACAAAGCCACCTGTCCAATTCATGGACCCGGCACGATCGTGGAAGGCGAAGCCACCCATACCATCGACGGCGTTCCGGTCGCTTACGAAGGCCACAAGACGAGTTGTGGTGCAACGTTGATGCCGACCGATCCTCACCTTACTTGTACGTAGCAGCGTGCATAGACGGCTCCCACCGCAAATATGACCTTGCGCGAGGAGCAGACGAAAAGGGGCGCGAGCCGGGGGGCTGTTTAGTCCCTCTAAGGTGCTTTTCGCCGCGGCTTCAGTGCGCGCCTGATCGCCAGCTGTTCTTGCTGCCTCGCTTTCGCCGCTGCGTAATCGCCTGTACTCAGCTGCCGCGCACCAGGAGGCAGGAACCAGCCGAGCACGCAGCTGTTGTCGGTCACGGCTAACTGGATGTGGGTATTGCGTTTGAATGCCGACGAGCCGATCATCTCGCCCTGCAGGAACGCGCCACGAACTGCCTGGTACAGTACGCCCTCGTTTTCTTTAATTACCCGGTGCAGGAATGTAAATACGGCATTGTCGTAGGCCCGGTGAACGATCTCGACATCGTCGTCGCTGGCTGGCCGATTTACGGGCGTGTACCCTGTCGCGTCAAAAGCCTCTTCTGCAGCCTCACACGCATGCGAGAATTCCTCGATGCCCGCCTGCGTAGTCATGTCAAGCACACGCTGCAGGCAGAGAACCGCGCCGACGGCGGCGGGCGTACCGATCGGTTGTTTCGTGTAAAGCTTGAGAGGGTTTTGGTAGGAACTGATCGCAAAATTCAGAGCGCGTACCAGATCGCCTTCAAAAAAGTAGGCGCCTGGTCCAAGCCAGTCGTACTTGTTGGCGCTATGTGTGAGGTAGGGGAGCCTCCCACTGGCGAGGTCATCGCGTGTGGTCGCATCGCAGCCGTGGTAGGCCACAACCATATGGCCGGGCATCACTTGAAGATACCGGCGAGTTTTCCGCTTTTGGTGATAATTCCGGCCCGGCGCGCCACTGCGACGGCCTCATCGGGCGACATGAGATAGGGATTCGCAACTGTCTTTGGTTCGGCCGCCACTTTCACGCCGTACGCTTTTGAGATCTTACTGACCAGTTCTTTCAAACCAGCGCCCCGGCGCGTATCGAGTACCTTGATCTTCGAGGCGGGCGCGCTACCTGCTGCCGCGATAGCGCTTGCCGATGCCCCGGCCGGCCCAGCCGCTGCAGTGTTTCGGCCAGCAGCGCGAGCAGTTTGCATGCCGCGCGCGCGGACAAGCGCGCCGTTGGCCGCTTGCTTCTTACCCATTGGTTTGATGGATTTGGACATAGGTGTATTGTGGCACACGCAGCGTGGACCAGCAATTATGACCCCTGCACCAGCTTCTGCAAGGCCCCAAGGCCTCCGGCTTGACGATGTTGACATCCTCCCCTCCCTGAAGGACTGAGGATTACCCACAAATTTTGCATAGCGTTCTCGATGGTATGCAGAAAAGCGTTGTAAACAACAAAAAACGATGTTAACTTTCTAGCCATCAATAATTGCGATGCATACCCTTGTCTCAGGAAATCGAAAACGATTGGGCAATCGACGAGTTCGGCGCAGCCGACTTGGGCGACGCACGCCGGACCGCTCGACTGGTCGCGCTGGCACGCCAGTTGGCCAAGAGCCCGCATTGTTCGTTTCCGCAGTCGCTGTCGCAGGCCCAGCTCAAGGCCGCTTATCGTTTTTTCGACAACGAGGAGGTCGACACGGATGGCATCCTGACTTCGCACATTGGACAGACGCTGGCACGCATGCGCGAAGTGCCAGTGATTCTGGCAATCCAAGACACGACCGAATACAACCTGACGCATCTGCCAGCCACCGAGGGATTGGGCTACTGCACCCACAAACACGTGAGGGGATTCTTCATGCATAGCATGCTCGCGCTCACGCCGGAAGGCTTGCCCTTGGGTGTTCTGGGACTGAAGACGTGGGTGCGGCCTCTGGCGCAGTTGGGTAAGAAAGCATTGCGCAAGAAGTTGCCGATAGATGAGAAGGAGAGCGTCAAGTGGATCGAGGGTTTGAACCACATGACGGCGCTCAAATCCCAATGTCGTGGGACGCAAATCGTGGGAGTGTGCGATCGCGAGGGCGATCTGTACGACGTGTTTGTTGCAGAGCGCAGTCCCGATGTGGAGTGGTTGGTGCGCGCGGCCTGGAATCGCCGAGTGAACCACCCCGAAGCTTACTTGTGGGAAGCGATGCAGTCTGTTGCGCCGATGGGAACAACGTCGTTGCGTATACCTGAGCGCGGGAAGAGAGCCGAACGCACTGCGCAGATGGCAATACGCTGCGCCCCGGTACGCATTCGCAAACCGAAGAGCTGCAAGGTCAAAGGGCTGGCCGAGGTAGATGCATATGCGATTTGGGCCATCGAAATTGACCCGCCGCAAGGACAGGACCCGATCGAATGGATGTTGCTCACTTCGGTAGCGACCCACACCATGGAGCAGGCACTGGAACGTCTGTCTTGGTATGCGCGCCGCTGGACGATTGAAACATGGCACCGAGTACTCAAGAGTGGTTGCCAGATTGAGGCGCGGCAGTTTGGCGATGTGAAGCGCTTCATCCGCGCTACCGCCCTGTTTGCCGTCATCGCTTGGCGAATTCTTTACGCCACACTGTTGGGGCGACTGGATGCGGATGTTTCCTGTGAAGTGTTGTTGCAGCGTTTCGAGTGGCAAGCCTTGTATTGTCGGACGCACGCCGTTAGCAGCGTTCCGCAACAGCCGCCCACCTTGGGAGAAGCAATACTGTGGATCGCCAAGCTGGGCGGCTACCTCGGGCGCAAGCGAGACCGTCCTCCCGGCATGACAGTGCTTTGGCGAGGATTCCTGGCTCTGCATGAAATTTCGCAGATGT
>NZ_QYUP01000114.1 GCF_003590855.1 Massilia cavernae
GCGACGGCGTTGTCCCAGCAGTTCCCTTTGCGGCTCATGCTGCAGATGAAGCCGTGGCTGGCCAGTTTCGCCTGGTATTGAGCACTGGCGTACTGGCTGCCGCGGTCTGAATGAACGATCAATCCTTCGCCAGGCCGCCGCTGTTGAACCGCCATGTGCAGAGCATCGCAAACCAGCTTGGCTGGCATGCTCGGTGCCATGGCCCAACCGACCACCTTGCGCGAGAACAGGTCGATCACCACCGCCAGGTATAGCCAGCCGGCTCCGATCCGGACGTAGGTGATGTCGGAGACGTAGGCCTTATTTGGCGCGGCCGGATTGAACTGGCGGCCAGTACGTTGGCGGCGATCGGCAGATCATGCTTGCTGTCGGTCGTGTGAATGAATTTGCGCTTCCAGACGGGTTTTAAGCCTGCCTGGCGCATCAAACGTCGAACCTTGAAGCGACCGGCCGCAATGCCCCGATTTGACAGCTCTGCCACCATACGGCGACTGCCATAGCTCTGGTGACTCGCCACGAAAGCTGCGCGTAAATGGACACTCGCTTTGCAAACCACCGGCGCAGCAGCACGGCGCTTAGCTTCATAGAAACCGGAACGGCTAACGCCCAGTACACGGCAGCTTTGCGAGACAGGGATGGCCTTCGTTTGCAGCTCGTCGATAAGTCGAAAACTCATTTCAGCTCGCGGGCAAAGAAGGCCGACGCCTTTTTTAAAATTTCTACGTCTCCTCGCAGTTGGCGGTTCTCCTGCTCCAGTTGCCGGATTCGTTGCTGCTCAGGCGTCAGCGGTTTGCCAATGCCTGGCTGGCCAGCCTGCTCGGAATCGTACTGCTCCACCCAGCGGCGAACGGCGGTGGGACCAATGCTCATGCTCTGGCACACATGCTGAACACTCAGCCCCTGTTCTTTGATCATTTTGACGACCTCAAGCTTGAAGCTGGGATCGAAACTACGGCGTTGCCTTGTCATGCAAATCTCCTCGGATGGTGGATTGTCCACCTATCGAGGTCGGGTAACAGCAGCGCATTGCTGCGCCGCCGTCCCCTAAGAACCGGACATGAGAGTCGCCCACTCATCCGGCTCAAGCCATTCGTCAGCGCCATTTTCTGGCACCGGGCATCAGTCAGACTGTCGAGGCTCGACGTCGGGCGAAATAAGACAACCACGCGGGATCAAAGGGATTGGCCGTGCCGCGTATTTTGACGTGCCGAACAATTGGAATCGTCGATGCGCGAAAGAGCCGAAGTCGCTGAGTGCTTCCATTGACTTTGGTTTCCGCAGCAAACACCCAGTTTTGGTTTCCCTCTGTGCGAAAGTATTTCTGTCTTACCCAAGCCGCGCCTTTCGTGGGATGCCGACGCATGGCCCATTTCCATAAGAGACGCCAAATTTGATGATCTATCGATGAGAATCGGGACTTGGAGACCACATGGCGATGATACATGGCCCAACCCCGAATGACCGGGTTGAGTTGCAAAATCAGATTCGTCTGTGTGGCACTCTTGTTAGTCTTAATGATTTCCCTAACCTTGTCCAAGAGAGTCTTCACACTCTTGTTTGCCGGTTTGATGAGCAGCTTACCGTCGTACTTACGTACGTTCTGCCCAAGGAAATCGAAACCCTCAGCAATGTGGGTGATCGGGGTTTTCTCTTCAGAGAGTTCCAGTCCACGGATGGCCATGAATTTCCTGACCGCCGGGAGGACGTTGTGTTCCAGAATTTCTTTCGATATCCAGTCACAACAAAATCATCCGCATATCTGACGACGTTGATCTTGAACTTGTCTCGTGCGCGTTTCGTCGGTCCCACGCTTGCATAAACTGCCGCTTCAAGTCCGTCTAACGTCATGTTCGCAATCACCGGAGAAATGATTCCCCCTTGCGGGGTACCGGCCTCGGTCGCAAATAGAGTTCCTTCGTCGATAAATCCAGCTTGAAGCCACCTCTGCAGGACCACCTTGTCCATCGGTATATTTCTGAGTATCCAGTCGTGACTGAAATTGTCGAAGCAGCCACGAATGTCACCCTCAAGAACCCATACTGGCGAACTGCGTTTTGCCAGTGCGATGAAACAGTGACCGATAGCATCAGCGCTCGAGCGTTCGGGCCGAAATCCATAGGGAAGCGCTGATCAATTGACGTTTCTGGCGCCGCGTCCGTTTTTCGAACAGACGGATTCATCCAACTGCGCGATTGCGGAATCGGCACTACCAGAAATCGCTTCTATTCGGTAAATCGGCCCTGCATTTCGCGCTTTTGCGCGCTCAAGACGCAACTCGGGATTCGGATATCGTGAACCGCCTACCCGCCAGGAGCAGATTGGCAAAGCCGAACAACGTGAACAGTTGTGCGGTGTTCTTCGCCAAGCCACGGTAGCGAACCTTGCGATGACGGAACAGGTTCTTCACAACATGGAACGGATGCTCCACCTTTGCCCGCACGCTGCCTTGAGATGTTCGAGTTTTTCCATCCTGCGTCCAAGCTTGTTGTTGGGCAGCGCCTTGCGTTTGGAGCGCTTCATCGCGACATGCCAGGTGACCGCCTTGCCTTGGTTCTCTTCGCGCTTTTCCACGCCCTGGTAGCCTGCGTCGCCGAGTGCGGCCACTTCGTCGCCATGCAGCAGCGCGTGCGCTTGCGTTACGTCGCTGACGTTGCCGGCGGTGACGACGACGGTGTGCGTCAACCCCGACGTAGCATCAACGCCGATATGGGCCTTGAGGCCGAAGTGCCAATCATTCCCCTTCTTCGACTGGTGCATTTCCGCATCGCGCTTCTTGTCTTTGTTCTTGGTCGATGGGGACGCTGCGATCAGCGTTGCATCGACAATCGTACCCTCGCGCATGATCAAACCCTTCTCCGCCAAGTGGCCGTTGATCGTGTCAAAGATCTTGCGCGTCAGTTCATTTTTCTCAAGTAGTCGGCGGAACTTCAGCAAGGTCGTTGCGTCCGGAGCGGATTCGCGATTGAGGTCAATGCCGACGAAACCACGGATCGCCTGGCTATCGTAGATCGCGTCCTCAATGCCCTCGTCGGACAATCCAAAGCACTGCTGGGCCACGTACATGCGCAGCATGCGCGCCAGTCCAACCGGCGGGCGTCCGGCACCTACAACCTTTGGATAGAAGGGCTCGATCAGTTGATGCAATTGCGACCAAGGCGTCACCTTGTCGATCTCAGCCAGGAAGCGATCACGCCGCGTCAGCTTTTTCTTGGCTGCGTATTCGAGGTCGGAAAAACTCTTCTGCATGGTCGACTGGTCAATGGTGAACGTGGCATCATTGTCTCAGGTCTTGCGCGCCGTCGGAACCGGCCCCGGAGAATAAATCAGCGTTTCCTTAGAAGTCTCAGATTTTGATTGACGCGAGCCCGTCGTGACAAAACTCTTCAGTTACCGGAATGGCCCGGAATTTTTAACTTGGAGAGCAATATGAACGCAACCTGGAATCCAGCCAGAGGGACGGCCGGGATTCGCGTAAAAATCCCCAAATTCTTCTGTAACTGATTGAGTTATTGGGATTTACGTGCTTTATCGACGGCACTTTCTTTCGATCGGCCACACAGCACCGCACCGCCGGACTACCCACAGTTGAAGGTTACGCCCGACGGGCCGGATTAAGTGGCGGCATCATAGCCGTCAACTGTCCGCGTAAGAGAGTGTTCGCCCCGACGAGCGCACCGTTGGCAACGCCGAGCTGTGAAATCTCGTGGTGGGCTTCGGATAGCCGCAGTTCGGCGATCTCGGCTGCATGGTTGCGGGCCAAGGCCCGCTCGCGTGCATCCGTAAGGGCCTTGACGGAACGCCTTCCCGACGATGAGGTATAGTAGTGTCCGACGGGACAACGGACCGGGAAGGAGACCGACCCGCCGCTGCGTTTCCGGACCTGAGGCGATTCATCACCGCCTTGGGCTTTTCGGCATGATGTGTCAATGGAGGGTATCTTGACAAAGCAAAGACGTAGCACGATCCAGTCCCAACCGCAGCAAATGACCGCCATCGCCGCCTATTACCTAGCCGAACGGCGCGGTTTCTCCCCGGGCCAGAAACTGGAGGACTGGTTGCGCGCCGAAGGGGAGATCGAGTCGCGCCTGCAGTCAGGCCTGCCGTCAAGCAGCGGCTGAGCCTGGCCCGACAGGATGGCGTTCTGGCTCTGTTTCGTGCCCCTGCTCGCGCCGCTGCTGCTCTGGCTCTACCCGCCGCGCTACAGCCACAGGCGCGACGCGCTGGCGGTCGTCGGCCTTTACCTCGTCGCCACGCTGGCGGCATGGCTCATCGTGCGCCACCTGCGCCGGCGGAGCCCGGGATGAGGCCCGCCCTGCGCGCCGAGGCGCGCCCGCGCGACGTGTGGGCCTGGGCGATGTATGACTTCGCCAACTCCGGCTACACCACGGTGGTCATCACTGCGCTGTTCAACGCCTATTTCGTCGCCGTGGTGGTGGATGGCCAGCCCTGGGCGACGCTGGCCTGGACGGCTGCGCTGGCGGTGTCCTATCTGGCCGTCCTCGCCACCGCGCCGGTCGTCGGCGCCTTCGCCGACCTCAGGGCCGCCAAGAAGCGGCTGCTGGCGCTCTCGACGGCGGGCTGCGTGCTGTTCACGGCGCTCCTGTATTTCGCGCAGCCCGGCGCGCTGTGGCTGGCCGTGGCCTGCCTCGTTCTGTCCAATTTCTTCTTCGGCACGGGCGAGAACCTGATCGCCGCCTTCCTGCCGGAACTGGCGCGCGGACGCGGCATGGGCCGGGTTTCCGGCTGGGGCTGGGGCCTGGGTTATCTGGGCGGCCTGTTCACCCTCGGCCTGTGCCTCGCCTGGATCGCCTGGGCGGAAAAGCGGGGGCAAGGTGCAGCGGATTACGTGCCGGTCGCCATGCTTATCACCGCGGCCATGTTCGCGCTCGCCAGCCTGCCGACCTTGCTGCTGCTGCCCGAGCGCGCCGTCCCCCGCGAGGGCCGCGCGCTCGACGCATGGCGGGAAGTGGCGCGCACATTGCGCTCTGCGGCGGGCTTTCCCGACCTGCGCCGTTTTCTCACCGCCGCGCTGTGCTACCAGGCCGGGGTGCATACCGTGATCGCCCTGGCGGCCATCTATGCCAACCAGGCCATGGGCTTCACGACGCAGCAGACGCTGCTGCTGGTTTTGGCGGTCAATGTCGCGGCGGCGGCGGGCGCTTTTCTGTTTGGCCACGTGCAGGATCGCCTCGGGCCGGTGCGTGCCATCGCCTGGGTGCTGGTTGGCTGGCTGTTCACCATCGTCCTGGCGGCGGTTGCGCGAACGCCCGGCACGTTCTGGGCGGCGGCGCATCTGGCCGGCCTGTGCCTGGGCGCCTCGCAGTCCGGAGGCCGCGCGCTCGTCGGGCTGCTGTCGCCGCCGTCGCGACGCGCCGAGTTCTTCGGCTTCTGGGGACTTGCCACGAAGCTCTCCGCCATCCTCGGCCCCTTGAGCTACGGCCTCGTCACCTGGGCGAGCGATGGCGACCACCGCCGGGCACTGTGGGCGACGGGCCTGTTCTTCGTGGTCGGGCTGGCGCTGCTCATCGGCGTGCACGCCGGTCGCGGACGACGCGCCGCGCTGCGCGCGGAGCGCGCTCTTTCGAAAGCCCCCCCATGAATCACGGCGACCGCCTGTTGGCTCTCGTGCGCGCCCTGGCGGCAGAGCTCAAGCCCGGCGCGGGCGACTTCTCTGCGCTTGACCTTAATCATCGTCTGGAACGCGACTTCGGTCTCGACAGCCTGGCCCGCGTGGAACTGCTGGCACGCATCGAGCGCGAGATGGGCGCACGGCTGGGCGAGGCGGCGCTCGCCGCCGAAACGCCCGCCGACCTGCTGCGACTGATCGGCGACGCGCCGCGGCCGAATGTTCCGGTCACAAGCGCCGTCGCGCCAGCGCCGATTCTTGGTAACTTCGCTGCGCCGCCGGCCGAGTTCGCCACGCTGACGGCGGTGCTCGACTGGCATGTCCGGCATCAGGGGGAGCGCATCCACATCATCCTGCTCGGTGAGGACGGGCGGGAGGATGCGATCAGCTACGCACGGCTGGCCGCCGCGGCACGGGCGGTGGCGGCCGGCCTGCTGGCGCGCGGCGCGCCGCCGGGCAGCCGCGTCGCCCTGATGCTGCCCACGGGCCTGGATTTCTTCGCCGCGTTTTATGGCGTGCTCCAAGCCGGCTGCGTGCCGGTGCCGCTCTATCCTCCGGCACGGCCGGCGCAACTGGAAGAGCACCTGCGCCGCATCGACGGCATCCTCGCCAACGCCGGCGCCCGCTGGTTCGTCGCCGATCCCCGCGCGCGCGCCTTCGCCGAGGCGCTGTCTGGTAAGTGTCCGACGCTGGCCGGCATCGTCACCGTCGCCGAGTTGGCCGCTCCCGTCGCGATGGCGCCGATGCCCACCCTCGCCGCCGGCGACCTCGCCTTCATCCAGTACACATCCGGCAGCACCGGCGACCCGAAGGGCGTCGCGCTCACCCACACCAACCTGCTCGCCAACATCCGCGCCATGCGGCAGGCGGCGCGGGCGACGCCCGCCGACGTGTTCGTTTCCTGGCTGCCGCTCTACCACGACATGGGGCTGATCGGCGCCGGCATGGGCAGCATGGTGGTCGGCTTCCCGCTGGTGCTGATGTCTCCGCTCGCCTTCCTCTCCCGGCCCGTGCGCTGGCTGGAAGCGATTTCCCGCCATCGCGGCACGCTCTCGGCGGCGCCCAATTTCGCCTACGAGATCTGCGCCAACAAGCTCACGGACAGCGAGCTCACGGGACTGGACCTGTCCTGCTGGCGCATGGCCTGCAACGGCGCCGAGGCCGTCAGCCCGGTCACGCTGGAACGCTTCGCCGCACGCCTGGCGCCGTATGGACTGCGGCGCGAGGCGCTGGCGCCCGTCTATGGCCTGGCCGAGTGTTCGGTGGGGCTGGCCTTCCCGCCGCCGGGGCGCGGCCCGCGCATCGACCGGGTGGCGCGCCGGGCGCTTGCGGACGAGGGACTGGCGCAGCCGGTCGGGGACTACCTGCCCGGCGCCCAGGCCGTGCCCGGCTGCGGCCACGCCCTGCCCGGCCATGCGATCCGCATCGTCGATGCGGCGGGGCGCAAACTCCCCGAACGGTGCGTCGGCCGCATCCAGTTCCGCGGGCCGTCGGCCACCGCCGGCTACTTCGAGAATCCCGCCGCAACGGCGAAGCTGTTCGACGGCGACTGGCTCAATACAGGCGACCTGGGTTATCTCGCCGGCGGCGAACTGTTCGTCACCGGCCGTGAGAAGGATCTGATCATCCGCGGCGGTCACAACATCCATCCTCAGGAGCTGGAAGAGGCTGTCGGTCGCATTACCGGCGTGCGTGCCGGCAATGTCGTGGCGTTTGCCGCCACCGATCCGCGCGCCGGCACCGAGCGCCTGGTGGTGCTCGCCGAAACGCGCGCGGTGGCGGCAGCGCACGCGCGCATCCGCGCGGAGGTCGAGCGGCTCGCCGTCGAACTCACCGGCCTGCCGGCGGACGACGTCGTGCTCGCGCCGCCCGGAACGGTGTTGAAAACCTCCAGCGGCAAGCTGCGCCGCGCCGCCTGCCGGACGGCCTACGAGCGTGGCGAGCTGTTGCGCCGCCCGCGCTCCCCCTGGCTGCAGGCGCTCGGCCTCGCGTTCGACGCCGCGATCGTCCGCCTGCGCGCCGCGCTGCGAAGGGCTGCCGGCGGCCTCTGGGGGTTCTGGGCCTGGACAGTCTTCGCACTGCTGGCGCCGCCGTTCTGGCTGCTGATCGCGCTGGCGCCGACGCTGGCGTTGCGCCGCGCGGCAGCCCGCGCCGGGGCGCGCCTGACGCTGGCGGCAGGCGGCATCCTGCCGCGCGTGACGGGCCTGGAAAATCTGCCGGACGGCGGCCCCGCGATCGTCGTGGCCAACCACGCCAGCATTCTGGACGGCATGGCGCTGACCGCCGCGCTGCCCGCCCACTTCGCCTATGCCGCCAAGCAGGAACTGCTCGGCCATCCGCTGTCGGCGACGCCGCTCAAGCGTCTTGACGCGGCTTTCGTCGAACGATTCGATACCGCCCGCGGCGTCGAAGACACCGAGGCCCTGGAGGTGCGTGCGAGCGCGGGCGATTCCCTCGTCTTCTTTGCCGAGGGAACCTTCCACGAGGCGCCGGGGCTGCTGCCCTTCCGCATGGGCGCCTTCCTGGCGGCCGCACGCGCCGGCGTTCCCATTGTCCCCGTTACCCTCAGCGGAACCCGTGCCCTGCTCCCCGCCCGGCGGCGCTGGCCGCGCCACAGCCCGCTGGCGGTAACGATCCATGCGCCACTCATCTCCGCCGGGACGGACTGGCACGCCGCGCTCGCCCTGCGCGACGCCGCACGGGGCGTCATTCTCGCCCAACTGGGCGAACCGGATGCCGGCTATTATGACCATCTCATTTAATCGACAGGGGAAATCCGCATGAGCAAACTCAAGCGCATCCTCGTCGCCACCGACTTTTCCGAACTGGGTAACGCCGCCGTGGGCCGTGCCGCGCTGCGTGAAGTATCAGATTTACTTCAACCGTCCGGGAAGTTCCACTCATACGTCAAAACTCCCTACCGCGTAATTGATACGAACGAACGAACGAACTAGCATTCTCGTTCCCAGCGAAAAGTCAGAGGGTTCAAGTTTCAAAATTGCTTCAACGGACGTCTCAGCCGTCCGTTGAAACAAAAGTGCCCGATTAGCTGAAGCAAATCTGCCAATCCCCGATCGTTTTGAAGTAAATCTGCCAATGCTACGAAACTCCGACATGCGAAAGTGCATGCGCTTACGCGTGACAATGCGTGAGAATGTTGCCCTTCGTTTCAGATAGCATGTAGGACTTATCTTACGCGCAATGATTCGTTGCGCAATTCCGGTGTCATGGCGTAACGGTACGGTGACTTGCCAGTGGGCGTGACGGACTTGTCGCGTGCGCCACTCGCGCGCCCAGTTGGAAGGTATTGAAAAAGATCGACCTGCACATCCCAACCCACGCCACCTCAGCGACAGTCCTTTCGTTTTCATTTGCAAGCGTCAAGGACTATGGGGTCGACGCCTATCCGGCCTTCATGCCGCGCCATACCAACCATGATGTCCTTCAAACGGTGAACAGTACCGGGAGATTCAAGCTGCGTTGCATCCCAGTGTTCCCCGGGATCAGAGATCAATCCGCCAGGAAGGCATTTGCTATTGATCATTAAATGACGCATCGATGGATTCCAGAGCAAGTGCGACCAGGTCAGCGCCGCATCCAAAGGATAGGACGACTACATTGAAGCTTTGAGGATCTGCCTGATCTTGGCGAGTCCTGCGCAACTATCTGCTGATACCGCAATGCACGACAAAATCCCGCGATCAGAAGCGGCACCCTCACTACAAAATCTTTTCTTCTTTCCCCACTGAGACTCAGTGACCTTGATCAGAAAGTTCTGCTCCCGTATATATCAGCAGCGTGAATCGCCAGCGTTAAAAAAGGTTCATTTACCGCAATCAAGATCGCACCAGTCCTGACGCCGGTCTGTTCAGCGACGTGAGATATTCTATCGAGGAAGATTGAATAAATTCGTTCGGACGTCAGACATACATTGACTGCGCCGACATCACGCTGGATGCGATCAAGTCCTGCCTGCAGGACAAGAGCAAGGTGGCGCTCAGCAGCGCGGATGGCAACGCACTGGTGCCGATTTTTGAGGACGGGCAGATGCTGTCCACCGGACTGAATATTCTGCTGGGCGAGCGCTCATCCGGCAAGACCTATACGCTGGAGAAAATCAGGGAGAGGATCGAGAATCCCAAGTACATCGCGCAATTCTCGCTGGTGCAGCAGAATGACGCGTCGGAGAAGGATTTCAACAACGAGATTCAGAATAACCGCAGCATCTTTGTCGATGGCTACCTGGGCGGATTCAAGGCCATCATGGACGAAGTCATCAATATCGACCTGCACGCCAACGACGTCAAATTCGACGCCTATCTTGAGTCATTGCTCAAGTCGGCTACCGAAGCCGACCGCCAAGATGCATATTCCAAAACTGCGCTGTTCAGCGAGTCTGAGTTCGCCATCGCGGAACCGAAGTCGCTGGAGGGCCTGATCGACGCGCTGGTCATCGTAATCGAGAATCTCGAATACCGCGACGTGATTGAAAAGCATGTGCAGCTTGCCTCTCTGAAGAACCTGGCGTGCGAACTCATCTTAATGTTCCGCGCCCGCTCGCGTGATATCAAGAAGAAAAAGCTGGCCAACGGGATCATCAAGGACGTAAAGGCGCAACTGAGAATGCGCACCTCTGCCACCCAGGTCGCGGAGATCGACTTCCTGAGTTACAGTCTGGACCGGGCGAAAGTGCGCAAGTTTGAGGCGCTCGCCACTGTCATGAAAAACGAGGCCACCATCCGCAACGAGAGCATCCAGGGCTTCCGCGTCGAGGCCAAACGCACGGCGTACGCGGGGGCCGGGGAGATAAAGTCGGCCAGCGGCACCAGCCTAGCATTTAAGGAAGCTCATAAGTGCTACGACCAACCCTACAGTTATCTGCAGGAGCTTTTGAACATTGAGGGGCTGTCGCGTTCAGACATTTATAAGCTGTTCGTGAAAATCAGCCACCGCATCCTGAACCGCGATGGCTTCGAGGTATCAGGCGGTGAGCGCTCGGAGTTTCGCCTGCTGCAGCATATCCGCGACGCCCAGAACTACGACATTCTGCTGATCGATGAGCCGGAATCGTCGTTCGACAATCTGTTCCTGAGGAGTGACGTCAATCAGATATTGAAGGACATATCGCTGATCATGCCGGTGGTGGTGGTCACCCATAACAATACCGTGGGTGCGTCGATCGGCGCCGACTATATCCTCTACGCAAAAAAAGAAATGGAAAATGGCAAACCACACTATCGGCTCTATTCCGGCCGGCCATCCGATAAAACCCTGACCGCGATCGATGGCCGCACGATCGAGACCCACACGGTGGTGATGAATTCATTGGAAGCCGGCGTTGACGCCTACGAGGGCAGAAAGACCAGGTATGAAAATATTAAAAATTGAGCGGGGCAATGGCTATTATCTGTCCGGTGCGGACCTGTACATCGAGATCGACAAGATTACCAAGGACCATTTGCTGGAGCTGATCAACGCCACCCTGGAACACGAGGTCACGTTTGATGCCTATGATGAGCAGTCCCTGCACAACCAGGCCCAGCGCATCGTCTACAAGAATATCCTGGAGAAGCTGCAGGACCTGGCGTCGCGGCGGCAGGAATTCAAGGACGAGTCGGACAATTGGTACGAAAAGGAGTTCGAGCGCTATGCCAAGCCAGTGGCCGAGTAGCAGCAGGCACGCGGCAGACGCGCCGCTTCAGCTGGCGTCGCCGTCCGTGCTGGCGCGCGCCAGCATGACGTAGCGCAGCATCTCGGTGGTGGCAGCCCACTAACCCTGGCCGTGAGGTAGAGCTAACCGCCCTACTTTTAGCTCAAGGACGTGCCGATCAGTCCGGGACGAATTATCAGGGACAATTCGTCCCGGTGATACGGTGGCTCCGGATTTTCGTTGTAAGCTTGATTACTCGCAACAACTCGACAAACACCATGAAGCTCCTGTTCTCGCTGTTTGCACTTCTCTGTGTGCCGCCGCTCACCGCCTACGCTGCGCAAGCACCAGAATCCACCCGCTCCCGAATACTGTCCCACCTCGAGGACGCGCGAGATCCGAAGACGGCGGATTGGGTCACCCAACAGGAACAGCGAACCGCCAAGACCATCGACCCGGCGCTGGTCGACGAAGTGTACGCGCGCTCGACAAGCTTTGGCTCGGCAGCGGCATCGGCATGCCGGAACGCCAGGGCCGCGAACACGTCTGGTGGACGCGCAAGGCGCCTGGCATGCCTAGGGCCTGGCATGCGGCCCGCACGCTGGGCGACAGCGCACCGTCCCTGTTGCCCGCGATGCCCGAGGACATGGCCGCTGTGCGCCTGAGCCCGAACGGACGCCTGATCGCTTTCGCCGTCGATGGACCGCAGTCGGGCCCCCGCCAATGGAAACTCTTCGACCGCCGCGCCGGACGCCTGCTCGACTGGACTGCAGCCGACGCGCGCCGGGGTACAGGCGCGGTCTGGCGCCCCGATTCGGGTGCGCTGCTATACATCCAGGGCGGTGATCGCGACAGCGTGGTGGAGCGCGCCGTCGATTCGCCTGCAGCCGTGCCGATCGCTACAGGCATCGACGCACCGGACGCCACGCGGCTCCAGTTGCTGTCGTACGATGCCGGCGCCGGTGCGTTTCTAGTGGCAGGCAAGGACGACGTCAGGCGCCCCTATGTCTGGCGGCTCGTGAACCTAGCTGCACCGCGCCTCGAGCCGGTGGTCGCCATTCCCGGCGCTCATTTCACGCCATTCCATGCGGATGCGCGCCGGACCCTGCTGCTGACCGATCATGAGGCGCCGAACGGAAAGATCATCGCTGTCTCGCACGGTCCCGCAGCAAAGGGATGGCGCACGGTGGCTGCCGGTACCGACCAGGGCAAGTTCGAGGAAGCGGCATGGACAGGCGACGGCGTGGCGGTCCGTGTGCAGCGCCCGCTGTACCGCGAAGCGCTGTGGTATCCGGCCGGCGGCGGCAAATCTGTCGCGTACCGGCTGCCTCACCATGGCACGATTTCGGGTATCGCGGCCGGGGACGCGGGCTCGGTTCTGCTGGACTATTCGGCGACTGCGGCGCCGCGCGGCATCTGGCGCGCGTCGCACCGAAGCCGCCCTGCTCGGCCGACGCTGACGCCATCGCTGCAATTTGACACGGGCGCCTACCGCACCCGCACCGATGAGATCGTTACCGCGCAGGGCGCGCGCATCCCGCTCCTGATCACCGAACCCCGCTCGCTGCGCGGGCCGGCACCGGTCTTCTTGTACGTCAACAGTTATGAGGGCCTGTCACCGGCCTTCGCCGCGACGCTCGCGTTCTGGCTGCAGCGCACCGGCGGCGTTTCGTTTCCGTCTGGCTCAATGACGGCGGCTTCGGCGGTCTGGCCTGGCAGGGAATGCCGCGCACCCGCAGCCTCGAGACGGCCGTCGACGATATCCACGCCGTCTATCGGCATGTGGTTTCCAGCGGGCTGACGACGCCCGAGCGGCTCGCCGTTCACGGCGGCGGCCATATCGGCGGCTTGCTGGTGTCCACCTCGCTGGTACGCTA
>NZ_QYUP01000115.1 GCF_003590855.1 Massilia cavernae
TTCTCGACCGTCAGCAAGGTGGTCGAAGCGATCAATACCCACTTCGGCCCGGACATCGCGACCGCGCTGGACGGCCGCGTGATTCGCGTGCGCTCGCCCTCGTCCTCCGACCAGCGCGTGGCCTTCCTGGGCATCCTCGAAGGCCTGGAAGTGAACCCGGCCAGGTCGGCCGCCAAGGTCATCATGAACGCCCGCACGGGTTCGGTGGTGATGAACCAGGCCGTCACGCTGGAAAACTGCGCCATCTCGCACGGCAACATGTCGGTATCGATCGGCGTCGACACCGAAGTGAGCCAGCCGAACACGCTTTCCGGCGGCCGGACCGTGGTGACGCAAAAGGCGAGCATCGATATCAAGAAGGAACCGGGCCGCGTGATCAACGTCAAGGGCGGCGCTTCGCTGGCCGAAGTGGTCAAGGCGATGAACGCGATCGGCGCCACGCCGCAAGACCTGCTGGCCATCCTGCAGGCGCTGAAGGCGGCCGGTTCGCTGCGCGCCGAGCTCGAGATCATCTAAGGCTTGACGAACATGGTATCCGCGACCAACGACCTGACCGGCAAGCTTGCGCTCGACACGCAGGGACTTGGCCAACTGAAGCAGTCGGCCAGGACCGGCTCGCCGGAAGCTTTGAGGACCGCCGCGACCCAGTTCGAGGCCATGTTCATCAACATGATGCTGAAAAGCGCCAGGGAAGCCACGCCCGCCGACGGCCTGATGGACAACCAGCAGACCAAGACCTTCACCACCATGCTCGACCAGCAGCTGAGCCAGAACCTGGCCAAGCGCGGCGTCGGGCTGGCCGACGTGCTGATCCGCCAGCTGTCATCGCAGCAGGTCAACGCGCAGGCGCTCGCCATCGGCGCCGAGCAGAATGGGCAGGGCGCCAATACCTCGCTCGACCTCACCTCGCTGGTGCCGAAGCAAGCACCGCATTCGCTGCATGGCAAGGAACAGGCGCTGTCGCCGTTCGCCACCGGTACCGGCGCCAAAGCGTCCGCCAGCGCCGTGCCGGCCACGCCCGGCATCACCGCCAGCGGGCGGGTGCAGTCGCCGCACGTGCGCGGCTTCCAGGAAAAGCTGGGCTCGCACGCCGACGAAGCGAGCCGCACCACCGGCATCCCGGCCAAGTTCATGCTCGGCCAGGCCGCGCTGGAAACCGGCTGGGGCAAGCGCGAGATCCGGAATGCCGACGGCAGCAGCAGCCACAACCTGTTCGGCATCAAGGCCGGGCCTGGCTGGAAAGGCAAGGTTGCCACCGCCGTCACCACCGAATACGTGGACGGCGTGCCGCGCACCAAAGTGGAAAAATTCCGCGCCTACGACAGCTACGCCGACAGCTTCAAGGACTACGCCAGGCTGATCACCAACAACCCGCGCTACGAAAAAGTGTTGGCCAACGCCACCGACGCCAGCGGCTTCGCGCAAGGCCTGCAGCGCGCCGGCTACGCCACCGACCCGATGTACGCGGCCAAGCTGACACGCATCATCAAGCACTCGCTGGCGTAAAACGGCAGTGGATTGCAAATTTGTCAAATCAAGTTTTGCAAAACGCTGCCGTTACATAGATTAATTAATGGAAGGCTAGGGAAATCATGGCGGGAAGTATCCTCAATATCGGCAAGAGCGGACTGTTCGCCGCGCAGGTGGGCCTGGCCACGACCGGCCACAACATCGCCAACGCCAACGTCGCCGGCTACACCCGTCAGGGCGTGGTGCAAGCGACCGCCAACGCGCAGGACTACGGCATCGGCTTTGTCGGCAGCGGCACCCAGATCGCCGAGATCAAGCGCTACTCCGACAACTTCCTGAACGCCCAGGTGCGCAGCGCCCAGGCCTCGAAAAGTTCGCTGGACTCCTACTACGCCCAGATCAGCCAGATCGACAACCTGCTGGCCGACAACACCTCCGGCCTGTCGCCCGCGCTGCAGAACTTCTTCGCCGGCATTCAGGACCTGGCCTCCGACCCGTCGTCGGTGGCCGCGCGCCAGGCCGTGCTGTCGAACGCCGAATCGCTGGCATCGCGCTTCCAGGACCTGGACAGCCGCATGAGCGAGGTGCGCGAAGGCGTTAACAGCCAGATCGACACCAAGGTCACGCTGATCAACTCCTACGCCAGCCAGATCGCCGACCTGAACGACAAGATCGGCAAGCTCAGTTCGTCCGGCCACGGAATGCCGAACGACCTGATGGACGCGCGCGACCAGCTGATCGCGGACCTGAACAAGGAAGTCAAGGCCAGCGTTGTCACCGGCGGCAACAACAGCGTGACGGTTTCGATCGGCGCCGGCATGCCGCTGGTGGTGGGCGCCAAGTCCTTCCAGCTGGCGGTGGCGACCTCGCCGACCGACCAGACCCGCATGCAGGTCGCCTATGTGGCCGGCAACAAGATGACCGTGCTGGCCGACGACGCACTGCCGGGCGGCGAGCTGGGCGGACTGCTCGAATTCCGCGCCAAGACGCTCGACCGCGTCCAGAATTCGCTGGGCCGCGTGGCCATCAGCATTGCCGAAACCATCAATGCCCAGCACAAGCTGGGCCAGGACGGCGCCGGCAACCTGGGCGGCGACTTCTTCACGGTCGGCCCGGCCGTGGTCGGCCGGTCGCACACCAACAGCCTGGCCAGCACCACCGAAGTCAAGGCGCAGGTGACCGACAGCACCCAGCTGACCAACAGCGACTACAAGGTCGACTACGACGGCGTCAAGTTCACGGTCACGCGCATGTCGGACAAGAAGACCACCGACATCAGCCCCTACCCGCAGACCCAGCCGCAAGTCATCGACGGCGTCGCGTTCGACATCAGCGGCAGCGCCGCCGCGGGCGACTTCTTCATGGTGCGCCCGACCATTGCCGGCGCCAAGGACTTCAACCTGGCGCTGAGCGACATCTCGCACATTGCCGCGGGCGCGCCGATCACCACCGGTTCGCCGCTGACCAATAGCGGCACCGCCAAGATCAGCGAAGGCAAGGTCGACGCCGGCTACCTCACGCCGGGCAACAAGCTCACCAGCCCGGTGACCTTGCAATACACCAGCGCCGGCGCGGGCGGCCTGACCGGCTTCCCGGCCACGCAGGCGGTTACTGTGACCAACAACGGCGTCGACACCGTATATGCGGCCGGCACCACCCCGATCCCATTCGTGGCCGGCGCCAACTACAACTTCGGCGGCGTCAACGTCAGCTTCACCGGCAAGCCGTCCGAGGCCGACAGCTTCACGGTCGGCCCCAACACCAACGGCGTGCGCGACAACCGCAACGCACGGGCGCTGGGCGACCTGCAGACCAAGAACATCCTGAACGGCGGCACCGCCACCTACCAGTCCGCGTACGCGGAGCTGGTCAGCTTCGTCGGCAACAAGACGCGCGAAGTGCAAGTGAACGGCAAGGCATCCGAAGCGCTGCTGGGCCAAGTCACGGCCACCCAGCAAAGCGTGTCCGGGGTCAACCTCGACGAAGAGGCCGCCAACCTGCTCAAATACCAGCAAGCCTACCAGGCTGCCGGCAAGGTCATGCAAATTGCAGGCACACTGTTCGACGCGCTGCTCGCGATCGGCCGCTAAACCGCAAGAACCGGAAGACTACCATGCGCATCAGCACCGCCACCATGTTCGAGACCGGCACCAGCCAGCTCGGCACACTGCAAAGCAACATGGCCAAGACCCAGATGCAGCTCTCGACCAACCGCCGCATCCTGGCGCCCTCGGACGACCCGGTGGCCTCGGCGCGGGCGCTCGAAGTGACGCAATCGCAATCGGTCAACACCCAGTTCGCCACCAACCGGCAGAACGCGCGCTCCTCGCTGTCGCAGGTCGAACTGGCGCTCGCCAGCACCACCACGCTGCTGCAGGACATCAAGACCCTCACCGTCAGCGCCGGCAACGGCACCTTGCTGCCGGCCGATCGCCAGGCGCTGGTGATCGAACTGACCGGGCGCATGAACGACCTGATGGGCGTGGCCAACAGCGGCGACGGCGTCGGCGGCTACCTGTTCTCCGGCTACCGCTCCAGCACGATGCCGTTCACGCAAACCGCGACCGGCGCGCAATACCACGGCGACCAGGGCCAGACCAAGCTGCAGGTCGGCTCCTCGCGCCACATCGCCATCAGCGACTCGGGCAGCGCCATCTTTGAGAACAACCCGACCGGCAACGGCACCTTCCAGACGGCGGCAGCGGCCACCAACACCGGCACCGGCATCGTCTCGTCGGGCTCGATTTCGAACGCGAATGCGCTGACGGGCCACGACTACACGGTGGCGTTCCAGCTGACCGGCACGCCGCCGGTGAGGACGTACACGGTGACCGACAACACCACCGGTATGGCGGTACCGCCGCCGCCGGCGGCGCCGGCGATGCCCTACGAGAGCGGCCGGCAGATTGCGTTCGACGGGATGGTGTTCGACATTTCCGGCGCGCCGGCGAACGGCGACACCTTCACGGTCAAGCCGAGTGAAAAGCAATCGATCTTCACGACCCTGACCAACCTGATCGACACGCTGAAGCTGCCGGCGGGTGGAGCGGGGCAAGCCGCGCTGACGAACGGCCTGAACACCGCGCACGACAACCTCGACGCCGCGCTCGAGAACGTGCTGGCGGTACGGGCCGGCGTCGGCTCGGCGCTGAAGGAGCTGGACTACCTCGATGGCGCCGGCGAAGACCGCAACATCCAATACTCCGCCACGCTGTCGGATTTGCAGGACCTCGACCTGGTGAAGACGATATCGCTGTTCACGCAACAGCAAATGACGCTCGAAGCCTCGCAAAAATCGTTCAAGACGCTGTCGGGGCTGTCGCTGTTCAACTACATCGGCTAAGTTTCCAAAATCGGGGTCAGACCATAATGGCGTTGACTTAAGCTTTTGAAGCCCACTTTTTCGTGGCTCTGGTGTTGTAAACAATATTTTGTTGTGTTAACTTTGCGGCGTGATACTTTCAGACGCCATATTGTTTGCCAACGAAGTACCTGAGCCGTTCGACTGGAACCGACTCGGCGAACATTTGCCGTTTGAATGGATAGAGGCCGCCCTTGTGGAGCAAGGGAAGGCAAGCATACGCCATCGTCGCCTCCCGGCGCAGCAGGTCGTCTGGTTAGTGATCGCACTGGCGCTGTATCGCCATCATTCTATCGGCGAGGTACTCGCTGAACTGGACTTGGCGCTGCCAAACGTAACAGCGCCGTTTGTGACGGATGGTGCGGTGACACGAGCGCGCCAGCGACTTGGCGCGAAGCCCGTCGAGTGGCTTTGCCAGATGTCGGCGAAGGCGTGGAGCAGCCAGGACAAAGAAGCCTACCTGTTCAACGGCCTCGTTTTATTGGCAATCGACGGCACCACTCTGCGCACCCAAGACAGTGCGGCAAACCGGGCCCACTTCGGGGCGCAGGCCTATGCCAAGGGGACTGTCGCGAGCTATCCCCAGGTGCGCGGCGCGACCCTGACCCATGTGCCCACCCATCTGGTTGTCGACGCACGATTTGGTCCTTACGCCACCAGCGAAAAAGCCTTCGCAATGGAACTTATCGACAGCATCGCCGACGATTCGCTGACCGTCGTCGATAAAGGTTTCTTGTCTGCGGAGCTGCTGTGTCGAATCACCACTCGCGGGCGCAATCGTCATTTCCTCGTTCCCGCCAAGAGTAATACCAAATGGACCGTTATCGAAGGTGGTCCAGATGACGCGATCGTGGAAATGCAAGTGTCGGCAGCGGCGCGCAAGAAGGCGCCCGAGCTGTCCAAGACTTGGCGCGCACGCGCTATCGCGATGATCGATTCGAAAGGCCAAAAGCATTTCTTGCTCACATCCCTGACCGATCGCATCGCATTTAAGGCCGCTGAACTGATCGCGTGCTACGCCCGCCGCTGGCACATTGAAACCAGTTACCGCGAGCTCAAACAATCAATGATGGGCATGGCGTTGACGTTGCGTAGTCAAACGGTCGACGGCGTCATGCAGGAGATTTGGGGCGCGATTATTGCCTACAACCTGATTCGACTTGAAATCGCGAAGGCGGCGCTCGATGCCGGATGTGCCCCGACCGACATCAGTTTCGTGCGTGCGTTTCACACCATCCAATATGAACTGCTTTGGGCTGCCGCCACTCGGGCGCAAGGCAAGCTGCCATCCTTGCTTCAGAACATGCGGCAAAGGCTCGTCACCGAGCTCACTGTAAAACGACCCGGCAGGAAACATGACCGGGTCGTTAAATCGAAATCGCAGCGCTACCCATTCAGGAAAACTAAGAAAATAGCTTAAGTCAACGCCATTAGGGTCAGACCACCATTGTTGAAAGCTTTTCAAAATCGGGGTCAGACCAAGGGTCAGACCACCATTGTTGAAAGCGTTTTGCTCCATGCGTCTGTCGCGCATCGCGTCCGATTGACGCCCGTTCATTGCATGATCGTCTTGCTGGCTTAAGGTTGAAGTCGCTTCAACTTTTGAGGAACGATCATGGCTCGGCGTGCTCGCCTGGTTCTGCCTTCTGTCCCCCTTCATATCATCCAACGCGGCAATAATCGTCACCCGTGCTTTATCGAATACGGGGACTACAAAGTCTATCTGTCCATGCTTCAGGATTGCGCAGTCCGGACTGATTGCGAGGTGCATGCATACGTGTTGATGACCAACCACGTACATTTACTCGTAACACCGCTAGAGGCAGATTCCGCAAGCGAACTCATGAAGATTCTGGGCCAGCGATATGTTCAATACATCAACCGCAAATACATTCGGACCGGCACTTTATGGGAGGGACGTTTCAGGTCCTGCCTCGTAGAGGATGCCCGATACCTCCTGACCTGCTATCGATATATCGAGCTCAACCCAGTCAGGGCGGGAATCGTCGGCCATCCGATGCAATACCGCTGGTCGAGTTATCGCTCGAATGCGGAAGGTGTCACAAGCAAGCTCATCAAACCGCACCTGACCTACCAACACCTTGGGCCGATTGAGAGCGAACGGCTGGATGCCTATCGGGCGCTATTTCAGGATGAATTGTCTGCGGAAACGCTGACGAAGCTCAGGCGTGCGACGAACGGAAATTACGCTTTCGGCGGCCGCGTGTTCGCATCGAGGGCGGAGGAGCTATTGCAACGACCGACAGAGCCTCAATGTCCTGGAAGACCGAAGATCACGTAGTCGTAGTTTCGAAAATGGTGGTCTGACCCCGATTTTAGAAATGTTGGCAGCGGGATCTACGGCCGCGGGGCCGCGGTCGGCGGCGTACGCTCGCTCGCCGTCCGCGGGATCAGCCGGCTCGCTTCAATCCCTTGGTTGAACAGGTTCTGGATCGGCCCGGCCAGGTACGGCATCATCAGGCTGATCACCAGCAGGCCCACGCCCAGCGTGATCGGGAAGCCGATACCGAACAGGTTCAGCTGCGGTGCGGCGCGCGTCAGGATGCCAAGCGCGATGTTGGTGATCAGGAGTGCCGCGACAATCGGCAGCGACAGCTGCAGCCCCGCACTGAATATCTTCGCGCCCCAGCGCGCCATCTCGTATGGCGCCCCCGCCGAAATCGGGGTGGCGGATATCGGCAGGGTGTAGAAACTCTCCACCAGCGCTTCGAGCAGCACCAGGTGCGCGTTGACGGCAAGGAAGGCCATCGTCGCCGTCAGCGCCAAGAACTGGCTCACCGCCGACGAACGCCCCTGCGACAGCGGGTCGAAGAAGGTCGCGAAACCCAGGCCCATCGTCATGCTCGATACTTCGCCCGCCATCTCGATCGCGGCAAACACGATGCGCATCGCAAAACCCATCGCCAGCCCGATCAGCAACTCCTGCACCAGGATCAGCAGCCCGGCCCAGGAGATCGGGTCCGCCGCCGGCGCAGCGGGAATCGTGGGGGCGACGATGGCGGCCAGCATCACGCCGAGCGCGACTTTCACGCGCACGGGCACGCTGGTGTTGCCGAACAGGGGGGCGGAGGCGACCAGCCCGAGGATGCGGGTCAACGGCCATAGCAGGGCCGCGATCCAGGTGTTCATCTCGGCTGTGGTGAGCGTGATCATGGCATCAGCTCGCCACGTTGACAGCAGAATTCATCAGCCAATCAGGCCGGGAATGCCGGTGAGTACGCCACGCATGTAGTCGAGCATGACGGCAAGCATCCACGGCCCGGCAATCACCAGCGCGACAAAAATGCCGACCAGCTTGGGAATGAAGGACAGCGTCGCTTCGTTGATCTGGGTGGCGGCCTGGAAAATGCTGACGATCAGGCCGATGATCAGCGCGACCAGCAGCATCGGCGCCGCCACCATCAGGGTGACTTCCATCGCCGTGCGGCCCATCGTCATGACGCTTTCCGGGGTCATGGCCTTCTCCTAGTAGAAACTTTGCGACAGCGAACCGAGCAGCAGCTGCCAGCCGTCGACCAGCACGAACAGCATCAGCTTGAAGGGCAGGGCGATCACGGCGGGCGACATCATCATCATACCCATCGACATCAGCACGCTGGCGACCACCATGTCGATGATCAGGAACGGGATGAAGATGGCAAAGCCGATCTGGAACGCGGTCTTCAGCTCGCTGGTGACGAAGGCGGGGATCAATACCCGCAGCGGGATGTCTTCCGGACCCTGCAGCGCGGGCGAACGCGAGATCTTGACGAACATGGCGAGGTCCGACTGGCGCGTCTGCTTGACCATGAAGGCCTTCAGCGGCACCACCGCGCGGTCCATCGCTTCGCCCATCTTGATTTCATTGCGTTGCAGCGGTTCGTAGGCGTCGGTGTAGATCTTGTCGAACACCGGCCCCATCACGAACAGGGTCAGGAACAGCGCCAGCCCCACCAGCACCTGGTTGGGCGGCGCGCTTTGCGTACCGAGCGCCTGGCGCAGCAGCGACAGCACGATGATGATGCGGGTGAAGCTGGTCATCATCAACAGCGCCGCCGGCAGGAAGGACAGCGCCGTCATCAGCAGCAGCGTCTGGACCGGCAGCGAGTACGAGGTGCCGCCTCCCGGCGCCGGGGCGCTGTTGAAGGCCGGGATGCCTTGCGCGAAGGCGCACAGCGGCAGCGCAAACGCGCCCAGCACCATCAGGTACTTGAGCGCGGTGGCAAAGGTCGGGAGCTGCAGCTTATCTTGCATTACGTTTGTCTATCGTCTGTTTGAGCCAGTCGGCGAAGCCGCCGGCCGGCGCTGGGTTCGGGTGCAGAATGGCGGCGTGCTCGGGCCCGTGCTGCTTCGGCATCGTCGCCAGCGCGTTCACGCGGCCCGGCGAGGCGCCCACCACGATCCATTGGTCCCCCACTTCCACCACCATGATGCGCTCGCGCCCGCCAAGGTTGAGCGCGCCGACCAGGCGCAGGTTTGCCGGCCCGCCCACCGCTTTCGGTCCGTAGCGCTTCATGAACCAGGCCAGGCCGGCCAGGAGGCCGAGTACCAGCAGCAGCGCGAAGATCGTCTGGATCAGGTTGCCGGCCGAGGTGCCCACATTCGGCGACTGCATCGGCTGCACCGGACGCGGCGACGCCGCCTGCGGCTGGGCCGGCGGCGACGGAACCATCTCGGGAACTTTCGGCATGTCGCCTTCGGCTACGGGCGCTTGGGGCGCACCGTTCACGGCAGGCGCGGCATATCCCGGGTCGGCCGCCGTGGCAGGGGCCGGCTTCGCAGCCGCAGTTGCCGCGGGAGCGGCGCTTGTTGGATTGGTAATAATTTGGGCGGCAGCAGTGCCGGCGAGCGCCGGCGCGGCCAGGCCGCACAGCAGCGCCGCCGCAGTAAGCACGCGCGCCGTCATTTGTTGAGTTTTCTGATCCGTTCGGACGGGGTGATGATGTCCGTCAGGCGAATGCCGAACTTGTCGTTCACGACCACCACCTCGCCCTGGGCGATCAGGCAGCCGTTGACCAGCACGTCCATCGGTTCGCCGGCCAGGCCGTCGAGCTCGACCACCGACCCCTGTGCCAGTTGCAGCAGGTTCTTGATGGCGATCTTGGTGCGGCCCAGTTCAACCGTCAGCTGGACCGGGATATCGAGGATGAAGTCGATGTCGTTCGGGGTGTCGGTCCTGGTGCCCTGGTTCGAGAAATCCTTGAACACGGCGGCGGTCGCGGCTTGCTGCTTTTCGAGCGCTTCGGCTTCCGCCTTGGCCTGCTCGGCAATCGCGGCGCCCCAATCGTCGTCCATGCTTTGGTCGTCTTGGTTATCGGACATGTTGCTCTCCTGTGTTTCCATGCCGGCGGCTCAATCGGCGCCGGATTTGTTGTTACTTGAGGTTCTCTGACGTGGCCAGCAGCTTTTCCACCTTCAGCGCGTATTGGCCGTTCAAGACGCCATAGGTGCATTCCATCACCGGCACGCCGTCGACGGTAGCTTCGATCGTCTCGGGCACGTTGAGCGGAATGATGTCGCCGACCTTCATGTTCAAGATTTCGTCGAAGGAAGCGCGGCCCGTGCCCAGGGTCGCTACCAGTTCCACTTCGGCAATCTGGATCTGCTGGGTCATCAGGCGGATCCAGCGCTTGTCCACTTCCAGCGCTTCGCCTTGCAGGCTCGACGTCAGCGTGTCGCGGATCGGCTCGATCATGGAGTACGGCATGCAGATGTGGATCTGGCCGCTGACCGAACCGAGTTCGACCGTGAAGGTGGTGGACACCACCACCTCGTTCGGCGTCGCGATATTCGCGAACTGGGTGTTCATTTCCGAGCGGATGTATTCGAACTCGACCGGGAACACCGGCTCCCACGACTTGGTGTAGGTCTCGAACACGATATCGAGGATGCGCAGGATGATGCGTTGCTCGGTCTGGGTAAAGTCGCGGCCCTCGACGCGGGTGTGGAAGCGGCCGTCGCCGCCGAACAGGTTGTCCACCAGCAGGAACACCAGGCCCGGGTCGAACACGATCAGGCCGGTGCCGCGCAGCGGTTTCATGTGCACCAGGTTGAGGTTGGTCGGCACCACCAGGTTACGGATGAATTCGCTGTACTTCGATACCCGCACCGAGCCCACCGACACTTCCGCGCTGCGCCGGATGAAGTTGAACAAGCCCACCCGCAACAGGCGCGCAAAACGCTCGTTGATGATCTCGAGCGTCGGCATGCGGCCACGGACGATCCGTTCCTGCGTCGCCAGGTTGTAGGTGCGGACCCCGGAAGTCTCTTCAGGCGCGGCTGCGTCGTCCTGATCGCCGTTGACGCCCTTCAGGAGGGCATCGACTTCTTCCTGGGATAGGAAATTATCGGACATGGCTGCTTTGCTTACTGGATGATGAAACTGGTGTACAGCACGTCGGTGACTTCCTGCGGCTCGCCCTTGTCGACAAACGGCGCATTGATCGAAGCGATCAGTTCGCTTGACAGTTGCTGCTTGCCCTCCGGGGTCGACAGTTCCGAGGCCTTCTTGGCCGACAGCAGCAGCAGTACGCGGCTCTGGACCTTCGGCATGTTGGCCTTCAGGACCTCGACCTCTTCCAGGGTCGGCACCTGCAGCGTGAACTGGATCTGCAGGTATTGTTCGCCCTCTTCAGGCTGCAGGTTGACGACGAACTTTTCGATCGGCACATACACCGGCGGCTCGCCCGGCTGGGCTTTCTCTTTTTTCTGCGCGACGTCGGCGCCGCCCTTGGCGCCGAGGGTGAAATACCAGGTCGCGGCGCCGCCGACGGCAAGCGTCAGCACGGCCAGGATGATGATCAGGATCAGCTTCTTCGGGGAAGCTTTTGGTGCTGCTGCCGCTTCCGCTTTCGGATCAGCTTTCATTTTTGCATTCGCTTTCAAGAGACCTCAACCGGCTGAAAATGATTCACGCCGCCATTATGTCATTATCGGGAATAAACGCGCAGGCGAATCGCTTGAATAGAGGCAATAAGGATGGTCTATCCTTACCTTGTCTCATAGACAGATGCGAATGTTGAAACAAGCGGCGCGCATGCCTTGCGGGGCAGGGCGACGGTCTCGGCCATCCGCCTGCCCGCCATCGGACGATCAGGCAAAGATGTCGACCGTGCCCGGCAGCGAGCCGGAGGCCACCGGTCGCGCGACCGGAGCTGCCGCGGCGTCGGCGCTGCCGCCGTTGCCGTTGCCGGCGAATCGGCCACCCGAACCGGCGCCGCCCGCCTGGCGTTCGCCCTCGGCCTGGCGCTGGTCGTGCGTGCCCGCATCGACGGTGGCGTTACCCAGCGCGATGCCGCTCTCGTCGAGCATCTCGCGCAGCTTCGGCATCGCGTTTTCCAGCGCCTGGCGCACTTCCAGCTGGCTAGAGGAGAAGGCCACGCTGGCCTGGTCGTTGGTCACGTTCAGCACCACCTGCACCGGGCCCAGGTCGGGCGGGTTCAGGGTCAGCGTCGCGCTCTGGTCCTTGCCGGCCACCATCCACACGATCTTCTGGCCGATCTGGTTATCCCAGGCCGGTGTGCCGACCCGCGCCGAGATCTTGTCGGTGGCCACGCCGGCCGCCGCCTGCGCGATGTTCAGCGATGCCTGCGCCGCAGGGGCGGCCAGCGGCGCTGCCGCCGGCGCCTCCTTCAGCGGCGCCGGTTCGGCGCGCTCGCGCATCAATACGTTGGCGAACTTGGAAGGCTCGGCCTTCAGTTCGGCCGGCAGTTCGGCGCCGGCTTGCGCGCCGCTGTCGGTGGCCGCTGCCACGCCTTGCGACAGGGCGTCCTGGCCCTTGGCCGCAGCCGGCTGCTGGTCGCCCAGCGCCAGTTCCGCGCCCTGGATCAACTGGCCGGACAGGTCGGGCTGCACCGCTTCCACATCTTGCACGATCGCCGCTGCACCGCCGGCCGGCAGCGCCTCGGATGCCAAGGCTTCCTTCGGTACCGCGCCTTGCAGCTGGTTGAAGCTGGCCACCAGCGCGAGCATGTCGGTCACCGGCATTTCGCTGGCCCGCGCCGCGGCTTCGGCCGTGGCCTGGCCGGCTGGCTTCTCTTCCGCTGCGGCTGCCTTGCTGTCTTTTGCGCCGGCGGCGGCTTCCGTGGATTCTCCCGTTTCAGCCCTTTCGGCTGGCTGGCGCGCAGCATCGGCTTGCGCCGGCTTCGATGCTTCCTGCTTTGCCGTCGGCGCCTTGTCGGCCTGCTTCGCCTGGGCGGCAGGTTTCGCCTGCACTTGAGGCTGCGCCTGCGGGGCGGGAGCGGCCAGGTTCTGGCGTTGGGTCATTTCGCGCGACAAGGCCTGGCTGAACTGCAGGCCGCTGTTTTCGGACTGCGGCAGCGCGTTCTGGCGCGCCGGCGCCGGGCTGGCGGAAGTGAGTTGGGTCAGTAGGTTCTGGGTCTGCATGGTGCTGGTATGGTTCGTTAGTGGGTCAGCGTTTGTAGAACGCCTGCCGTGCTGCGTGTTCGTCCATCGCCTTCTGGTCGCGCTTGTTCTCGATGCGCAGCGCTTCGGCCGCCGCGCGCTCGTGCAGCGTGCGGTAGGAGAGGCGCTTGCGTTCGGCCGCCTGCCAGCTCAGCTTCTCCGCGTTGCTCTTGTACTCGGCGTGCTTGATCACTTCGCGCTGGCCGTTGATGGCGTTATCGAGCTTGTCGACGAAGGCGACGAAATTCCGGTATGCCATCGGCGTCATGCCCGCCATCTGGCTCTGTTCGAGGCGCTTCGCATAATCGTCGCGGTAGCCGAGCAGCATCTGGAGCTTTTGCTGGGCGTCTTCCACAGCCTTGAGCGCAGCCCCGAGCCGCTTGGCGCAATCGTCGGTCTCGCGCTGGGCGAGGTCGATCAGGGTGTCGAGGGCTGAGGTTTTGGCCATGATGGGTCAAATTATAGGTGCCGCCCGCGGCAATCAATCAGCTGAACAGAGAGGTAAGTTGCCCCAAACTCTGCTGCATGCCGGTGTTCTCGCTGATCTCCTGGCACAGGAAGGTTTCAATCTTGTCATGCAGGGCGATGGCCTGGTCCAGCACCGGGTCGCTGCCGGAGGCATAGGCGCCCACGCTGATCAGGTCGCGCGAACGTTGGTAGCGCGAATACAGCTGCTTCAGGTGACGCGCGGCGCGCTGGTGTTCGACCGAGGTAATCGTGTGCATCGCGCGGCTGATCGACTGTTCGATATCGATCGCCGGATAATGGCCGGCTTCGGCCAGGTGGCGGTTCAAGACGATGTGGCCGTCCAAAATACCGCGCGCCGCGTCGGCGATCGGGTCCTGCTGGTCGTCGCCCTCGGACAGCACCGTGTAGAAGGCGGTGATCGAACCGCCGCCCTCCAGGCCGTTGCCGGCCCGTTCCACCAGCACCGGCAGCTTGGCGAACACCGAGGGCGGATAGCCCTTGGTGGCGGGCGGTTCGCCGATCGCCAGTGCGATCTCGCGCTGCGCCATCGCGTAGCGCGTCAGCGAATCCATGATCAACAGGACGTTCTTGCCCTGGTCGCGGAAGTGCTCCGCAATGGCGGTGGCGTAGGCCGCACCCTGCAGGCGCATCAGCGGCGGGCTGTCGGCCGGCGCCGCCACCACGGCCGAACGCGCGCGTCCGTCCGGGCCGAGGATATGTTCGATGAATTCCTTGACCTCGCGTCCCCGTTCGCCGATCAGGCCGACCACGATGACGTCGGCGGTGGTGTAGCGCGCGATCATCCCCAGCAGCACCGACTTGCCGACGCCGGTGCCGGCGAACAGGCCGAGGCGCTGGCCGCGGCCGACGGTCAGCATCGCGTTGATGGCGCGTACGCCGACGTCGAGGGTTTCGGTGATCGGCGCGCGGTCGAGCGGATTGACCGGACGCGCATTGATCGGCGCCACTTCGTCGGTGCCGAGCGGGCCGAGGCCGTCGAGCGGGCGGCCGGCGCCGTCGACCACGCGGCCCAGCAGCTTGTCGCCGACCGGCAGGTGGCGCGCGCGGTCGCTCGGGCGGCGGCGCGGATGATCGACGGTGCCCGGGCGCGGCACCGAGGCTTCGACCGGGAACACGCGGGTGCCCGGCACCACGCCTTCGATGTCGCTTTGCGGCATCAGGAACAGGCGCTCGCCTTCGAAGCCGACCACTTCGGCCTCGATGCGCGCACCCGAGGCTAGCGGGATGGTGCAGGCGCTGCCCACCGCCAGCTTCAGTCCCACGCATTCCATCACCAGGCCGGCCACGCGCGTGACGCGGCCCGACACCTGCATCGGCTCGACGAAGCCGACCAGCGAGTCGCAGTCGCGCAGGTAGGACTTCCAGCGCGCGGTGTGGCGGTCGGCGCCGCTCATCAGTCCAGCCACTCCACGTTCTTGCCGAGCGAGTGGGACAGGCGGTTCCAACGCGACGCCACCTGGGCGTCGATCTGGTTGCTGGCGGTGTCGATCTTGCAGCCGCCGCGCGCGATGCGGGCATCCTCGATGACGCGCCAGCCACCCTTGTCGAGTTCTTCGCCGATGGCGTCGCGCACGATGGACGCATCTTCCGGATTGAGCATCAGGATCGCCGGCTGCTGCAGTACCGGCAAGTATTCGATCGCTTCGCGCACGACAGGGATCACCAGCTCGGGCTTGACCTGCAGGGCGGTGCGCATCATGTTCCTGGCCAGGTGCAGCGCCAGTTCCAGCACGTCGCCGGCGATGTTCTCGTCGGCCTGCGACAGCGCGTTGCCGAAGGTGACGGCGATCGACTGCAGGTGCTCGAGCTGGGCCGCCGCTTCGGCGCGGCCGACCGCCAGCGCATCGGCGTAGCCGGCCGCGTGGCCTTCATCGTAGCCTTCGGTCCTGGCCTGCTCGCGGATCGCGTTCAGCTCGTCGACGGTGGGCAGGCTGATCGCCGGCACGTCGAGCGGCGCCGGCGCCGCGGTGGGGACAGGGCGCGGGTCGAAGGAGTTCATCTCCCAGCGCTGGTAAGCCGTCTGCATCTCTTTCGGAATGGTAGCCATCAGACGAAGGAATCCTCACCTTTGCCGCCGAGGACGATCTGACCTTCGTCGGCGAGGCGGCGCACGATCTGCAGGATCTGCTTCTGCTGCGACTCCACCTCGGACAGGCGCACCGGGCCCTTCGACTCCAGGTCGTCGCGCATCATCTCGCCGGCGCGCTGCGACATGTTGCGGAAGATCTTCTCGCGCAGGTCCTGCGACGCGCCCTTGAGCGCGATGATCAGCATCTCCGACTGCACTTCGCGCAGCAGCAGCTGGATGCCGCGGTCGTCGATGTCGATGATGTTATCGAACACGAACATCTCGTCCATGATCTTCTGCGCCATGTCGTTGTCGTAGTTCTTGATGTTGTCCATCACCGAACTTTCCTGCTCGCCGCTCATGAAGTTGAGGATCTCGGCCGCCGCGCGCACGCCGCCCAGCGAGGACTTCTTGATGTTCTCGTTACCCGACAGGAGCTTGGTCAGCACGTCGTTCAGCTCGCGCAGCGCGGCCGGCTGCACGCCGTCCAGCGTGGCAATGCGCAGCACCACGTCGTTGCGCAGGCGGTCGGTGAAGTTCTGCAGGATCTCGCAAGCCTGGTCGCGTTCGAGGTGGACCAGGATGGTGGCGATGATCTGCGGGTGTTCGTTGCGGATCAGTTCAGACACCGACGACGCATCCATCCACTTCAGGCTTTCGATGCCCGAGGCATCCTTGCCGCCCAGGATACGCGACAGCAGCACGGTGGCCTTGTCGTCGCCCAGCGCCTTGGTCAGCACCTGGCGGATGTATTCGTCGGAGTCGAGGCCGACGGTCGAATTGAGCTCGGTCTGCGAGCGGAACGAATCGAGCACCTGCACCACCTGCTCGTGCTGCACGCTCTTCATGGTCGCCATCGCGGCGCCCAGCTTGAGCACTTCGCGCGGACCGAGGAACTTCATCACCTCCGCGGCTTCCTCCTCGCCGATCGCGAGCATCAGGATGGCTGCCTTGTGGATGCCGTTATCATTCATTTGAACCTACCCATGCTTTCACTACGTTTGCCACTACCCGTGGATCGTCCTTGGCCAGCGTCTTCGCCATCGCCAGGTTGTCGCGGTAGCCCCGCGCGGTGTGCGAGTCTACTTCTTCCATCTGCACCCTTACTGCCTCGGCCTGCGCTTGTTCCGCGGTCGGCGGCTCCTGCGGCGCCGGCAGCGGCGGCACGTCGGTGATCTGGTCGAACTTGCGGAACACGGGGCGCAGCAGGGGACGCAGCAGCCGGAAGTAGAGGAAGCCCAGCACCAGCGCCAGCAGCACGTAGCGGCCGATCTCCTTGGCCAGCGGCAGGTTGGCCGGGTCCTTCCACCACTCGAGTTCCGGCTCCGGCGTGGCAGGCTTGTCGACGCCGTCGAACGGCGCGTTGGTCACGTTCAGCGTATCGCCGCGCGCCTGCGAGTAGCCCATTGCCTCTTTCACCAGGTCGTTAATCTGCGCCACTTCGGCCGCGGTCAGCGCCTTGATGGTGACCTTGCCGGTCTTCGGATCGACGATGCGGCGGTAGTTTACCAGCACGCCGACGGTCAGGCGCTTGATGCCGCCCATCGGGCGCTGCTCGTAGCGGACGGTCTTGTCGACTTCGTAATTGGTGGTCGAATCCTTGCGGGTCGGGCCCGAGGCTGCAGGCGGCTGGCCTGGTGCGCCGGCGCCGCCTTCGATCGGTGCGGTGGCCGCGCCCGGAGGCTGGTTCGACAGCGCGCCCGGCACGCCGGACGGGTTGGCGCCGCCAGGGCCGTTCGCTTCCGAGACCTGCTGGCTGCGGATGGCCGACGCTTCCGGCGGCGAATTCGGCTTGTAGCTTTCGGCGGCGGTATCGACCTGGGCGAAATCGATATCGGCGGTCGCCTCGGCGCGAACGTTGCCCTGGCCGACCAGCGGGGTGATCAGCGACTCGACCTGCTTGATGATGCGCTGCTGGACTTCGGTGACGTACTTCAGCTGGTTCGGATCGAGCTGCTTGGCGCCGCCGGCCGGCTTGCCGTTCTCGGACAGCAGGTTGCCGGCCTGGTCGACCACGGTGACGTTCGACACCGGCAGTTCAGGCACGCTGGACGCGACCAGGTGGACGATGGCCGATACTTGGGCGACGTCGAGCACGCGGCCCTGCTGCAGGTTGAGCAGGACGGAAGCGGTAGGGCGCTGCTGCTCGCGCACGAACACGGACGGTTTCGGCAGCGCCAGGTGCACGCGCGCCGAGCCGACGGCGGCCAGCGACTCGATCGAGCGCGCCAGTTCGCCTTCGAGCGAGCGCTGGTAGTTGACTTGTTCGTGGAACTGGGACACGCCCAGCTTCTGGTTTTCCATCAGCTCGAAGCCGACGTTGCCGCCTTTCGGCAGGCCCTGCGACGCCAGCTTCAGGCGCGCGTCGTGCACATGCTCGGACGGCACCAGGATCGCGCTGCCGCCCTCGGAAAACTTGTAGGGATCTGCATCTGGTCGAGCGAAGCCGTGATGGCGCCGCCGTCGCGGTCGGAGAAATTCGAGAACAGCACCTTGTAGTCCGGCTGCTGGCTCCACATCCAAACGGCCGCCATCAGGGCCAGCACAGACGCCACGCCGAGGCCGATCACGAAATTGCGGCCGAGTGGGGACTGAATGAACGAAGGCTTGCGTTCGGTGGTGTCGACAAGTTCTTCCGCTGCTGCTGCCATATTGTTATCCGAGGGAGTAAAGGACCAGGCCTGCAAGGACTGGGCTCAGGAAGGATTATGCTGGCGCGGCCCGGGAATCAAACGGGTGAAAAGGGGCCGGTTTAGGCCTTTCCTCGGAGGAAAATATGGCGTGCCTGCTGATATTCTGACAGCCTGACATCGCTGTGTACGCACATTGTACGCGCGGCGGGCGCATGAAAACGCCCGGCAATAGTTTATACGGAGAAAACAACATGGACGTAGGATCGATAGGCGCGGACCGGATCCAGGCGATGATGGCGCAATTGAAAGCCCAGGCCACCAAGCCGGTGGGCGCACCGGCGGTTGCGCCGGTTGGTGGCGGCGAAGCGCCGGCGGCCAAGGTCAACTTTGCCGACGCGCTCAAGAACTCGCTCGAATCGGTCAGTGCCAGCCAGAGCAAGGCCAGCGAAATGGGCAAGGCGTTTTCGATGGGCGACGACAGCGTCAGCCTGTCCGACGTGATGATCTCGATGCAAAAAGCCAGCATCAACTTCCAGGCCACCGTACAGGTGCGCAACAAGTTGGTCTCGGCCTACCACGAAATTATGAACATGCAAGTCTGATAAATCGGGACAAAGACAATCGGGGTCAGACCACCATTTTCGGACAATCGGGGTCTGACCCTGAGCCTTCCCCTCATATTTCGTACGTCTCGAGCATGGACCCGAGCTCGTTCAACGCTTCGGCGATTTGACGTCGCGTTAAGAGTGCCGAGCTGTGATATTGCAGCCAGTGGCGCGCTAGCGACAGGATGGATAGGGTGGCAGCCGCTTTCTTGCGACTGCCATAGTGAACAGCGAACCCGTTGCGGCGTACGGCCAAGCCGATCAGCCACAGCGCGAACGCAAGCAGCGATGCGATGAGCAACAAGATGGTGAGTCGATGTGGCTTGCGTGTTTGGCTGCTGCTGAGCCCCATTCCCCATTGGGAGCTTTTGAGGTCGCGGAACGTCTGCTCGATCTGCATGCGGCCCTGGTACAAATTAACAACCGCCTTGGCACTGAGCCTCGACAGGCGTGGCGAAACAGCCAGCAACCACGGCTCCCGTTGCCCTGCGCTCTGCTTCTTACTATGGTGGCTCTGCGATTTTTTCCCGAACACAGTCTTGCATGTGCGCCCTTTGGGTACTCTCTTGATCATCACCAAACGGCATGGCACAGGGTTCGAACGGACGTAATTGAAGCTCCCCAGGTCGCGTGCACGTCCCTTCGTGTCCGCGAAATGCTCTTTGCAACCGCGCCAGTCACTTTTGCCACTGGGGGTCACCATGTCGCGGTTTCGGATGCGTCCTATCCAGGCAAACCCGAGTTGATCGAGCATCTTGAACCACGCGGCGCGAAAGCCGGCATCGGTGATGATCAAGGGCTGACAATGGGCTGGCAGCACCGAGCGTAGCGTCTTCATGAACTCGCGGTGCACCGAAGCCGCACCATACTGCGCGGTGGGGTGTATCTCTTCATAGATGACGATAGCGCGGCCCTTCACAACGACAGCCGCACGCAGCACGTGTTGGCTGATGTCGGCTAACAAATCGGACCAGTCCACGATAATGCTGATCTTCGATTGGCCTTGCAAGACGCGCTGCGCGACTGCGCGAAATATCTCCACGCGTTCGGTCGCCAGATGGGGATTGCTCAACAGCCGATCACAGCGCTTGATGCGATGACGCAATGAGCTCGAGCCTTGCACAGACTTACTCATCTTCAGCAAACCAAGCCCGCCACTCCGCGCCGCCTCAATCATCAAGGCAAGGCAATGCCGGCGTTTGGCGTGTATCGATGGGCATTGATCGGCTAACAAATCTTGTATGATTCGTCCTGCATGCATAGTCTGTTCCTTTCGTTCGCAGTTTGGTCGCTACAAACGAAAGGGTTAACACAGCCATGCATGCGCCGTTTTTGGGATTAGAAGTTAACAGGCATCCAGCCTGTTTACAAGCAATTTTTGAGGGGAAGGCTCAGGGTCTGACCCCGATTTAAGCACGGAAATGGTGGTCTGACCCCGATTTAAGCAACAGAGTTTGTTCGTGATTTAGCCGAGGCCGGCGAGGCGGGCGTTGCGTTCGCGCTCGAGCTTGGTGATGTAGCGCTGGACGTTGGCCAGGTTGCCGCGCGAGATGTCGACGAACTCGCATCCGAGCCTACGATTGGTCTTGCTGTTGAGCAGGGTGATGTCGAGCGAGTTGCGGATCTGTAGCGTCGTCGTCACCGTACCAATCTCGGGCAGCTCGATCTTGCAGCCTTCGTAGTTGTGGCCGATGGTGTTGCCGAGCAGGAGTTTGTTGTCGAGGATGGCAATGCCGCCGCAGCTGATGTCGGCCAGCGGAAACACGTTGACGCCGCCACCCAGCTCGAACGGCATCGGGATCACCGCGCGCACCGGGTTGCTGACCGGCGTCGGCATGCGGTAGTACTCGCGCCGTTGCAGGCGGATCAGCGAGTCGGGAATCGGCATCCTGAAGGCGGGCCCGCCGCCGTGGGTGGTGGCCTCGACCCCGTTTTCCGCCACGAACAGGATGCGGATCTTGTCGAGTGAGGTTTCGAACGAGATGCGCGGGGCGGCGGCGATCCGCCGGTTCTGCTCGCTGTTGATGGAGCAGTCGAGGTAGAGCATGCCGGAATCCGGCTCGACCGCCAGCACCGATGTCACGCATGCTTCCGGCTGCCCGCGCACGAGCATGCTCACCAGCTGGTTTTTGTCGCCGATGTTGCGCAGCAGCGCAATGATCTCCTTGCGCGACTCGATCCGGTAGTCATGCCAGTTTTCACGTCCGGAATCGCTGATTTCATGCATGTTTTATGCCGCTGTTCTCTTGTGTGTCGATGAGCCGGGCAGTGTCTGGCGGCGCCGGACGTGTTCCACCTGAAATTTGCCCTGATTCAATATGATATAGCCATGCCAGCAGTTCCGCAATCGCCCGGTACAGCGCGGGCGGAATCTGCCGGTCGAGGTCGATTTGCATGAGCAAGGCGACAAGTTCTTTCGATTCGTGCACGAAGACGCCGGCGTCGCCGGCGCGCTGGATGATCTGTTCGGCCACCAGCCCCTTGCCCTTGGCGACCACTTTCGGCGCGCCGTCGCCGCCCTGGTAGGCGAGCGCGACCGCGGTCTGGTGGCGGGCGCCGCCGCCCTTATCGGCCATCGCCGCCGCCAACGTCCGCGGCGCTGCTGATGTCGAGCGAGGCCAGCGGGCTGCCGGCCGCGCCCAGCGCCGCCGCCAGTTCGCCCGCGCGTGCGCGCAGCACGGCGCTGGTTTCGCCGGACTCGGCCTTGAGCTGGATGTGCAGCTGGTCGCCGGCGATCACCAGGGTCGCGGCGATCTCGCCCAGCCCGGCAAAGCGCAAGCGCAGTCCGCTGCGCCAGCCCGGCTCGGCGTCGGCGTCGCCGCCGCGCGCGCCGCCTTCCGGCGCATCCTTGTGGATTTCCCAGTGCATGTCCTGGCCCGGCCATACCTGGCCTTGCCACGCCACGCGGCCCTGTTCATGGGCGGCCAGCTGCTGGTTGATCAGCTGGGCCGCGGCCGGGTCGGTTTCGGCGCTGGCCGTCTTGGCCGGCGCGTCGGCCAGCGCGCGCTGCATCTGCGGCTCGCGCATCAGCTCGGGCAGGGCGCGCTTGCCTTCGGCCCATTCGGCCACGTGCGATTCGTAGAACAGCCCGCTTTGCGCGATCGCGCCTTCCAGCGCCTGCGCCAGCCGCGCGGGCTCGGGCGTACCCGGCCCGGCCAGCGGCGTCGCGGCCTGGATCGCCTGCGGCTGGCCGGCCTGGCCCTGGGCGGACGCCAGGATGCGCCCCAGCATGCGGCCGGCCTCGCTCAGCGAAACCTGGGCGTTGCGCGGATCGGCCTGCGCGCCTTGCGCGTCCGCCGCGCTGCCCGGCGCAGTCCCCGGATTGGCGCGCGCGGCCGCGAGGGCGCCGGCGCCGGGCGCGCGCGCCTCGCCCAGTTCCTGGTAGATCAGCGTGGGGTGGAGCAGCTGGCCCTGGCCGGGCGTCAGCTGGAAGGCGGCGCGCGGCTGAGTGCTGACGAGGGTCATCGGGACTTCCGTGCCCGGCAGGGTGCCGGGCGGCAGCGCCATGCGGGCGTTCTGGTCGGCGACGCGGACCAGGAAACTGCCGTCGGCGAGTTTCGCCAGTACCGCGACCGGCAGCGCCTTGCCCACCTGCGTGGCGAGCGAGCGTTCGAAGGCTTCCTGGCGGGCATCGCCGACCGGGAGCGCAGGTATGGCGGCGACGACGCGGCCGACACCAGGGACAGACATGCGCTCCATGCAGCGGTGCGGGCGGCGTCCTTAGACGGCGCCGTAGGCGGCCGCCAGGCGGCGCTGGGTTCCGGTGTTGTTGATCAGCGCCGACAGCTGGGTCATCCATGGCATGGTCAGGTCGCGGATCTTGCGGTCGTCGTCCAGCAGTTTCTTGATGCACTGGACCTTGCGCAGGCGGCTGTCGCCGTTCAGCTCGACCTTGGCTTCGTTCTGGCGCAGGGCCTCGACGTGGCCGGCGCAGCGCGTTTCCAGCACCACCAGGCGGTCCCAGTCGCTGCTGCTGGCGGCGGCCACCATCTGTTCGGTCAGTTCGACCATCGATTCGTAGGTCGACAGTACTTCTTGGCTAGTCATCATGATCAGGCACTCGCAAGGACAGGGGCGGTGTTGGCTACAACCGGCGCCGGCGGGGTGTTGCCGATCTGGTTCCATGCGTCGCGCAGCTCGGACAGCAGGCGGTGCACTTCGTCCAGCAGTTCGGGCTGGTTGTTCAGGTTCGCCATCAGCAGGCGGTGGCCCATGTATTCGTACAGCGAATCGAGGCCCTGGGCGATCTGGCCGCCGACTTCACGGTCGAGGCTGGCGCGCAGGCCGTTTTCGATGATCTGGATCGCCTTCGAAATCTGGCTGCCCTTTTCCGGGATGTTGCCCGATTTCATATGCGCCTGGGCGTTGCGGATCGCCGTCAGGGCGCCGTCGTAGAGCATCACGATCAGCTTGTGCGGGCTGGCCGCCATGACGCCGGTTTCGATGCCTACCTTGGCGTACGCGTTGGCGCCGCTCTTCATTGATCCAAACATAGTGTTCCTTCCCCTTTGTTGTGGCGATCCGCGTTTACTTGGATACCGTGCTCAACTGAGCCAACTGCTGCGTCAAATAGTTACTGGTCGAGGTCATGCGGGCGATGCTGGCATCGAGCGCGTTGAACTGGGCGCGGTAGCGCTTCTCGATTCCCTGGAGCTTCAGGTTCATGGCATCGCGCGATTTGCCGATGTCCTTGATGGTGTTTTGCAGGCTGTTGGTCTGGCCGATGATCATGCCGTCGGTGCCGGTGAAGTTGTCCACCAGCTTGGTCAGCAGGTCGGCGTAGCCTTGCGAGAAGCCGACGGTGCCGCGGGCGGCTGGCGCCGGGCCGCCCGTGACTTCAAATTTCACGCCCGACAGCGTCGAGCCGGTGCCGGCGGTCAGCAGCTGGCCGGAGCCGGTCGCGGTCACGCCGCCGATGGTGCCGGCGACGTCGATGCCGTCGGTCGAGGCGCCGCCCGGCAGCAGGGAGGTCGCGGCAGTGCCGCTGACGACCACCTTGGATGCCGAGCCGTAGCGGTTCGAGGTGATCGCCAGCTGGCCACCGGCGCCGGTGCTGACCGCGACGCTGACGCCGGCCGCGGTGAATTCCGAGGCGCCGTTGATTTTCGACTGCAGGTGCGCCACCAGCGAGGCGGAGGTGTAGGTGCTGGCCGCCAGCGTGACGCTGGTGCTGATGCCGTCGACGGTGAGCGACATCTGGTCGTTGGAGCCGGCGGTAATGGTCAGGGTGGTCGGCGCCGCGGTCGCGGTCGTATTGCCGCGGGTGGCCAGCGCGCTGACGTGCAGCAGGCCGGAGCCCGGCTTGGTCTGCGCGGTCGAGCCGATGAACTTGACCAGGCTGTCGGTGGAGGTGCCGACCGAGGCGAACAGACCGGCCAGGTGGTCGAAATTGGTCTCGATCGCCGTGGTCAGCTTGGCCGAGTCGAGCGCCATGGTGCCGTCCTTCTGGAACGTCACGCCGACCTGGGTCAGGTTGGTCAGCGGGCTGCCGGAACCGGTCAGGCTGGTGCCGAGCATCGAGCGCACCTGGGCCTGGATGTTGCGCACCGAAGCGTCGCCCAGCAGCGCGCCGCCGACCTTGGTCGCCGGGTCGTAGGAGGTGAGCGACTTGATGGTCTTTTCGAGGTCGTTGTAGGCCTTCACCAGCGACTGCACGCCGCTCTGCACCGAGGCGGTGTCGCGCGCCAGGGTCAAGGTGGTGCTGCCGACCTTGCTCACGTTCAGGGTCACGCCCTGGATCGCTTCGGCCACGGTCCTGGTCTTGGCGCTGACGGGAATGCCGTTGATGGTCACGGCCGTGTCCTGGGCCGCAGTGCTTTGGGTCATGTTCTGGACGCCGGCCGGGTTGTAGGCCAGCAGGTCGGACATGCTGGTGTCGACCGGGGCGCCGGTTTCGCGCGCCACGCTGATCTTCATGCTCGACACGGCGCCGGTGGCGGTCGAGGTCAGCACCAGGCGGTGCGGGTTTGCGCTGCCGTCCGACACGATGGTGGCGGTGACGCCGATCTTGGCCTTGTTGATGGCGTCGCGGATGCCTTGCATCGAATTGTTCGAACTGTCGATGACGACGCTGCCGCCGATCTGGTTGGGGTCCTGGGTAAAGGTTGGGTCGGGCGGGGTGGCGGCCGGGTCGTTACCGTACACGCCATTGGTCAGCTTGCCGCCGGTGATGGTGCCGAACTGGAAAGTCAGCGTGGTGGTCATGCCGTCGCCGATCGGCGCGGTGCTGGTGGCCCTGCCGCCGGTGGAGATGGTTTGCGCCTGGGCCAGCTTGGTAACGTCGACGGTGTAGCTGCCGGCCACCGCCTTGCTGGTGGCGGTGCCGCTCACGATGGTGGTGTCGGCCGCGGTGGCGTTGACGCCCTGGAACTTGGACGGCAGCTTGAGGGCGTCCAGCGCAGTCTGGAAGCTGCCCAGCGCGCCTTTCAGCGTGTTGAACGCGGAGACTTTGGCAATGGTGGCCGCCTCTTTCTTGTTCAAGGTCGTCAACGGCTGCGACTCGACCGCCATGAGCTGGCTGACGATGCTGTTTACGTCGAGATTTGAACCGATGCCCGGTGATGAGATGGCCATTGCGTCTCCTGCGGAAAACAATAATGTAAGTGATTATCGGCAGGGTTTAACCCGACTTTAGAGGGTTGTTTCCCCGCCAGTTCGGTTATTCGGCAATTACTTCATGCCTTTTGCCTTATCAGCAAGCCCTGCAGGCGGTCCAGCGCCTTGGCGATTTCCAAAGCTTCAACACTGGGCATCTGGCGGATCACTTCGCGGGTGTCCAGGTCGATCACCTTGACCACGGTGCGCTTGCTGTCGGTGTCGATCGAAAACTCCAGGCTGGGCGATATCGCCTGGACCGTCTTATTGATGGTCTTGACGGCATCGTCCACGTCGCCCAGTTCGCTGGCCGGGTCCTTCTGCTGCACCGGATTGACTGTGTGGAGCGCCGCCACCGCCGGAGCTGGGGTGCTGACCGGCGCCGCGGTCCGGTCGTAGGTATCGGCTTTTGGCATCATGCTGCCTAAGGGCTGTAATTTCATGGCAATTCCTCTCCAACGAAAATGTCCCCGGACGGCAAGGACCGGTCCGGGGATGGCTTCAAATTACGATTTACTTACTGTTTAACCACCGCGCAGCAGGGACAGCACGCCGTTCGGCAGCTGGTTGGCCTGGGCCAGCATGGCGGTACCTGCTTGCTGCAGGATCTGGCCGCGGGTCAGGTTGGCCGTTTCCGCTGCGAAGTCGGTGTCCTGGATGCGGCTGCGTGCGCTTGCCAGGTTTTCCGACGTCGCCTGCAGGTTGCTGATGGTGTTGGTGAAGCGGTTCTGCACCGCACCGAGCGAAGCACGCGAGTTGCTGATGTTGGCCAGCGCCGAGTCGATCACCTTCAGCGCGCCGTTTGCGCCGCTTGGGATGCCGTTGGTCATTGCGGTCACATCGATCGACGACACTGCCGACAGGTTCGAGCTGACTGCGGAACCGACCGTGCTCATGATGCCTGCTGCGCTGGCGGTGGCGGTGAAGCCGGATGCCGAGCTGAAGGTCACCTTGGCGCCGACGGTCGCTGCCGAGCCGTTGACGGTGGTCGCGGTCAGGGTCACCGCGGTGCCGGAACCGCCGTCGGCTGCCGCCATGCCGGTCACGGTGATGGCGGTCTGCGCCGAGTTGTTCTTCACGCCGATGTCGTAGCCCTGGGACTGGGTCATCGTGATCTTGCCGGTCACTGGATCGGCCACCGCGGTGATGCCGGTCGAGCCGGTCTGGTCGTTGATCGCCTTGGTCAGCGCGCCGACGTCGGTGGCCGACGCCAGGGTGGCGCTGATGGTCACCGGATTGGCGGCGCCGGCCGAGGTAGGCGCGCCTTGCAGGGTCAGCGACACGGTACCGGCCACGAAGCCGCCCAGGGTTGCCTGGGTGGAAGCGCTGGCGGTCACGCCGGTGGCGCCGGCTGCTGCGTTGACGGTATCGGCAATTACCTTGCCCGATGCGCTAACGGCAACGGTCAGGGCGCCGGTTGAGGCGCCGTTGCCCTGGATGGTCAGGGTGCCGGCTGCCACGTTGTTGGCAGCGATCGCAGCCGATGCCGAAGCAACTGCGTTGATCGCGGTGCCGCCGGTGTTCTGTGGCAGGGTATTGTTGCCGATTGCCGAAGCCTGGGCGCTGCCGATCGAGAAGTTGATGGTCTGGTTGGCGTTGGCGCCGACCTGGAACTGGGCGTTGTTCAGGGTGCCGTCGAGGACGTTCTGGCCGTTGAACTGGGTGCTGGTCGCTACGCGGTTCAGTTCCTGTTGCAGCTGGCTGACTTCCTGCTGCAGGGACGAACGGTCGGAGGCGGAGTTGGTGCCGTTGGCAGCTTGCACGGCCAGGGTGCGCATGCGCTGCAGCAGGTCGGTTGCCGTTGCGAGGCCGCCTTCAGCGGTCTGGGCCATCGAGATGCCGTCGTTGGCGTTGCGTGCTGCCTGGTTCAGGCCGTTGATCTGGCTGGTCATGCGATCCGAAATCGCCAGGCCTGCTGCGTCGTCTTTCGCGCTGTTGATACGCAGGCCGGAAGAAAGGCGCTGCAGCGAGGTCGCGAGCGAGTTCTGGGATGCGTTCAGGTTGCGCTGCGAGTTCAGCGAGGCGATGTTGGTGTTGATGTTAGCTGCCATGATTGTATTGCTCCACACATACTGCTTGAATCGGGGTGGGCGACGTGCCGCAGTTCACCTTGGTCTGCTCCCCTGTTCCGAAGCAATCACACCGTAGTTGAATCAGGTAACGGTGGCTTCCCGAAAAAGTTGATGGAGAAAACGCGACTTTATTTCGCTTTTTTGGCCTCATATTTCCTCAAGCCGCCCCGCTAAACGGCAGTAAAAATCCAAACTTGAGGGCAAATAGAAATTAAATCTGGGGCTGGATTCTTGGCGGTGAGGGACTGCGCGGCACGCGGCAGCGTCGAGGTACAGGCGAAAAAAATCCCCGGGCCGGTCAAGCCGGCGCGGGGATTCTGGGTCAGGCTGGTACTGCTACTGCTGTTGATTAACCACGCAGCAGGGACAGGACGCCGTTCGGCAGCGAGTTGGCTTGCGCCAGCATCGCGGTACCGGCTTGCTGCAGGATCTGGCCGCGGGTCAGGTTGGCCGTTTCAGCTGCGAAGTCGGTGTCCTGGATGCGGCTGCGTGCGCTGCTCAGGTTTTCCGAAGTGGCTTGCAGGTTGCTGATGGTGTTGGTGAAACGGTTCTGGGCCGCACCCAGCGACGCGCGGGCGTTGCTGATGTTGGCCAGTGCCGAGTCGATCACCTTCAGCGCGTTGTTTGCGCCGCTTGGGATGCCGTTGGTCATTGCGGTAACGTCGATCGACGACACAGCCGACAGGCCCGAGCTGACCGCCGAACCGGTGGTGCTCAGTACGCCTGCAGCGCTGGCGGTGGCGGTGAAAGCCGATGCCGAGCTGAAGGTTACCTTCGCGCCGACGGTCGCTGCCGAGCCGATGGCTGCGGACGCGGTCAGGGTCGCCGCGGTGCCGGTGCCGCCGTCGGCAGCTGCCATGCCGGTCACGGTGATGGCGGTCTGTGTGGAGTTGTTCTTCACGCCGATGTCGTAACCCTGGGCCTGGGTCAGCGAGATCTTGCCGGTCGAGGTGTCTGCAACGGCGGTGATGCCGGTCGAGCCGGTCTGGTCGTTGATCGCCTTGGTCAGCGAGCCGACGTCGGTGGCCGACGCCAGGGTGGCGCTGATGGTCACCGGGTTGGCAGCGCCGGCCGAGGTAGGCGCGCCTTGCAGGGTCAGCGACACGGTGCCGGCCACGAAGCCGCCCAGGGTTGCCTGGGTGGTTGCGCTTGCAGTCACGCCGGTGGCGCCGGAAGCCGCGTTGACGGTGTCGACGATAGCCTTGCCCGATGCGCCAACGGCAACGGTCAGTGCACCGGTCGAGGCGCCGTTGCCCTGGATGGTCAGGGTGCCGGCTGCAACGTTGTTGGCAGCGATCGCAGCCGATGCCGAAGCAACTGCGTTGATCGAGGTGCCGCCGGTGTTCTGGGCCAGGGTGTTGTTGCCGATTGCCGAAGCTTGGGCGCTGCCGATCGAGAAGTTGATCGTCTGGTTCGAGTTCGCGCCAACCTGGAACTGGGCATTGTTCAGGGTGCCGTCGAGGACGTTCTGGCCGTTGAACTGGGTGCTGGTCGCAACACGGTTCAGTTCCTGTTGCAGCTGGCTGACTTCCTGCTGGACAGACGAACGATCCGAAGCCGAGTTGGTACCGTTGGCAGCTTGCACTGCCAGGGTACGCATACGCTGCAGCAGGTCGGTCGCGGTGGACAGGCCGCCTTCAGCGGTCTGCGCCAGCGAGATGCCGTCGTTTGCGTTACGTGCTGCCTGGTTCAGGCCGTTGATCTGGCTGGTCATGCGATCCGAAATCGCCAGGCCTGCCGCGTCGTCTTTGGCGCTGTTGATGCGCAGGCCCGAGGACAGGCGCTGCAGCGAGGTCGCCAGCGACGATTGCGAAGCGTTCAGGTTACGCTGCGAGTTCAGCGAGGCGATATTGGTATTGATATTTGCTGCCATGGTATTTCTCCAGACGAGTGCTGCTTGTATTTCGGGGTGGGCAACGTGCCACTGGTCACCTTGGTCTGCTTCCGTGTTCTGAAACAATCACACCGCGGCTGAGTCAGATAACGGTGGCACCCCGAAAAAGTTGATGGAGAAAAACATGATTTATTTCATTGGCCAGGCCTTTAATTTTTGAATGCGGTCCCGCTAAGACGACAGATGGAAAAGAAACTTTAGGGTCAAAAAATTAAAATTTCCTGGCCAGATTGATGGGTTTTGTGCCCCAGAAAAGCTTCGCTTTCCCACCATGCGCGAGGCGGGAACTCCCTATTCGGCGATGACGACGCGGTTCTTGCCGCTCTTCTTGGCCTTGTACATCGCCGAGTCGGCGCGCTTGATCAGGGTTTCCTGGCCCTCGTGGGGCAGGCGCATGGCGACGCCGGCAGAGAAAGTGATCAGCAATTTTTCGTTTTCGTGCAGGAAGAAGTGCTTGGTCAGGTCGCGCTGCAGGCGGGTCATGGTCTGCGACGCCGCTTCCACCGTCGTTTCCGGCAGCAGGATCAGGAATTCCTCGCCGCCGAAGCGCGCGATCACGTCCATCGAGCGCAGCGTGCTCTTGACGATCTGTACAAGGTGCTTCAGCGCGGAGTCGCCCGCGATGTGGCCGTAGGTGTCGTTCAGGCGCTTGAAGTCGTCCAGATCGAGCATGGCGATGCACAGCGGCGTGCCGCGGCGGTCGGCGCGCGCCATCTCGCGCTCGAACACGTCGTCCAGGCCACGGCGGTTCAGGCTGCCGGTGAGCTGGTCTTCGCGCACCAGGTCGCTCAGGTGGCGCAGCTTTTCCTCGAGGGTATGGATGCGCGTCTCGGCGTCGTGCATTTCCTGCCTTGCCGCCACCATGCGGTCGCGCGACTTCAGGGTTTCTTCCTGCACCGCGCGGGTGTCGCGCAGCACGTTGTCGAGCACTACGTTCAGTTCGTCGATGTTGGCCGCATGGCTGATCTGTTCGGAGTAGCCGCCGATCTTCTCGTGGAAGTCGCCGGTCGACTCCGCCACCGAGCCGAGGCGGTCGATGAACGTCATCATCATGTTGCGCACGGTGTGCTTGACGTCCGACAGGCTGTGCTTGAGCTGGCCCTGCTTGTAGATTACTTCCTTCATGCTGCGCATCGCCTCTTCCAGCGCGCGCTGGTCGAGCGGGCCGGCGATCAGGTTTTTTACCGCGTCGACCTGGCCGCGCAGCCAGCTGTCGTCGTCCAGCAGTTCGCTGACGTTTTCCAGCAGCAGGCGGAACAGGCGCAGCAGCAGTTCCTGCTGCTCGGCCACGTCGCCGCTACGGATCTCGATCTGGTAGCACAGCTGCTTGAGGCGGGCCGCCACTTCGTTCAGCGCGGACTCGTTGTTGGCGGTCTTGACGGCCGCGCCCAGCGATTCGGCTTCGCCGGCCAAGGCAGGGGAGCCGGCCAGCAGCGAGGCCACCGCGAACACCAGCGTGCGGCTGAGCAGGTCGCGCAGCAGGCGCGCCTCAGGTTCGTCGGCCAGCACGGCCAGTTCGAACGGGCCGGGCTTCTTGAGTTGTTTATCCAGCAACTGGGTCATGCCGCGCGTGAGGCCTTCCCAGTCGCGCGCCTTGAGGGTGCGCTGCAGGCGGCGTCCGGCTTCGCCAACCTCGCCCGGGGTTTCGCTGAGGCGGGTCGTGACCTGGCCCAGCACCAGTTCGGCGGCGGCGCCCTCGGCAGGCGCGGCCTGTGCCCCGGTGATGCCCGCGATGTCGTTATAGATGGTGCGGTAGGCCTCGGGCGTCGGCGCGATACGTTTCACTGCAAGGCGGCGGAAGGCTTCGCGCGCGATGTCGGCGGGATTCTGGGCGGGGGAAGTGGACATGGCGCTGTGATGACATATTCGATTGCACGAATGATAAGCGGCTTACCGCTTTGCCATCGCGAAGATAAGGCGGGTAAACCTGCCTTATTTCTCAGCATTAATAAATGGTGCCGTCCGTCTATTCGATCAGCTGGTTCTTGATGGCGTAGTGGGTCAGCTCGGCACTGTTTTTCAGTTTCATCTTCACCAGCAGGCGGGCGCGGTATTCGCTGATGGTCTTGACCGACAGCGACAGCTCCTCGGCGATCGCGCTGACCGTCTTGCCCGAGGCGATCATGGTCAGGGTCTGGTATTCGCGGTCGGACAAGGTGTCGTGCAGCGGGGTGGTATGGTCTTCGCTGACCTGGGCGGCCAGTTCCTGCGCCAGCGCGGCGCTGACGTATTTCTGACCGGCGGCCACCTGGCGGATCGCCGTCACCAGCTCCTTCGGCGCGCTCTGCTTGGTCAGGTAGCCGGCCGCGCCCGCCTTGAGCGAGCGGATCGCGTACTGGTCTTCGCGGTGCATCGACAGCATCAGCACCGCCATGTCGGGGTTTTCCTTCTTCACCTGCTTGAGCACGTCGATGCCGCTCTTGTCCGGCATGGAAATGTCCAGCAGCATGACGTGGCACTTCGCCTTTCGGAACATCTTGATCGCGTCGAGGCCGTTCTCGGCTTCGCCGGCGACGATGATGTCGGGCGAGTCGGAAAGGATCTGCTTGAGTCCCGCGCGCACGATGGCGTGGTCGTCGGCGATGAAGACCCGGATGGTTGTTTTTTGGTTCATTAGCTTGCGCGCTGTTGCTCTGTGGTCTTGATGGTTACTATCGTGCCACCTCCGGGCGCCCCCGACAAGGCCAGCGTACCGCCCAGCGCGCGCGCACGCTCGCTCATGCCGCGCAGGCCGAACGCTTGCGGCTTGAGGCGGTCGGCCGGGGCGATGCCGACGCCGTTGTCTTCGATGGTCAGCACGATCTCGTGGCGGCGGCGCTGCAGGCACACCGTCACCCTGGTCGCCTTCGCGTGCTTGGCGATATTCGTCAGCGCCTCCTGGAAGATCCGGAACAGCGCGGCGGCGTGGTCGCTGGGAAGCTCGATTTCCTTATCCGGGCAGGTGAAAGCACAGCGGATGCCCATCTGCTTTTCGAATTCGCCGGCCTGCCACTCCAGCGCGGCGACGATGCCGAAGTCCAGCATCGACGGACGCAGGTCGAGGGTGATGCGGTGCACCGCTTCGATGGTGCGGTCGACCAGGGCATCGACGTAGGCGGTTTTCTCCGCCAGCTCAGGATTGTCGGCTGGCAGGCGGCTGGCCAGCATCGCCAGCGCCATCTTGATGGCGGTGAGGTTGCCGCCCAGGTCGTCGTGGATCTCGCGCGCGATGCGGGTGCGTTCCTCTTCCTTGACCTGTTCGATATGCGCCGTCAGCTCGGCCAGGCGGGCGCGCGAGCGCGCCGTCTCCTCCTGCTCGCGCTTGCCGGCGGTGATATTGGTCATGATGCCGTCCCACTGCACGGCGCCGGGCGCGTCCGGCAGCGGGTGCGGGGTCGAGCGCAGGTTGATCCACTTTTCGTCGTTCCAGGCGTCGTCGATGGCGATGCGGCCTTCCCAATTCCACGCCGTCATCGAGCTGGCCGAAGCATGCATCGAATCGAGGTAAGCCTTACGGTCGTCCGGGACGATCAGCTGCAGGAAGCGCTCGGGGTGGTCCTGCAGTTCGGCCGCGGGCAGGCCGAGCAGGGCGCTGCAGCCTTCGCTCAGGTAGGGAAAGGCGACACGGCCGCCGGGATGCATCGCGAACTGGTAGACCAGGCCCGGGGTATGGGCGGCGAAAGCATGCAGCGCGTCGGCCGCCGGCGGCAGGTTGTGGGTCATCGTACGGATGGTGGATGGAAGTCCGGGAATGATACGTGAAATCACCTGCGGCGGGGCCCAAAACGGCTGCGAGCACAAAGGCGCGGGCGCCGTTACAATAGACTGATGAACAAGGCATTTGTTAAAGAGTCGGACAACGACGAGGACGAAGAAGCGGCCGCCCTTGCGCAGGCCATCCCGGCAGGGGCGAAGAACTACATCACGCCGGCCGGGTACCAGCGCATCAAGGACGAACTGCTGCAGCTGATCGACGTCGACCGGCCGGAGGTGGTGCGCGTGGTGCACTGGGCGGCGTCGAACGGCGACCGCTCGGAAAACGGCGACTACATCTACGGCAAGAAGCGCCTGCGGGAGATCGACCGCCGCATCCGCTTCCTGACCAAGCGCATGGATTCGGCCGCCGTGGTGGACCCCAGTGTCCATTACGGGAACGACCAGGTGTTCTTCGGCGCCACCGTCACCTACGCCAACGCGGCCGGCGAGGAACACCGGGTCACCATCGTCGGAATCGACGAACTCGACCCGCTGAACGGCAAGATCAGCTGGGTGTCGCCGGTGGCGCGCGCGCTGACCAAGGCGCGCGAGGGCGACCTGATCACGCTGCAGACGCCGCTGGGCGCCGACGAACTCGAGGTGCTGAACGTGACTTATCCGCGGCCTATCGAGGACTGATTCCAAACTAACGAGAGATGCAATGGCGATCGTCCATACCAACCTGAACCACCTCCTGCGCATACCCCTTGCGGCCGAAATCCATTCGCGGCCTTCGCTGCGGCTCACCGGGCATGAGCAGCTGACCCACCTTGCGGTCTACCTGCGCGAAAACGGCAATCCCTTGCTGGAGCACGCCGGCCGGCAGCACGAACTGCTGGCCGCGCTGTGCCTGCACTTCGGCGTCGCCGGGCCCACCCGCGACGCGCGCTATTTCTTCCATGATTTCGGCAGCTTCCGCCTGCAGTGGGAGTCGCACACCGAGTTCGCCACCTATACCTTCGCCGAGCGGCTCGATGCGCCGCTGCCGCTCGAACGCGCGTTCGACCAGGTGCCGCTGCGCCATGTGCCGGAGGAGTGGCTGCAATCGCTGGCGGGCCGGATCATGGTGGCCACCCACGTCGCCATGACCAAAAGCGGCGCGACCATGTCGGACATGGGCCGGGCCTTCGGCGGCAACCTGGCGGCGGGCTGCGACAGCCATGATTTCGCGAGGGTATGGACGGACTTTGCGATAGCACCCGACGGTTTCGGGCGCGTCATCATCCAGGACCTGGGCATGCAGTACCAGCAGGCCGGGCGCCTGGTCCAGCGCGTGCTGGAGGTGGAGACCTACCGCATGATGGCCTTGCTCGGGCTTCCGCATGCCCAGCAATCGGCGCCGGTACTCAATGCCATCGAGGACGACCTGGTGCGCCTGACTGCCGGCATGACCGACTCGATCCAGCGGGTTGCCGAGGGTGGGCCGAACGAAGAGCGCGAGCTGCTGCAGAAGCTCACGGCACTGGCAGCCCGCATGGAGAAACAGGCGCTGGACAACAGCTACCGTTTCGCAGCCTCGAAGGCCTACTACCGCCTGGTGCTGGCCCGTATCGACGAACTGCGCGAGACCCGCGTCGAAGGCATACCAACCGTGCGCGAATTCATGGACCGGCGCCTCGCGCCGGCGATGAACACCTGCGAATCGACGGTGCGCCGGCAGGAAGAGCTGGCCGAACGGATCGCGCGCACCAACGCCCTGCTGCGCACCCGGGTCGGCATCGTGCAGGAGCAGCAGAACCGCGACATCCTCGAATCGCTCAACACGCGCGCGGCCCAGCAGCTGCGGCTGCAGCAGGCGGTGGAGGGATTGTCGGTGGTGGCGATCTCCTACTATTCGATCGGCCTGCTCAGTTACGTGGGCAAGGCGGCCAAGGCGGCCGGGATGCCGGTCAACCCGGACATCGCGACCGGCGCGCTGATTCCGCTGATTGTCGGCCTGGTGTGGCTGGGACTGAGGCGCATGCACCACCGGATGTCGGCGCGCCCCACGCCTGACCGGGAGGCCGTTATGGGCGTTCGCGTTCGACCCGGTTGACGCCGCCGACGCGGCGCAGGTTGCGGATCAGGTGGGCCAGGTGGACGCGGTCCTTCACCTGGATCGTGAAGCGCAGCTGCGTCATCACGTGTTCGTCATCCTCGTCCATCCCCACGTAGGTGATGTTGGCGTCGGACTCGCCGATTTCGGCGGCCACCCGCGCCAGGATGCCTTTTTCGTTGTTGATCAGGAGGCGGATGCGGCAGTCGAAGCGGCGGTTCAGCTCCGCGCCCCACTGCACCGGGATCCAGCGGTCCGGCTCCTTGGTGCGCAGGCGCTTGGCCGGCACGCAGTCGGAGGTGTGCACCATCAGGCCCTGGTCGCGGCGCAGCTGGCCCATGACCTGGTCGCCCGGGATCGGCAGGCAGCAGGCCGCCAGCTGCACCGACACGCCCTCGCTGCCGTAGATCGTGACCGGGTCGAGCTCGTTGGCCGCGGCGGCGCTGGACGGCTGGACGCCGGTGAATTCGTCCATCAGGCCGAAGATGTGGCGCGCCACCAGCGTGGCCATGCGCTTGCCGATGCCGATGTCGGCATACAGTTCTTCGATCGACTTGGCCGACGACTCATTGAGCAGTTTCTCGATGGTCGGGTCGGGCAGGTCGGGGTTGACGTTCAGTGAGGTCAGCGCCTGCGCCAGCAGTTCCTGGCCCAGTTCGACCGACTCGGTCAGGTTGATCGTGCGCAGGTGGTGGCGGATCGCGGAACGCGCCTTGCCGGTGCGGACGAACGCCAGCCAGGTCGGGGAAGGGCGCGAGTCCGGGTTGGTTTCGATTTCGACGATGTCGCCGTTATGCAGCTCGGTGCGCAGCGCCGCCGGCTCGTTGTTGATCTTGACCGAGACCGTGTGGTCGCCGATGCCGGTGTGGATGGTGTAGGCGAAATCGAGCGCGGTGGCGCCGCGCGGCAGCGCGATGATCTTCGACTTCGGCGTGAACACGTACACCGAATCAGGGAACAGGTCGACCTTGACGTGCTCGAGGAATTCGGCCGAGTCGCCGGTCTGCTGCTGGATGTCGAGCAGCGACTGCAGCCAGGCGTGGGTCTTCTGCTGCAGGTCCGACATGTTGGAGTCGCCGGTCTTGTACAGCCAGTGCGCCGCCACGCCCGATTCGGCGGTGCGGTGCATGTCTTGCGTGCGGATCTGGAATTCGACCGGGGTGCCGTAGGGGCCGATCAGGGTGGTGTGCAGCGACTGGTAGCCATTGAGCTTGCGGATCGCGATGTAGTCCTTGAACTTGCCCGGCATCGGCTTGTACAGGCCGTGCAGGGTGCCGAGCGCCACATAACAGTTGGCGAAGCTGTCGACCACCACGCGGAAGCCGTACACGTCGAGCACCTGCGAGAACGACAGGTGCTTGTTGCGCATCTTTTTGTAGATGCCATACAGGGTCTTTTCGCGGCCGTAGACTTCGGCGCCGATGCCGGCGGCCGCCAGCGTGCTCTTGACCGCTTCGAGGATCTTCTTGACCACCTCGCGGCGGTTGCCGCGCGCGGCCCTGACCGCCTTGCCCAGCGTGCGGTAGCGCAGCGGGTAAAGGTGGGAGAACGACAGGTCCTGCAGCTCGCGGTAGATGTTGTTCAGGCCGAGGCGGTGCGCGATTGGCACATACACTTCCATCGTCTCGGCGGCGATGCGGCGCTTCTTCACCGGTGTCATGTGCTCGAGCGTGCGCATGTTGTGCAGGCGGTCGGCCAGCTTGATCAGGATGACGCGCACGTCCGAAGCCATCGCCAGCAGCATCTTGCGGAAGTTCTCCGCCTGCGCTTCGATCTGGCTCTGGAATTCGATTTTCTCCAGCTTGGACAGGCCGTCGACAAGGGAGGCGACCGGCGCGCCGAAGCGCTCGATCAGTTCATCCTTCTTGACGTCCTGGTCTTCCATCACGTCATGCAGCAGCGCGGCCTGGATGGCCTGGACGTCGAGCTTCCAGTCGGCGCAGATCTCGGCGACGGCGATCGGATGGGAGATGTAGGGCTCGCCCGACTTGCGGACCTGGCCGAGGTGCATCTCGTCGGAGAAACGGTATGCTTCCTTGACCTTCTTGAGCTCGGAAGGGTTCAGGTATTCGGCCAGCTTGGCCGATAACTGGGTGACTGAAGCGACGCCGGACGGCGCGGCGGGTGGGGCTGGTTCTTGCGGCTTGGTCGCCGGACGCGCGGCCCGGCGACCCGAAGTGCCTGTTTGTGTCGAATCCGGTGTTGTCAGGTTCATACGCAAGGTCGGTCGGCCGCGATAATGTTAACTCAGGCAAGCCCCGAAATTACATCGGGACCTTCTTCAGCATTTCCAGGCCTACTTTACCAGCTGCAACTTCACGCAGCGCGATGACGGTTGGCTTGTCCTTGGCTTCGACCTTTGGAGTGTGGCCTTGCAGCAACTGACGAGCGCGGTAGGTGGCGACCAGGGTCAGCTGGAAGCGGTTAGGGATATGCTTCAGGCAATCTTCAATGGTAATGCGGGCCATAATTACTCCTAATTTTGTACGGGGTGTGCCGTGTCACGATTGTTGCGCGTGGATACCCAGTTGGGCAAAAAGCGAGGCGTTGCGCGCGGCTTGCTGGGCAAAACGGCTGCGGGTCGCTTGGACAATCGACCTCATCTCGGACAAGGCGACGTTGAACTCTTCATTGATAATAACATACTCGAACTCCGGGGCGTGAGCGATCTCGCCGCCGGCCGCCAGCAAGCGGCGCGTAATAATCTGCGGTTCGTCGGTGCCGCGCTTGTGCAGGCGTTCTTCCAGCGCCGCGATCGACGGCGGCAGGATGAAGATGCCGGCCGCGTCCGGGAACTGCTTTTTCACCTGGCGCGCGCCCTGCCAGTCGATTTCGAGCAGGATGTCGGTGCCGGTCTTCATTTCCTTCTCGACCATCAGGCGCGAGGTGCCGTAGTAGTTACCGTGCACTTCGGCCCACTCCAGGAATTCCTCGCGCTCGGTACGCGCGAGGAAGTCTTCGCTAGTGGTGAAATGGTACTCGCGGCCATCCACTTCGCCGGGACGCGGCGCGCGGGTGGTGGTGGAGATCGACAGCTTGATGCCCGGTTCCTGCGCCAGCAGCGCGTTGACCAGGGTGGACTTGCCGGCGCCGGAAGGCGCGGCGACCACAAACAGGCTGCCGGAGAAGCCGGAAGTAGGTTGCATGGATATCCTTTGATAGTTCTGAGCTTATCCTCTCAGTATACCGTTTCCACGGCGGCACCACGATGATCTTTTTGCCACTGGTCAAAGGTTGGGCGGGTTTCCGCCCTTACTCCTTATGGGCCAGCGTCAAGGCACCGTATCGGCGTTCGACATTGAGGCCGAACACCATATCTCTCTTTCCAACAACGTAAGGCCTTAGTTCGCTAAAGGCATTCCTGGCTTGGCGTGTCGCTGAAAGCGCGACGCGTTGCTTTGTCTTGTCGGCCTGTCTTGACCCCTCTTTGGAGGGGGGCGAGCGGAAATTCGCCTCGTTTAACCTCGCGTTGAAGGGAACGGGGCATGCCGACACTGATTAAAAAAGAAGCAAAACCAATCCACTACGAGGGGGCAGTGAAGATGGAGGGAGGCGACATGCGGATTTGAAGCGCTCTGGGAGGCTCTGATGCAAATGCGCAGCAGGGGACAAAAAAGCATTAGAAAAAAAATAAAGACTTAGGAGAATCAAGATGAGCAATACCAAACAAGTGCGATTCAGCGGCTTTCGGCGTACCGCATTTGCGGCAGCGGCTGCTGCCTTGTGCGCGGGCTTCTGCGCCAGCGCGAACGCATTCGAAATCCCTACCGGCAATGACGACGTGCAGCTGCGCTTCGATAACACCATCCGTTACAACTTCGGCCATCGCGTCGAAAAGCAAAATCGCAGCATCCTGCTGAACCTGAACGCCGACGACGGTAACCGTAATTTCAAGAAGGGCAGCACGGTAACCAACCGTCTCGACTTGCTGACCGAATTCGACGTCGTCTATCAAAAGAAATTCGGCGCCCGCGTGTCCGTGGCATCCTGGTATGACCAGGCGTATTCGGGCGGCTTCGACAACACCAGCCTCGCCACCTCCAACCATTTGGTCAACGGTGCGCCGGCCTTTGGCTTGTCCCCGTATGCAGACCGCTATTACAACGGCTTGTCCGGTGAAGTCCTTGACGCCTTTGTGTTCGGCGGTTTCGACGCTGGCAACACGGCGGTTACGGTGCGCGCCGGCCGCCATACCGTGAACTGGGGCGAAGCGCTGCTGGGCAGCGGCGCCATCCACGGCGTGACGTATGCACAGGCACCGCTGGATCAGGCCAAGGGCTTTGCGAATCCGGGCGTCGAGGCCAAAGAATTGTTCCTGCCCCAGACCCAGATATCCGGCGCTGTCCAGGTAACGCCGGCATTGACGTTTGCCGGTCAATACTTCTTTGAATGGGACGCCACCCGCATTCCTGAAGGTGGCTCTTATCTGGGCTTCAACGATGCGCTGCAATTCGGCGGCGAAGCGCTGTATCTCGCACCTGGCGTGCGTGCGGCTCGCGGTAAGGACATCAAGCCGAAGGAGCGTGGCGATTGGGGGCTGTCCGCACGCTGGAGCCCGGAATGGCTGGACGGGACGATGGGCCTCTACGTGCGCCAGTTCTCCGACAGGCTGCCGCAGCTCTCCATCATGGCCGCCGCGCCGCGCCAGTATTTCATGAGCTATGCCGACAACATCGACCTGTACGGCATCAGCCTGACCAAGCAGATCGCCGGCATCAGTTTTGGCGCAGATCTGAACTACCGCAAGAACATGCCGCTCAACAGCGATGCAGTCGCCATTACTTCGCTGGCGGCCTTGCCAACGCCGGGTAATGTCCCTGGCGCACGCGGCGAAACGGTGCATGGCGTGCTCAATGCCCTCGGCTCGCTTCCCGCTACGCCCTTGTGGGGAGGGGGTTCCTGGGCCGCCGAGATGACCTGGAACCGCTGGCTGTCGGTAAGCCAGGGACAGGCGTTCTTCAAGGGGCGTGACGGCTACACCGGCATCGACCGCGTCAGCAGGGACTTCGTCGGCCTGGCATTGAACTTCACATCGGTTTGGTACCAGGTGTTCCCGGGTGCAGACCTGTCGATGCCACTGAGCTACTCACGCGGTATGTCGGGTAACGCCGCAGCGGTGCAATTTGGCGGCAACAAGGCTGCTGGTACGTACGCGGTCGGCTTCGGTCTGGACGTGCACAGCAAATACCGCTTTGACCTGAAGTATGTCGACTACTTCGGGCATTCCCAGGTGAACCCGGCGACCGGCCAAATGACGGCTGTGAACGGCAGCGGTACATGGCTGCAAGACCGCGGCACGGTCTACCTGACATTCAAGACCGCATTCTAAAAGGAGACTTAGATGAAAAAACTCGTCACAGCATTGATCGGCGCGGGCCTGTTGTCCGCGGCCGTCGGCATCGCTCACGCCGCGGTCACCGCGGAAGAAGCGAAGAAGCTCGGCACCACGCTGACCTCAACCGGCGCGGAAAAGGCCGGCAACAAGGAGGGCACCATTCCGGAGTATACGGGTGGCCTGACCACGCCGCCGGCTGGCTTCATCAAGGGCAGTGGGGTGCGCCCCGACCCGTTCGCCAGTGAAAAGCCCTTGTTCTCGATCGATGCCAGGAACATGGCCCAGTATGCGAACAAGCTGAGCGAAGGCGCCAAGGCCTTGATGAAGGCCAATCCCGACTTCCGCATCGATGTCTACAAGACGCATCGCTCCGTAGCGTTCCCGAAGTCCGTATTGGAAAACACGGTCAAGAATGCGACCCGGGCCAAGGTCGCCGACGATGGATATTCCATACAGGGTGCGCGGGCCGGCATTCCCTTCCCGATTCCAAAGAACGGCATCGAGGTCATGCAGAACTATAAGGGCCGTTATCAAGGCCTGTCCGTTATCCTGCCCAAGTATTCCGCCTACAACGTCGACAGTTCCGGCAAGCTGGTGTTGTCGACGCAGGGCACATACTTTACTGAAGCTCCGTTCTACGACCAATCGAAGCCCGAGGATCCCACAGTGCTCACCCGGGTTCGCGCCAACTACACTGGACCGACGCGCCGTGCCGGCGAAAGTGCGATGGTGGTGGATGCGCTGGACGAGAACAAAGGACGGCGCGCCTGGCAGTACCTGCCAGGACAGCGACGCGTGCGTCTCGCGCCGGACCTCGCCTATGACACGCCGAATAGCAGTACCTCCGGCATGGCGACCTATGACGACACCAGCATGTTCAACGGCAAGATGGACCGCTACGACTGGAAACTGGTGGGCAAAAAGGAAATGTACGTCCCGTACAACACCTATGAGTTCACTTACGCCGCCAAGGCAGAAGACGTATTCCAGCCGAAGTTCATCAATCCGTCCATGGTACGTTGGGAACTGCACCGCATGTGGGTAATCGAGGCGACTTTGAAGGAAGACAAGCGCCACATCTATTCGAAGCGCACCTTCTACCTGGACGAGGATAGCTGGAATGTCCTGGCCGTCGACCAGTACGATGGACGCGGACAGCTCTGGCGCCCTGGCTTCTCCTACCAGACCCAATCCTATGACGTATCGGCCAACAACAACAGCCCCTCCGGTCACTACGATCTGATTTCCGGCAGCTACTACATCAACATGTGGCCAGGCACCAGCGGAATCAAGTACTCGGAGTCCATGCGGCCGGACACGTTCTGGTCGCCTGACGGTCTTGCAGGTTCGGGTGTTCGTTAGTAAGACAAGGCAGTAAAGCAGGCTGCGGGAGGCGAGGCATGGTCTCCCGCCGCTGACGTATATAGACAGGAGCAAAGACGTGCAATACAAAATTCTATTTGCGCCGATGGTGCTCGGTGCCGCAATGATCACTGGTTCCGTCGCAGCTGAAACGGACTTCCGATCGCCGCTGGCGCTGCCGGCAGCCAAGAGTTCCCTGGCGCTGCGCGCGCCGCTCAATGCATTGGCAGTGGCCGGCAAGCGCCTGGTCGCCGCAGGCCAGCGCGGCCACATTTTGTATTCCGATGACGGCAAGAATTGGACGCAGGCCGAAGTGCCGGTCAGTTCCGATCTCACGGCTTTATATTTTCCAAGCGCGCAGCAGGGCTGGGCGGTCGGCCATGAAGGCGTCATCCTGCACACCGCCGATGGCGGCGCCACCTGGACCAGGCAATTGGACGGCAAGCAAGCGGCCGCGCTGATGTCGAGGCACTATGGCAAGCCGGCCAATCCGGACGAACCTGGCGCACGACGGCTACAGCAGGACGCCGAAAGTTTCGCCGCGCAAGGTGCGGATAAGCCCTTCCTCGATGTCTGGTTCGAAGACGATAAGCGAGGCTTCGTCATCGGTGCATTCAACCTGATCCTGCGCACCGAAGACGGCGGCCAGAGCTGGACGCCCTGGCTGAACCGTGTCGACAACCCGAAAGCCTTGCACCTGTATGCGATCCGTCCTGCCGGCGGCACGCTGTTCATCGCCGCCGAACAAGGGCTCGTATTGAAATACGACCGCGCCCAAGGTCGTTTCACCTCCCTGGAACTACCGTACAAGGGGACGCTGTTTGGCGTCACCGGTACGGAAAACATGGCGCTGGTGTATGGGCTGCGCGGCAATGCCTGGCGCAGCACCGACGGTGGCGCTTCCTGGATCAAGGCCGATACCGGAGTGAATGCCGGCATCGCCAGCGGCATGGTTCGTGCCGACGGCTCCGTGGTACTGGCCAGCCAGGCCGGGCAGGTGCTGGTGAGCAGCGATAACGGTATCAGCTTCAAGCGGGCCAAGGTCACGACGGCTGCGCCGGCATTTGCCATGGCGGAAACCAGCAACGGCGCCATCGCATTGGGCGGTATCGGCGGGGTGCGTGTCGAAGCGCTGAAGTAAAACAAAGAGAGAATGCAATGGTAACGAACAACATCGACGACATGCCGCCTATCCGCGCGTTGAAGGATTTCGACAGCAACTCCGGCAGCCGCTTCGAGCGGCTGATTTTCAACAACCGCCTGCTGGTGATTCTCGCTTGTGTGCTGACCACGCTGGTGCTGGGCTTTTATGCCACCAAGCTCACGCTGAATGCGGCATTCGAGAAGACGATCCCGCACAACCAGCCCTACATCAAAAACTTCCTGGACCACCGCAATGACCTGAAAGGCCTCGGCAATGCAGTGCGTATCGTGGTTGAAAGCAAGAAGGGCGACATCTTCGACCCTGCGTACCTGCAGGCGCTGAAGCAGATCAACGATGAATTGTTCCTGACCCCGGGCGTGGACCGCGCCAACGTCAAGTCGCTGTGGATGCCGGTGGTGCGCTGGAACGAGGTGACCGAAGAGGGCTTCAGTGGTGGTCCCGTGATGCCGGACAATTACGACGGATCGCCCGAGCGCACCGAGCAATTGCGACAGAACATCGCCCGCGCGCAGATCTACGGCAGCCTGGTCGGTACCGATTACAAGTCCAGCATGATCTTCGTGCCGCTGATGGACAAGGATGCACGCACCGGCAAAGCGCTTGATTACCGGGAGCTTTCCAAAAAGCTGGAAGACATCCGCGCCAGGTATGCGAAAGCCGAAGGCGCCGGAGTCGATATCCGCATCGTCGGCTTTGCCAAGGTGGTGGGCGACCTCCTGGACGGTTTGCAGCAGATGATGATCTACTTCGCTGTCGCCGCCATGATTGCTGCAGCGATTATCTTCTGGTGGACGCGCTGCATGCGCAGCACGGCGCTGGTCTTGCTCTGTTCAGTTGTCGCGGTGCTGTGGCAACTCGGCCTGGTCGCCAGGCTCGGCTACGAGCTCGATCCGTATTCGATCCTGGTACCGTTCCTGGTGTTTGCGATTGGTGTGTCGCATGGCGCGCAAAAGATGAACGGCATCATGCAGGACGTCGGTCGTGGCACCCATAAGCTGGTCGCCGCACGGTATACCTTCCGCCGCTTGTTCCTCGCTGGTTTGACTGCCCTGGCCGCCGATGTGGTCGGTTTTGCCGTATTGATGCTGATCGACATCCCGGTGATCCAGGACCTGGCGATTACCGCCAGCCTCGGTGTGGCCTTGCTGGTGTTCACCAATCTCGTGCTGCTGCCTGTATTGCTGTCCTGCGCCGGAGTCAGCCAGAAGGCGGCGGCGCGTGCGCTACGCGCCGAGCAGCGCGAAGAAGGCGGCGTATGGAAATGGCTGGAACGCTTTACCGAGCGGCGCTGGGCCATGGGCGCCATCGCCGTCTCGCTCGTCATTGCGGTGGCGGGCTTCATTGTCAGCCTGAACCTGAAGATCGGCGACCTCGATCCTGGCGCATCGGAACTGCGTCCCAAGTCGCGCTACAACCTCGACAACGCCTACATCACCGGCAAGTATTCGCTTTCGAGCGACCAGTTTGCGGTGATCGTCAAGACCAGGCCAGAAGGTTGCCTGGAATACGCCACGCTGATGGAAACCGACCGCCTGGGCTGGATGTTGCAGCAGATTCCGGGTGTGCAAACCACGATGTCGCTGCCGGATGCGGTGCGCAAGATCACCGCCGGTTCGTTTGAAGGCAGCAACAAGTGGATGAGCATTTCTTCGAACCAGGACGTGCTGAACTACGCGGCGCGTACCGCGTCCACCAGCAATCCGGACCTGTTCAACACCGAATGCTCGGTCATGCCGGTGGTCGCCTATCTCTCCGACCACAAGGCGGAGACGCTCGACCGGGTAGTGAAGGCAGCGGAGCAGTTCGCCAAGGAACACAGCACGCCGGACCGCCAGTTCCTGCTGGCCGCCGGCAGTGCCGGGATCGAAGCGGCCACCAACATCGTGGTCAAGCAAGCCAACGTCACGATGCTGCTGTACGTGTATGCGGCGGTGATTGCACTGTGCTTCATCACCTTCCGCAGCTGGCGCGCGGTGGTGGTGGCAGTGGTGCCACTGGTAATCACTTCGATCCTGTGTGAAGCGCTGATGGTGGCGCTGGGCATGGGCGTGAAGGTAGCAACGCTGCCGGTGATCGCCTTGGGTGTGGGCATTGGCGTCGACTATGCCCTTTACCTGCTCTCGATCCAGTTGCAGCAGCAGCGCGCGGGCGCAACACTGGCTGATGCGTATCGCCATGCATTGCGCTTTACCGGCAAGGTGGTGGCCCTGGTCGGCGTGACACTGGCTGCCGGAGTGATCACCTGGGCGTGGTCGCCGATCAAGTTCCAGGCTGACATGGGCATCTTGCTGACCTTCATGTTCATCTGGAACATGGTGGGCGCCCTGGTGCTGATTCCGGCGTTGTCGCACTTCCTGTTGGGGCGCGTCGGCCACGCCGGTGCGAAGGAAGAGCCGGTAGGCGTAGAGCAATTTGCGAAGGTCGCCAAGCGCGCCTGAGTACACCTGGAACGAATAAGCGATACAACAGCTGAACGAGGAGAACGTGATGGACAATCAAGCATCGGCGCCGGCGTTTGCACACCGACGCACCATCGACTGCCAGACCGTAGAGCGCGAGGACGGCATGTGGCAACTGGAAGCGACCCTCTACGATTTCAAGGGTGCGCCTTTTCCCACTGCGAAGGGTACGGTGATGCCGGGCGAGGCCTTGCATCATATTCGGCTGACATTGGTCTTCAACGAGGACTTGAAAATACAGGAGGCGCAAACGCGTCTGTTCAGCGGCCCATCACACGAATGCCGGCACGTCGACACCAGCTACGCCGCACTCGTTGGCATGACGCTCGGCCCAGGCTTCAGCCGCAAAGCACAGGAATGCTTTGGCGGGGTGCTGGGTTGCACGCACATGAACGAGCTGCTGCCGGTCGCGGTGACCGTCGCCATTCAGACGGCCTTTGCCAAGCGTGCGGAAGGAGGCCCTGCTGCATTGGCGCCGTACAGGCGACTGTTCGAGAACCAATGCCGTACGTGGCGCAGCGACGGACCGGCTATGCAAGCCGTCAGCAAGGCAATGCAAGAAAGTGGACCGTCTTCCTAACACTCTGGATGAAGAGGAGCAGAGAAATACATGCGTACCACCCAACAACTTTTTGACCTCACTGGCAAAACCGCGCTGGTCACCGGCGGCTCGCGGGGGCTTGGGCTACAAATCGCCGAAGCGCTGGGCGAGCAGGGCGCCAAGCTTGTACTTACCTCGCGCAAGCAGGCCGACCTCGACGAAGCGGTCGCGCACTTGCAGGAACGCGGCATCGCCGCGAGCGCCATCGCCGCCGATGTGTCGCAGGAATCCGCGATTGCGCCGCTGGTGGCCGAAACGATCGAACGCCTCGGCCATATCGACATCCTGGTCAATAACGCCGGCGCGACTTGGGGTGCAGCGGCGGAAGACTATCCGGTCGAAGGCTGGGACAAGGTGATGGACCTGAATATCCGTAGCGTCTTCCTGCTGTCGCAGGCCGTCGGCAAGCAGTCCATGATTGCGCGCCGATACGGCCGCATCATCAACGTGGCATCGATTACCGGCTTGTTCGGCAACCGTCCGGATTCGATGCAAACCATCGCCTACAACACCTCCAAGGGTGCGTTGATCAATTTCACCCGTACGCTGGCGGGGGAATGGGGCCGTTACGGCATCACGGTCAACGCACTGGCGCCGGGCTTCTTTCCGTCCAGGATGACCAAGGGGACGCTCGAACATTTGGGCGAGGAAGATCTCGCGCGCCGCACGCCGCTGCAGCGCATCGGCGACGACGAGGATCTGAAGGGCGCGACATTGCTGTTTGCATCGGATGCCGGCAAGCACGTGACCGGTCAGATCCTGGCAATCGATGGCGGAATTTCGGCAGTAAATTGACGCGTCAGGGATGCACCCGCCTGGTCGGGCGTGCCGGTAGCGATCTCCGGACGTCGCCGACTGCATCAGGCCCAAGTTACTCGTTTCCATTCCTCCTGTTGCCGGTCCAGTCGCGCCAGGCGCTCGGCAGCTTCGGGGTTCAGTGCCGCTGCCCGCATGCGATAGATCTCGTCGTGGCTCGCCCCCGAAAAAACCGGCAGCCATGATGGCCGCCGTTCCAAGTCCTGCATAAACTACTTTCGCTTTTTTCATGGCGCTCGTTGTTGTTACAGGCCCGCGTTCTTAAGACGGTTGGCATGCTGGCGATACAGGGTGACCGGGTTGGTCTCGAAGATGTTCACAAGGCCAGCCGTGTGACTGATGGCATCAATATGGTTCATCAGAATTGCTCCGAGAAACCCTGTCCTTCAGGGCAGGGAGTGAAAGGAGCCGGGCGCGAAGCGCACGCAGCCGTCCAAGTGAAAGAATGTTTTGAACTTTGATGTTGGTCCACGGTCAAACTCCATAAGTGCATCAGTATGCGATTACGCGCTGGGGCATGATGCATTGACCTGATACGCGCCTTAAAATCTTGTACAGACTTTCGCCGGCATGAAGTTGGGCAGCACAACGCGCCATAAAAAAACGGCAGGCTTAATGCTGCCGTTTCATAATGCATACGTTGCTTAACTTGTTCGTTCGGCTCGCTTGCTTCGTAGGCTCAAATTTTTTCGTCAAGCATGCAGCAAGCGATCGCATTCGATGATTGCTTCGATCACCTTCTCGGCTGTTGGCGACAGCGTGCGATGCGCGAGATAGACGATAGCGAATTCCATGCTTAAAGCTTTTGCATTCTCGACAACGATCCGACGCAGTGTGCCGGCTTTCAGCTCACGCTGCACGGCCGCCAGCGGGCCGTAAATGACCGTATCCGACTCTGCCGCCAGTTCCCGGAGCGCAAAAAAACTGTTGCATTCGATATGAAAGTGCAGGGGCTCGGATGCCTTGTACTGCAGCGCCTTGCGAAAGCTTTCGCGCAAAGCATCTGGAACCGGAATGGATGCGATTTGCATTTCACGCAAATTCGCCATCGTGCATTTTTCCTTTTGGAAGGTCGGATGGCGCGGCCGGGCGAACCACCCGCACTCGTAGAGCGAGAGGGGAACCACTGCCAGATCGGGCGACGATGGCATGGTGCGCTTCTCGACGACAAAGAAATCGATCGCCTCCGCGTGCAGGCGTTCCAGTAGCGTGGTCCAGTTTTCCACTTCCGTGCGTATCGACAGCTGTCGATAAGACTTCGACAGCGTGGCATGCACATGGGTTAGCAGAATAGCCGCCGGATACGGGCCGACGCCGAAACTCACATCGCCCAACTCGTGGCTGTTGAATAACCTCACGTCTCGGTCGAGTGCCCGGCTCTCGAACAAGACCCTGCGCGCGCGCTCCACCACCATTTTCCCTCCCTGCGTGAGGACAATTCCGCGTGGATGGCGATCGCAGATGAGCAGATCCAGTTCCTGCTCCAGTGACTGGATGCTGCGCGTCAGCGCCGGCTGACTCAGGTGCACTTTTCCGCCGCGCGCGCAAAACTTCCAGCGTCAGCAAGAGCGACCAGATGTTCCAGTTGGCGTATGTTCATTATGCACTTTCTGCAATGATTCAATAAATATATGCAATAGTATTATATTTAGACTTCGTATAAGTTGCTCCTTTCATTACTGGAGGAGAGATCACGATGACACGCAACACAACGTTCAAAAGGGCTGTTTGCCTTGCACAAAAAAACCTGTCAGGTGCCGCCATTGCATGTGCGTTTGCAGTGAACGCCGTCGCGTCGGACAATGCGGCACAGTCATCCGAACCGCCGCTCGGAAAATCCGCGACCGCGCAGACCGCAGCCCGCAACGCCGCAGTACTGCAACAATTACCTTTCACCGAACGCGAGGACTTCGCGTCGGTCAAGCGCGGCCTGATCGCGCCGTTCAAGGGTGACATCAAGAACGCTGCCGGACGAATTGTGTGGAGCCTGAACGCCTACGAATTCGAACAGGCAGACAAGAGCCCCGACACGGTCAATCCGAGCCTGTGGCGCCTGGCCCAGCTCAATGCTCACGCTGGCCTGTTTAAGGTGACGGACCGTGTCTATCAGGTGCGCGGCCTCGACCTTTCCAACATGACCATCATCGAAAGCGATACCGGATTGATCATCATCGATCCCTTGTCCTTCACCGAAACCGCGCGCGCCGCCATCGACTTGTATTACCAGCATCGTCCGAAAAAACCGGTGCTGGCCGTGATTTACAGTCATAGCCATGCCGACCATTTCGGCGGCGTGCGCGGGGTGTGGAAGAGGCGGCGAGTCCAAGGCCGGCAAGGTGGAAAATCTACGCGCCGGTCGGCTTATGGAACACGCGGTCAGTGAGACGTCCTTGCCGGCAAATGCGATGAGCCGGCGCGCAAATATCAGTTTCGGAGGGCTGCTGCCGCCCGGTGAAAGGGCCATGTTGACTCCGGCGTCGGCAAAGCGCGGACCGTCGAAATGGTACGTTCGGCCTGATCGCGCCGAACCGTGCTGGTGAAGGACGAATGAAGCGCATCGCATGCGATGGCGTTGATGTGGAATTCCAGTTGGCCCTGGACCACTGAAGCACCCTTCGGAATGCTGTACCTGCGCAAGTACCCGCGGCTTGGGCATCGCCGAAAAACGCTGCGCAAATGATGCACAACGTCCTGACGCCACCGCGGGGCGCTGGTGGTGCGGGATGCCAAGCTATGGGCGAAGAATCTGGACGAGAGTTTGGCGCGCTATGGCGACAAGGCTGATGTCATGTTCGGCCAGCACAACTGGCCGACGTGGGGCGGCGAACGCATCCGCACCATGCTGGCGGACGAGCGCGACATGTATGCCTTCCTCAAATAACCGCACGCTCAACCTGCTGAACCACGGCTACACGCCAATGGAGATCGCCGAGGCCATGCAGAAGCTGCCCGGTAATCTGGAAAACAAGTGGTACGCGCGCGGTTACTACGGCTCGCTCAGCTTCAACTCGCGCGCGGTGTACCAGCGCTATCTCGGCCTTTATGACGGCAACCCTGCCAATCTGAATCCGCTGGCGCCGGCGGAAGCCGGCAAGCACTATGTCGCGGCGATGGGCGGCGCGGCCAATGTGCTGAAACAGATGCGCGCCGCGATGACGAAGGGCGACTACCGCTGGGCTGTTCAAATGGGTAACCACCTGGTCTTCGCGGAACCGGACAACAAGGAAGCGCGCGATGCGCAAGCCGATGCGCTGGAACAGCTGGGCTACCAGTCGGAGAATGCCTTGTGGCGCAACATGTACCTGACCGGCGCCATGGAACTGCGTAACGGTGTCGGAGACAACAGCGGTATGTTGAATACCGCAGCGTCGGCGGACCTGATCCGCGCGCTGGAGCCGTCCATGTTCTTCGACTTCATGGCGGTGCGGCTGAACGCCGACAAGGCAGCCGGGAATGACATGATGCTCAACTGGGTGTTCGAGGACTTGAAGAAGCCGTTTGCGCTGACACTGCGCAATGGAGTGCTAACCTATCGTGAAGGCAGCAAGCATGCGAAGGCTGACGCCACAATCACCATGAGCAAGGCTACGCTCGACCGCATCGGCCTGCGTCAACGCGATTTCCCGACCGCGATCGAACAAGGCGAGATCAAGGTCGAGGGCGATGGCAAGAAGCTTTTCGAACTGCTCGGTATGCTGGATACGTTCAAGCAGATGTTCAATATCGTCACGCCATAGCTATGCCGAAAAGCCCTGCATTGGAAAGCAGAGCGGCCGCAGGTGCATAGTATCTGCGCCGTTTTACTCGGCCCGCTGGAGCTTGGGCGCCGTCCAGGTGCCATTCAATGCCGCGGGCTTGGGCCAGTACAAGCGCCCGGCGACGTAGAACGGCCCCTTGGGCGCCGGCAGCCAGTTAGTTTCCTTGTCCTTGCCCGGCGAATCGTGCTGAACGTGGAGCGTGATGCCGCCATCGGCGTCGCGCTTGAGGTCCGGCAGCATCGGCGAATTGATCAGGTAGCGGTTGAGCGGATTGGCAACCAGGAGGCGTGTCGACAAGTCATACATGGTGAGCGACCAAAACGCATTGACCGGCGGTAGCTGGTCCGGCGCAAAGCGCAGCGTGTAACGATTGGCGCCGTCCACCTTCTGCCCGGTGGAGTCGAGATAGAAAGGCGGGTAGATCGTCTCTTCCTTGTCATTGCCGTAGAGCCCGCTCACGGTTCCTCGCATCCTGTACAGGTAATTGCTCTTTAAGAATTCGCGGCTACCGAGAAAGCTCATCGTGGAGACTTCGCCTTTGACGACCCGCTTACTCAGTTCATCAAACTCGTGCCAGGCGTCCGCCATTCCCGCCGCGATCGCCTCCCGGATCTCCGGAGACAGCGTCTGTGCATCGAACTGTTTGCCCGCACCGATGCCAAGTTTGGCGAAGCGCCCCATCAGCACTTGCTCGGATGGATGGGGCGGACAAAAGCGCAGGACGAAATTCAACTGATTGAAGAATTCCAAAGAGGTGCGCTCCTGCTGAGCGGAGAGCGGTTTGAGGAAGTCAACTTCAGGTGCGGCAGCAGGCGCGGGTTCGCCGAGAAACGCGGACAGCGTTTGCACCTTATAGCCGGCCTGCACCTTCTTGACATTCTCGATGTCGGCCGGTCCGAGGAGCTGGGTGCGGTAGAAGACAAAGGCAAAGTCGGTTTCGGAGCGGAACACGGCATTGATGCCCGGCGGCGTTTTGCCTTTCCAGTGAGGACCGGCGAGGAGAAACTTCCCGCCATTGTTGCCGGTGGTGCGACTGCCGGCATAGGCGAAATTGTGGGTGTGGGCGTCGACGAACTGCGCCGAGTAATAGCGGCCCTTTTCTACGGCAGGCAAGGTCAGCACCAGTGGCTCGGTACGCAGGTCGGCGCCGAGCTGCGAATACGGCGTATCCGCATTGGGTGTCGGAAAAGCTTTGTCGTCGGGAGTGTAGATTCGTGCAGTGTTATTGATCGAATTCCAGGGCGCTTTGAATTCCGGATGGCTGGAATCCTGGAAATAGGTATATTGAACGCGATAATGGTCCACCAAGGAGAAACCATAGGTGTAGGCATCCTTCGCGATTGCCCGCGCCTCTTCGACCGAGAAGGTAGGGGATTGGGCGCTTGCCACCGTTGGCACCAGCGCGCTGCCGAGCAGGACGCAAATCAGGATGCTGGCGAGCCGGCGTGAATATAAGAACACGAATTGTCTCCTCGTTACATGTACGAACGGGGAATTGTGGGGATAAGCCGCTTTGGATTTCCCCCCTACTTTGCAGGGGGGCACAGGCTGGCAAACGCAAAAATGCGTTGCTTCCGTTCCCAGGCATGCGGCTCGCATGCGTTGCCGCTAGTCGATAAGCCCCTGCTGGCGCGCCCAGGCCATTGCATCATACCGGCTCGACACACCCAGCTTTGCGAGGATATTCCTGACGTTCCACTTCACGGTTTCGAGCGTGATATTCAGCGTCAGCGCAATGCGCTTGTTCGACATCGCCTCCGAAACCAGGCGCAGGATTTCAAGTTCGCGTGGCGTAACGCTAACGCGCTGCGCCGTAGTATCGAGCTTGCCCGCCACATTCTTTCCTGGTGCATGTGAAATGGCGTGACCAAAGCGCCCCAACAGCTTGTCAAGATACTGTGCCGTAGTCTCGTCCACAGCGACATCGGATTGCAGCGTTGCCAGCAGTTCGCAGACGCGCTGTCCCTCATCGAGAAAGCTTCGCACAAGACCAAGCCGGGCTCCCGATTCCAAAGCCTGGATGAGACATTTTTTCGCTTCCTCGTCCTGCTTGAGGCTGTCATGCGCGATTGCCGCCAGCAGGTTCGCCATAACGAGCGTCGAGGATCGCCCGAGTTTCTCGGCATAGCGGCGCACATCGGACAGCGTAGCGAGCGATTCCTCGGGTGAGCAGTCGATGAGCGCAAGCCGTGCGCGCGCCATGCCGGCGATGATCGGAATCTCGGCGTTGCCGCCTTCAGTGTCCCTATGGGCCGCATCCAGCTCCTTCAACTTCGCCACGAGCTTGGCAGCGCGCACATGGTCGCCCTGCACAAGAAGGATTTTGACCTGTTCGGCGAGTGCATAGGCGAAAGGACGATCCAGTCCGAGACTGTGGAAGTGCACTGCTTGCGAGTCCAGGAATGCGAATGCCGCATCCGGGGTTTCCTGCAAAAAGTCGAGACGTGCATGGCAAAGCGTTGCACGCACCATGGTTTCCGGCATCGAAGAGCGGAGGATGCCGCCACGGTTCGCGAGAACCTCCCGTGCATCGTCGATCCGGTCAAGTTCATAGTAGGCGTCCGCGAGACTCGCTGCGCAAAGGTTTGCCGATACCGCGCCACGTCCATACACCGTTTCCGAACGGGCGAGTACGGTCGAACCGATACGTGCGGCCTCCTTGACGTTGCCTTCGACCAGCGGAATCAACACGCGCTGGCTTTCGACGACCAGCGCCAGGTCGTTATCGCGGTCTTCCGGACCGATCGGATTGTCATCGAGCAGCCTGGTTGCATCGTCGTACCGTCCAGCCGTCGTATAGGCCGCTGCAAGTGCTGCCAGATGGACGTAGCGGAGAAAACTGTTATCAGGGAATACAACACGCATGGGCTCGAGCAGGGCGATGACCCGCTTCGTATTGTCGCGTTGCATCGCCACTGTCGCATCGGCCAACGCGAACTTGGAAGAGATCGCCGGATTTTTCGCGGCGTCGCTGCGCCGGATATCTTCCAGCCATTGCTCCGCTTTTGCCGGCCGCGCGGTTAGCGCATAGGTAAGGCAGCCGAGAAAGAAAAGTTTGGGATGCGCAAACAGCGTTTGCTGCGGCAAGCGGTCGAGTAGCTGCAGCATGGGGCTGATGTAGTCCAGGCTCCAGGTGGCGGGAGCCGCTTGTTCGATCGCATTGACTGCGAAGTCCACATCATTGCCGAGATTAGCGTGGCGGACTGCCTCGACAAGAAAATCATGGTCGGCGAACCACTGGCTGGCGCGCCGATGCATCGCTTCAACCGCTTTTGGCCCATGCCGGGAGAGGCGGCTCGCGAGAAATTCGCCGAACAGTGGGTGGAAACGGAACCATGGCGAGCGGTCATCCGACTCTACCCGATAAATCATCAGATTTTCGTCTTCCGCGCGCTTGATCAAATCGGCCGCGCGTGGATTGTCGCTGACGAAGGCGGCAAGGTCCGCATTGAAGCGGCGGCAGACCGATAACGCTTCCAGGAAATCGGTCAATTCTTTCGGCAGGTGTGCCATCACGTCTTCGGCGAGATAGGCTTGCAGGTCGGTTGAGCGCCAGAGGAATGAGTGCAGCTTGCTGCGCGTTGCCGGGCGATTCCTCAACATGATGGCAATCAGTTGCAAGCTGGCCGGCCAGCCGCTGGTCAAGTCGTGGATCAGGCGCAGTTCATCTGCCGTCAATTTGACGGTGCTCAGATTTTGCTCGAAGAAAATCCGCGTTTCGTCCAGGTCGAACGGGAGTTCCGCGAATCCGATTTCCGCGACTTGTCCCAGCACGCGCAAACGGGAGAGCGAGAGTGGGGGCGCGGCACGTGACGCAATGACGATATGCAGGTTGGCCGGGCAATGATCCAGCAATTTCTGCATCAGCTTGTGCGCCCACGGGTCTTCCACGTGATGATAGTCGTCGATGAATAGATAAAGCTCCTTGGCGATGTCGGCGGCCGCACTGGCGACAACCGCAATCACGCCATCCATCGATGTGTTGTTGCCACCTTCCAGAAGGACGTCTTCCCCGATCTGGATTTCCAGGCGCTGGAAGGCGCCCAGCAAATAGGCGCAAAAGCTGGAAAACCGCTTGTCGTCCTGGGTCAGCGAAAGCCATGCAACCTGCGCGCCGGCCTTCATCAGTTCCTGGCGCCACTGCACAAGGAGGACGGTCTTTCCGAAGCCCGCACTGCCGCTCACCAGGGACATGGTGCAATGCTGCGTGTTGCGCAGATGGGCGAGCAAGTGCTTGCGAGGAATGTAGCGGGCACCAATACGCGGCGGCGCAAATTTGGTTGCAACAAGCAATCTATCGAAATTCATTTACAAGATTCCTGCAAGGATGGATGCGCAAGCGACATGCGCGGACAGCGCACAGTCGCAATCTGAGCGGGCGTTGAATGCACGCATATGCTCGACAGGCAACGTGCTCGGCTCTTTTTTATCGTAGCACGGCATTCGCTGGTTGATGGGCCAGGGCGCCGACATATTGCTGATCCAGCCATGAATTCCCCAGCGAGAGTACGCCCCCTCCAAAAACGGGGGAGGCGCCGGACGGCGTCGCGTAACTTCCCCCATAAGCAAAAAGCACTTTCTTTGGATTAAGGAGATTAGGGATGAGCGTTTCTCTCGCAGTGAACGGCCCCGTCGGCTGGGTTACCTTCGATCGCCCGAAGGCGATGAACGCCTTGAGCGTTGAGATGCTGCAAAGCATGACCTCCCAGCTCGAGGCATGGCGCACCGATCCCACAATCCGCGTGGTGGCGGTGACCGGCAATGGTCCGGCATTCTGCGCCGGCGCTGACCTGAAGCAGGCCGGTGCGCCGGTCGGCCCGGGCGAGCTGGATTTCCTGGACAACATCATCGTGTTCTTCAACTTGCTGCGCTCCTACCCGAAGCCGGTCATTGCAGCGGTCAATGGCCTGGCCTTGGCTGGTGGTCTGGAAGCAGTCTTGTGCTGCGACATCGTGATCGCGGGACAAAGCGCCAAGTTCGGCGATGCACACGCCAACTTCGGCGTGTTCCCGGGCGGCGGCGGCGCTGCCATCCTGCCGCGCAAGATTCCAGCCAATGTCGCCAAGTACTTGCTGTTCACCGGCGATGCGCTGCCGGCCGCTGACATGAAGACCTATGGCCTGGTCAATGAAGTGGTGGCCGACGGCGAACTGCTCGCCCGCGTGCAGGCGCTCGGCGAGAAATTGGCGCAGAAGAGCCCGATCGTGTTGACCCGCATGAAGCGTGTGGCCAACGCAGCAGCCGACAAGGCCGCAGGCGACGCGCTGCGCGATGAGGAATTGGAGCTTCGCAATCACCAGCGTTCGTACGACATCAAGGAAGGCTTGGCGGCATTTGCCGAAAAGCGCAAGCCGCAGTTCAAAGGACATTGATCTTCACTCCCTTCTCCCGCTTGCGGGAGAGGAGCGTGCGCACCTACTCTTTTCGAGGACACATGGAAAACATTTACATCGTTGGCGTCGGCATGACCCCGTTCGGCCGCCATACGGACAAGACCATCAAGCAGTTGACGGCGTGGGCAGTGGAAGACGCACTCAAGGATGCAGCTTGTGACCGCAAGTGGGTGCAAGCTGCATTCTTCGGCAACTGCACGCAAGGCCACTTCGACGGCCAGCACATGATCCGCGGCCCGGTCGCGCTATTGCCGATCGGCTTAGACAGCATTCCAATCTTCACGCTCGAAGGCGCCTGCGCATCCTCCAGCCATGCATTCAATCTGGCTGTCACGCAATTGCGTGGCGGTGCTGCTGACGTGGCGATCGCGGTCGGCGCGGAAAAGATGTTCTACAGCGACAAGACCAAGATGTTCTCCGCGTTCGAGTCGGCCTGGGACATTGAAACCTTCGAAGCGAACAAGAACTACCTGGCTGCCATGGGCAATAGCATCGTGCCGCCGCCCGGCTCACAGTCGGAAAAGCCATACAGCCCGTTCATGGACGTGTATGCCGCCTTGGGCCGCGGCGGCCTGATGGAGCGTTTCGGCATCACCCAGCGCCAGCTCGCCGCGGTGTCGTCGAAGAACCACGGTCACTCGGTTCACAACGAGCGTTCGCAATACCGCATGGCGATGAGCATCGACGAGATCCTCGCGGCGCCGCCGATCACCTATCCGATCACGCTGCCGATGTGCTCGCCGATCTCCGACGGTGCCTCCGCCGCGATTGTCTGTACCGAATCGGCACTGAAAAAGTATGGCTTCGACAAGAAGCGCGCGATCAAGGTATTGGCAAGCGTGGTGCGCTCGGCATCGGCCCGAGCCGCCGACGATTTCGACAATGGCTGCACGCGTCAGGCGGGCATTCATGCGTTCGAGCAGGCCGCCATTGGCCCGAAGGATATCAACGTGGCCGAAGTGCACGACGCGACCGCGATTGGCGAGTTGCTGTCGATCGAAGGCCTGGGCCTGTGCGAGGCGGGGCAAAGCGGCGTGATGGCCGAGCGCGGCGAATTCACGCTGGGCGGCAAGCTTCCGATCAATCCGTCGGGCGGCCTGGAATCGAAGGGCCATCCGATCGGTGCGACGGGCATCGGACAGATCTTCGAACTGGTGGAACAGTTGCGCGGCAACTGCGGCAAGCGCCAGGTCGAAGGCGCACGTTTTGCGATCCAGGGCAACGGCGGCGGTCTGTGGCGCGTCGAGGAAGCGACCGAGCACGTCGGTATTTTCGGTCTCGCCTGATCAATTCAAAGTCATAGGAAAAATATTCATGTTCGTTCAACAACCTACCGAAGACCAGCGTTTGGCGGTCGATAGCTTCCGCAAGTTCCTGGAAGCGGAAGTCCGTCCCTTCGCCAAGCGATTCCGCGATCAGCATATTCCGAAGGACAAGATGCGCGAAATAACGCAGCGCATCGCCGAATTCGGACTGCCCGGCGCCAATGTTGCCGAAGAATTTGGCGGCATGGGCCTGTCGATTGTCACCGAAGCGATGCTGTTCGAGGAACTGTGCGCCGTGTCCCTCGACATCGGCCTGTGCGTGATGATCAACAAGGGCATGGCGACCACACTCGCCGAATTGCCGGCATCCCAAGCGCACCTGCGTGAGCGCTATCTGGCCGATATCCTGGCCGGCCGCACATTTGGCGGCTTCTGCATCAGCGAACCGGATGTCGGTTCCAACGTCGCGGACATCAAGGCAAGCGGCAAGCGCGATGGTGATTACTTCATCGTCAATGGTGAAAAGACCTGGATCTCGAACGGCCACTATTCGGACTTCCTGATCGTTGCGGTGCGCACCGGCCCGAAGGACTTGTCGCACATCCTGGTGGATCGCGAAGAGCATGGCTACGAGTCCAGCAATATCGACAAGATCGCCCTGAACGGGCAGTCCACCGCGCAGGTGTACTTATCGGACGCCCGTGTGCCCGCCAGGAACATCGTGTGGGAAGAGGGCTCAGGACTGAAGAACACGATGAAGCTGTTTGAAAAGGCACGTGCCAACGTCGGCATGCTGTCAGTCGGCCTGATGCGTGCATCGTTGGAAGCATCGATCGCGTATGCGAAGGAGCGCAAGCAGTTCGGCAAGCCGATCGCGGCGCACCAGTTGATCGCTGCCAAGATCGCCGAGATGGCGACATCCCTGGATGCCGCGCGTCTGATGTGCTACCGCGCATTTTCGATGATGGACGACGGCATTCGCTGCGATGTGCAATCCTCCATGGCGAAATGGTTTGCGACCGAAGCGGCGGTGAAGGTGTGCCGCGATGCAGTGCAACTGCATGGCGGTAACGGCTTGACCAAGGAGTTCGACGTCGAGCGCCTGGCACGCGAGGCAATCGTCATTCCGATCCCGGATGGCACGACCGAAATCCAGAAGCTGATGATTTCCCGCGCACTGACTGGAATCGCGGCGTTCGTCTAAGGGGGGGGCGTTCGGCCAAAGGCTAACAGCAATTGGCGTCTATAACTGGACGGCACTCGACCCGAAGTGGTCATGCGGTTTGGCCTCATCAGATTAGCATGATTTACCGGACGATTTCCTCTTTAGTCGCATTGCTGCCGCCAGTTTCCACGTCGGGCTATTTGGAAAGAGAATCCAAACGACTTTCCATGCATTGCGGTGGATCCCGCCAACGGCGTTCGCAAACCCGCTTGGCGAGACCTCTTCGCCGTTGTAATGGATGCGGTCGCCGTCAACCAAACAATGGTAGTTCTTGCCATTGAAAATAGTCCGCAGGAGTGTTCCGTGCGGCAGGAAAAGATGCTTCCATTGATATCCTGACGTCGCAGGCATCGCAAATGATTCCGGATTGTTGTGGGTCATCCATTCGCGAATGGCAATAGCGGCAATCTCCCATTCCTCTTGTGCAAATCCGGTTTGACAGGATGCGGGAGCTCCATGGCGGGCGCTGGGTGTTGTCGTTTCATGGCTTGCTCGCTTTCGCACGATATTGGTCGATACCGCACGATAGCGCCCCGAAACCGCACGATTCGCGCGCGAGATCGAACGAAAATCGCACGAGATCGGCCGAAAACAATCCGATTTCTTACGATTGAATGCGGTAAATGTTCTTTCTAAACGTTAGACATTCTCATGAATCAAATCGTTCAGATTCGGGCAGAAATCGTGCGTTCTCGGACTGAAATCGTGCAAAAGCGGATGCAATTCGTGTGATCTCGCGCACCTTTCGTGCGGTTCCGCGCAAATTCGTGTGATTCCGTGCTTTCGGCGCAAAGGCTCGACAGGCCGCTCTTGGCCGGCTAGTGTCGACAGGGGCGTTCGGCCAAAGGCAAACAGCAATTGGCATCTATAACTGACGGCTTTCGTTAAGGGTTGTCCGATGTCGGCCGCTTCCACAGACCTGAATTGATGCGCGCAAGCGTTCCCGGCCGGCGTTGGGCAAGCCCCGAAGGAGGAAACCGCGGGAAGTTTAGTTGTCGTCAGCCTTTGTCATAGGCTATGGCGATTTGACCGGCGCCGTTGGCTGGGAAGGTGCCAGTTGGAGCGGGCGAGTTGGCATCGATGGCGTATATAAGACCTGAAACGGTCACGGGGGGCGTCGCCTGTTCGGTGGTTAATCGATTGAAATTGAGACGCTGCGGCAGGACAGGCAAAGGAGCTCCGCATCGGTTTTGGCCGACGGTCGACGCGCTTGTGGCGCAAGCCTATGTTGTCGTTGTCGCTCATGGAGGTGCTCCCTGGTGCCGTGCTGGTGCCTGAATTGCTTTGATCGGCAAGAAGATGGCGGTGATCGCCATCGGCGCGCCGCAGTGCCGGCAAATGAACATCGTCGAATTGCGCTCGACAGGCTGTGTGTCGACGGCGGGCGCCGGGACGCGCAGTAATGCGCGCGCCCTGGCCAGGTTGGCCTTGCGTCCCGCGTTGGCGAACAGCCCGTAGTGCCGGATCCGGTGGAAGCCGCTGGGCAGGACATGCAGCAGGAACCGGCGCATGAACTCGTCGGCGCCGAGCGTCATCGTCTTGTGCATCTGATCCTTGGCACGGTAGTCCTTCCAACGAAATGTCACGCCGCGCTCGTCCATGGCGACAAGCCGCCGGTTCGAGATTGCGACTCGATGCGTGTAGCGGGACAGGTAGGCCAGCACCGCCTCGGGCCCGGCGAACGGACGTTTGGCGTAGACCACCCACTCGCAACGCCGCAGCGGCGCCATCCAGCGCGCGAAGGCGGTCGGTTCCGTCAGTGCCGCATGCTCGCCGAGGAAACGTAACTGGCCGGCGCGATGGGCCGCGCCCAGCGCTTCGAGGAAGCGCCGCCGGAACAAGCGCGAGAGCACGCGCACCGGCAGGAAGAATCCCCGCCTGCAGGCGACCCAGCGCTCGCCGTCCTGCGACAGGCCGCCGCCGGGGACGATGCCGTGCACATGGGGATGGTGGGTCAGCGCCGAACCCCACGTGTGCAGCACCAGTGTGGCGCCGATGCGCGCGCCCAGGTGCTTGGGATCTGCGGCGATGGTACACAGCGTCTGCGCCGCGAGCTCGAACAGCAGTCGGTAGAGTACGCTTTTGTTGTGCCAGGCGAGCGCGGCGACCGTCGCCGGCAGGGTGAAGACGACATGATAGTACTCGACCGGCAGCAATTCGTTGCGGCGCGCTTCAAGCCAGCGGCGCGCGGCGCCGGCCTGGCACTTCGGGCAGTGGCGATTGCGGCAGGAGTTGTAGGCGATGTCGACGTGTTCGCAGGTGTCGCAGCGCAGCGCGTGCCCGCCCAGCGCCGCGCTGCGACACTGCTCGATGGCCGACATGACCTTGAGCTGGCCCAGGCTCAGGTGTCCGCGTTGGGCTTGTCGCCAGGCCGGACCGTGGGCGCGGAAGATGTCCGCGACCTCCAGGTCGGGGTGCTCCATGGCGCCCCCTATGCCGGCTGCAAGGTGTCGAGCGGGCTGATTACTTCGCGCAATAGATCGGTGGCGACCTGGGCGTACAGCGCGGTCGTGTCGAGCCGCTTGTGGCCGAGCAGGGTCTGGATCACCCGGATGTCGACCTTCTGCTCCAGCAGATGGGTGGCGAAGCTGTGGCGCAAGATGTGCATGGACACGCGCTTGTCGATGCGCGCCAGGTCGGCGGCGGCGTGGATGGCGCGGTTCAGCTGCCGTACGCCGAGCGGGTCGACGGGATTCTGTCCGGGGAACAACCAGCCGCCGTGCAGGATCTTGCCTTCGGCACGTGCCGTCCTCCACCAGGCACGCAGGCAGTCGAGCAGCGCCGCGACAGCATGGCGTACCGGTCCTTGTGCCCCTTGCCTTGTTCCACGCGCAAGACCATGCGCCCGCTGTCGACATCGGTCACCTTGAGCCCGACCACTTCGCTTGCGCGCAGGCCGGCGCCGTAGGCGACCGACAATGCCGCCCGGTACTTGGGACTGCACGCCGAGGCGATCAGGCGCGCGGCTTCGTCCCGACTGAGCACTTGGGAAGTTTGCGGGGAACCGGTACGGGATGCATCCTGGCCATCAGTTCGGGATGGTGGACGGTGACTTCGAAAAAGAACTTCATCCGGTGATCGTCACGTTCAGGGCGTTCGACGTGAAGCCTTGTTCGACCAGGTGCAATTGGAACAAGCGCAGATCCTCGCTCGTGGCGGTGTCGGGCGGGCGGCCCAGGAAGGCGGCCAGCCGCCGCACGTGCAGCAGGTAGGCCGATTGG